>SHYD01000039.1 GCA_009692945.1 Dehalococcoidia bacterium | reverse complement strand
CATCCTGACGCTCGCACACCGCGGTGATCCCATCGCAACCTGGGACAGCATGCGTTCGGCGTTCTACGAACTGTTGCTTCCGGCTGGAGCAATCTGGGGAGACAGCAACCTGGTCAAGCCCTGCCGAGCCGACGTTTCCCAATTGTGCCCTGGGTTGTCCCAAAGGTGGCAGTCTAATGCCGATTTCACCCAATGGACCTTCAAAGTCCGCGACAACGTGCTGTGGCACGACGGGACACCCTTCACCGCGAAAGACGTCAAGTTCTGGATAGACATGGCGTACCTCGGCGCCAAGTCAGGCGACAAAGTTCGGGGGCCGGCGATCTACAAGGCCACCTTCGGCGATGTCCAGCGAGTGGAGGTCTTGGACGGCAACCAAGTCAGGGTAACGCTGGGCCGTCCATCGACCATCTATCCGATGCTCCTCGCCATGGACTACAACCCCATCATCCAGACACCTGAACACTTGATGGGACCGCTCATCGACAAAGGACAGGTGGACGTATCTCCCAAAGATGTCGGTTGGGTGGGGACAGGCCCCTTCAAGATGGACAAATATGAGCAAGGGAGCGTGATCCAGGTCCGCCGTTTCGAAAAATACTGGGAAAAGGATGATAAGGGTGGCCTGCTTCCTTACCTGGATGGCGTCGACTACGTCATCTTCAAAGATCCCGGCGCAATGGATGCGGCATTTCGGACCGGCCGGCTCGACGGCGGCACGCGTGGGCTTGGATACTACATGACCCCTGAGAGAAAGGCAGCGTACGAGACAGCCCTGGGCAATAAGGTGTGGTTCGGAGAGGTCATCGCCGGACACCAGTATGTCGCTTTCAACACACTGCGCTCCGGGCCGTTCCAGGACGAGCGAGTCCGGCGGGCCGTCTCGCTGTGGCTCGACAAGCGACAGGCAATCCAGGCGGTGTCGGGCGGCTTCGGGGTTCTGCACACGATGATCAGCCCCAAGTCCCCCTGGCCGAGCCATGGATGGGATACCTGGCCGGGCTACAACCTGGCAACGCGTGAGAGCGACAAGGCCCAGGCTAAGCGGTTGCTTACGGACGCGGGGTATCCGAACGGTCTCAAGGCGATCGCCGCATGCGTTCGCCCCTGGGCGGTGCGCTGTGAATTCCTCCAGGGCAGCCTGGCTCCATTGGGGATCGACGCAGAAATTTTTCTTTACGATGTCGCCAACGAGTTTACGGTCAACCAGCAAGGCAATTACGACATGAAGATCGGATCCACTACCGCGTCGCTGCCCGAGGCCACAGAGGGGCACCTGACCCGGCGTAGCCTGAGCCCGGTGTCCACCACCGTGCATGAGGATGCCCGCGTGCCGGAATTCTACCGGCGCCTTGGCAGCACAGAAAAGACTGAAGAGCGCATTGCTATCTGGCGAGAGCTGGAGCAGTACTTTATCCGGGACCGTGTATACGTTGTACCCATGTCAGGCGACCTTGGCGTGGTTCCGTACCGCTCGCACGTGAAAGGGCTAGCCATGCCGGCAGAGACCCCGCCGAGAAACTCCGATATGGCAACCGTTTGGCTGGATAAGTAGAGCGGGACTGCCCGGCCCAGGAACCTGTCCGGTGGGTGTTGGCTGAGGGCGACAACATCCTTCACAAACTGAGACCGTTTCTCGTCGTGCCCTTGGGTAGGCTCACCTACCGCGGAGACGTGGATCGAGCACGTCGCGCAGGGCATCACCCAACAGGGCGAAGCCGAAGGTTGCGCCTGTGAGTGCGAAGCCGGGAAAGATGGTGAGCCACGGCGCCGATTCGAGGTAGCCCTGGGCGCCGAACTGCAGCATTCCTCCCCACGTGGGATGAGGTGGTGGCACGCCCAGTCCCAGAAAACTCAGGCTAGCCTCCGACACGATGGCCGTACCGAGGTAACCGGTCGCCAACACGAAGACGGGCGCCATGGAATTGGGTAACACATGCCGGGTAATGATCCGGAAGGTGCTGCACCCCATCGCCTGGGCGGCAGTTACATAGGTTTCCTGTTTGATCGCCAATGCGCTGGCCCGGGACAGGCGGACCATCCGGGGGACGAATCCCACCGCGATGGCGATACTGACGGTGTTCAAGGATGGTCCCAGACTGACGACGAGCACCAGCGCCAAGACCAGGGCCGGGAAACCCATCAGCGCGTCAACAATCCGTTGAAGCCCCAGGTCCACCTTGCCCCCCAGGTAGCCCGAGGCGACCCCCAGTGCCACCCCAATGCCCGTCCCCATGACGACCGACGTCAAACCCACGTACAACGAAACCCGGGAGCCGTAGATGATACGGCTAAAGCTGTCCCTACCAAAGTTGTCGGTGCCAAACCAAAACTGGGGACTTGGCGGACGCAGCCTGTTGGGCACATCCTGCAGCAGTGGGTCGTAAGGGGCGATCAGGGCTGCGCATATCGCAACAAAGACCATGCCGGACAGAATTAGGCCGCCAACAGCCCCAAGTGGCTTGCGCTTCGCAAACTGTAGCACCCGGTGCAGCGGGTACGGCCGGGCGGCCCACTGGCGTATTGCCTGGCCCGTCTCGAACCCAGTTTGCACGCTCACGCCTGTCCTCCCGGTATGCGTGTCAGGAATACTTGATTCGCGGGTCGATAGCCGAATACATCAGGTCTATCACCAGGTTCAGACAGAGCATTGTGAAGACGAGGATCATAGCCAGGCTCTGAACCACCGGGAGATCCCGCTGCATCGCGGCGAGTACGATCCCTTGGCCAATGCCCGGTAGGCCGAAGATGTTCTCCAGGATCACGGTGCCGCTTAGCAACCCAGCCAACTGTAACCCCGAGAGCGTGATGACCGGAATCAAAGCGTTCCGTAGGGCGTGGCGCCATAATACTCCTTGCTCTTGGAGTCCCTTGCTGCGCGCGGTGCGGATGTAATCCTGACGCATCACTTCCAACATGCTGGAGCGGGTGATTCGGGTTATGTTGCTGCTCAACCCCCAAGACAAAACCAGCACCGGTAGGGCCACTTTTTGCAGGTGATCGAAGGGGTTCTGCCAGAGAGACACGTAGCGTAACGGTGGCGTCCACTCGAAAGCAACTGCCAGGACCAAGATGGCCACAAGTGCCAACCAGAAGTTGGGCACGGCAGTTCCGGAGATGGTCATGAGCCGCACCAGGTAGTCCGGCCAGGCGTCTTGTCTGACGGCGGCGATGACTCCGAACGGTATGGAAACCACCACGGCTAGGATGATCGCGTAAAACGCTGTTTGGAATGTCACAGGCCAGCGTCGGGCTATGATTTCGGACAGAGGGTCCCGGCCGATAAGCGACTTGCCACCAAATTCCCCGTTGACCATGCTCCAGGCCCAAGCTGCGTATTGTACCGGCAGCGGATCGCTGAGGCCCAACTCTCGCCGGAGGCTTTCCAGTTGCTCTTGACTGCCGGCTGCGTCGCCGCCGCGGTCACCGCCCAGGATCACCTGAGCGACATCGCCAGGGATGACCCGCATCATCAGAAAGATCCCGATGGATGCCAGTAGCAGGGTTGGGACGAATAGCAGCAACCGGCGAGTGACGTATTGGCGCATCGCACTCCCACCTCTCGATGGAGCAGTATAGTCGCAAAGAGAGCTCTCGTCAAATCTTGTGTAAATACCCTTCCAGGATCGTCGTCTGATCAGGCCGCGGCTTCGGTGTTTACCTCATCTACGAGACTTCGGATCTGAGTGTTGGGGGTTCGAATCCCTCCGGGCGTACCATTTCTTGATCTGACACTCGCTCTTGATTAGAGTAGTCCTGCTCGAAAGAGATGACCTGCGGGCGGACCATACCTCGGCGAAGTGTACTCCACCGAAGTTTGGTGGAAGTTTGGTCCGCTCCACACCCGGCAATCTCTTGTTGTGCTATTCCTACTCCTACCAGTAAGAGGAGGTGATGCCATGAGGATAACGTCGAAGGGCCAGGTAACGATCCCGCAAGAGGTCCGAGAGGAGGCTGGGCTGCTACCGCATACGGAAGTCGAATTCGTGGTTGAGCCAGACGGTGTTCGCA
Source organism: Dehalococcoidia bacterium (assembly GCA_009692945.1). GTDB lineage: Bacteria > Chloroflexota > Dehalococcoidia > SHYD01 > SHYD01 > SHYD01. The sequence continues at coordinate 20,353 of SHYD01000039.1, read as the reverse complement.
TCGTGAAGGCGCGCCAAGCGTCTCGTCCCACGCGTGGGGCGATGGCAGTGGCGCGGCTGCGTCGGAGCGCTGGCAGCGTCTCGATGAGCACCGATGAAATCATGGCGCTCACCCGAGCGGAATCGTGAGCCCCGTACTGGTGGACAGCAACTTCCTGCTGGACGTTGCGACGGATGACCCGATGTGGAGTTACTGGTCCAGCTCGACGCTTGAGCGCATAGCTAACGAGTCGATCCTCGTCATCAACCCCCTCGTCTTTGCCGAGGCGTCCATCTGGTTCGACTCAATCGAGGCGCTCGAAGAAGCGCTCCCGGCCGGCCTGTATCGTCGCGACGGTCTTCCCTATGAGGCAGCATTCCTCGCAGGGAAGGTGTTTCTTGACTACCGGCGCCGCGGCGGGATGAGGCGCTCGCCACTGCCGGACTTTTATATCGGCGCCCACGCGTCAGTGTCCGGCTATCGCCTTCTCACTCGCGATGCGGCTCGCTACCGCACCTATTTTCCCAACCTCGAACTCATCGCCCCGTCTTCCCGATGACCAGTTCAATCGATTACCAACTCACCGGACATATCGCCACCATCACGATCGACCGGCCGGAGGCGCTGAATGCGCTGACGGACGCGATGCACCACGAACTCGCAGCGGCGTACCGGCGGTTTCAAGCCGAGGGCGAGGCGTGGGTGGGGGTGGTGCGCGGCGCCGGGGAGCAGGCGTTCAGCGTGGGCCGGGACCTGAAGGAGCGGGCGGAGCTGCTCCAGTCGGTACGGCCGGTCCCGCCTCCGCCGGTCTGGCCGGAGATAGACAAGCCGCTGATCGCTGCGGTGCAGGGCTACGCCCTAGGGCTGGGGTTCTTGGAGGTGCTCCGCTGCGACTTCCGTCTGGCGGCCGAAACCGCCCGTTTCAGCCTTCCGGAGGTGCGCGTGGGCATGCCGGGCCCGGTGGAGCCGCTGGTGCGGCTGATCCCCTTCGGGCCGGCGCTCTACATGCTGCTGACCGGCGCCCAGGTCGATGCCCGTCAAGCCCTCCAGTTCGGACTGCTGCTGGCGGTGGTGCCTCCGGAGCAGTTGGAACAGGCGGTACACGAGCTGGCGGATACCCTCTGCGCGAACGCCCCGCTGGCCGTGCGCGCCACCAAACGTAACGCGCGTTTCGCGCTGACCCACACCCCCGAACAAACGGAGGCCTTCGCCCGCGAGAACAACGCCGCTGTCATCGCCTCTGAGGATTTTGCAGAAGGCGCCCGGGCGTTCGCCGAGAAGCGCCGGCCGGAATGGCGTGGGCGTTAGCTTCAAGCGGGCCGCGGGAACCTGACTGCAGAAAAACGGTAGAATACGGGGTGGCTCGGGCTTCGGTTCTGAGACGCCTGAGCCGCCTACGCCGGCGTGCTGTTCCCCCCGTTTCGAATCCTGACTTGAGATGAACCCCCTCCGATTTTCACTCCGGGTCCAGCGCCCGCTGGCCTTCATTTCGCTTGCCCTCGGGTTGATGGCAGCCTGCTTTGTGGTTCTGGCGCCGAAGCCCGGGATGTGGGAGGCGGCGTTGATCCTGAGCGGGCCGGTGCGCGCGCTCCAGGGATTATCGCCCTACGGCAACGCCTTCTTCTATCCTCCCTGGGTGGTGGGATTGTTCCTCCCCTTCGCCGTCGTTCCGGAACCCGTTCGCATCCCCTTTTGGTACGCCGCTAACTATGCAGCGTTGTTGCTGGTCTCGCTGTGGCTGTTGCGCGTCGATGGGGTGAGGCGGCCGTGGATGCACCTGGGGTGGCTGCTGCTGCTGGCGCCCATCGAGTGGTTGGTGAACACCGGGCAGACCATCCTACCGCTGGTGCTCGGCTGTCTGTTATATATGGCGGGGGAGAAGACGAAACGGCCTTGGGTGACCGGACTGGCCTTCGTGGTCTTCACGGGGAAGCTGCAGTTGGGAGGACTGGCGGTCCTCGTGCTCGGGCTGAGCCACCTCCGGCGGGGTGATCTGCGTCCTCTCATGTACGGGGCCATCTTCATGGTCCTAGCGTACGCCCATCCCTTAACCTGGACCGATTGGCCCCGGGCGCTGCTCAGCTACACGGATAATGTTTTCATCATTCAGCGGCTCGTGCTGCTGCCGGTGGCCCTGGCGCTGGTATGGCTTCGGCCGCCTGCGGGAACGACCGCGGTGGCCCTGGCATGCCTCACGGCGCTCATCACCGTACCCTATCCGCACCGCTATGATATTGCGCTGCTGGTGTTCCCGCTGGCGTGGTTTCTGGCCCGGGGCAACGTGGCGGTGGTGGTGGTGGCGCTGATAGTGCCGGAACTGATGAACCACGGACTCCTGCCCGATGCCTCCGTCCTTATTTTGCTCATCGAACTGTGGGCGCTGGTATGGTGGTTGGGGTGCGTCAAAGGGCGGGCGGAGCCCGTTCCTGTGATTCAGGAGCAGGGCGCCCAACCCACAGCGTGACACCGTAGACCCCTTCAGTTCAGCCTTCGGGTGACGAGCCATCGTTGGCGCGGCGAACGCAGACGTTCTGTTGCCCCACCCCCATACACACCGAGAGGAGAATCCTATGTGGGGGCACCCCCATAGGAGTGGGCAGGGTTCTCCTCGGACAGCCTCCAAGACTGTACTTCCCACCCACCCCACCCATTTCGTTTGTGTGTGGGGACGCCCCACACCCCGGCAGAAGGGGCTGCGCCCCCTCTGCACACCCCCCGTCCTGGGACTCCCATCCAGGAATGAATTCAAAAGGTGCCCACGCCCATGGGGCACCCCCCGACTCCCCCGGCCCTTCGACAAGCTCAGGACACACAGGCTTCGCGCCCGTGCACTCCCACTCCTGAGCCCGGCCGCCCTCAACAGCGAACTCTTAGGCGCAAACCGGCGCAAACCGACTTGTTGCGCCACCCGCCCGGCCTGGGCGATAATGCCGCGAGTGGCGGTCACACCCGCTTTCGGACGGTCCCAGAAGTCGATCACCAAGAGGAGGCGCCGGCATGGCCAAGATAGTGTTGGGACTGGGTACCTCGCACACCAACATGATCACCGAACCACCGGAGTTCTGGCATCAGCACGGGAACAACGACAAACGCAGCCGGGAGCTCATCTCGCCCCGCTCCTTCCAAGTGCTGCCTTACGAGCAGTTGCTGGCGGAGGCCGACCCCCGCCACGCCCAGACTCAGACGCTGGAGCATTTCACCGGCCAGTACAACCAGTTGATCAGGGGGATCGACGTCCTCAGCGAGACGCTGCGCTCGGTCAACCCCGATGCGGTGATCATCATCACCGACGACCAGGACGAGATCATGTTCGAAGACAACATGCCCGCCTTTTGGGTCTACTGGGGCGACCAGATGAAGCTGGTGAAGCGTCACATCCCGGACAGCGCCCCCGAGTTCATCAAACAATCGATGTGGAGCTACGGTGACGTCACCTTCGATGTCCCGGTGCGGGCGGACTTGGCCAAGCACATGGTCGAGTTCCTGAACGACGCCGAGTTCGACATCTCCCATTCCCGCTACCTGCGGGAGGAGTACGGCGGCGCCATTGGCCCCGCCGGATATGTCGGCTGGCGGCGGGAGACCCAGGCGCGGCCCATGGGGATGCCCCACGGCTTCTCGTTCATCGTGCGGCGCATGATGGACAACAAGCCGCTGCCCATCGTTCCGGTGCTGATCAATACCTGCTACCCCCCGAACCAGCCGGCCCCTCGCCGCTGCTACGCGTTCGGCAAGGCCATCCGCGCCGCGGTCGAGAGTTGGGACAGCGACGCCCGGGTCGCGGTGATCGCGTCGGGTGGCCTGAGCCATTTCACGCTGGACGAAGAGACCGACTGGATGCTGCTGCGGGGCCTCCAGAACAAGGACGCCGAGGCGCTGTGCAGCCTCCCCAAGGAGCGCCTCAACTCGGCCAGTTCCGAAATCCGCAATTGGATCGCCGCCGCCGGCGCCCTCGAACACCTCGACTTCGAACTGATTGAGTACGTGCCGGTCGCGCGGACTCCTGCGGGAACGGGCGGAGGGTGGGGCTTCGGCCGCTGGCAGTAGGCGCAACCAGCGCGAAAGGTAACGGGTTATCTATGGACGCAAAAGCGGTGGTGCAGGTGGTGTTGAAACGCAACCACGACGTGTTCCAAACGATGCTCTCCGATCTGACCCCCGAGGGACTGCACTGGGCGCCTCCCGGCGTGGCGAATCCAGCCGGCGCATTGTGGGCCCACGTGGTGATCAGCGAGGATATGATGTTCAACCGGGTCATCCGCGGTGAGCAGGCCCCGCTCTACGAGACATCGTGGTTGGGCAGGACCGGTCTGAGCGAACCCCGTGAGCAACCCGGTGTACCGTGGGGCGAGTGGGCCCGGCGACTCCACGTCGATGCGGCTCAGTGCGGCGAGTACACCCGAGCCGTTTTTGCCGCGACCGAGAGCTATCTGGAAGGCGTCGATGCGGCCGAGATGGACCGAATGGTCACCATCCATATCCCCAACCGCCCGCCGATGGCGGTGGCGGCGTTTCTGGCCAGCGTGCTATCCAATCACGTTGCCAACCACGTGGGGGAGATCTCCGGCCTCAAGGGGCTCCAGGGGTTGCGGGGCTATCAGGGATAATCCGGCTGGTCCGCTTCGTCCTCTGCGATGGGGACGGCTTGGGCCAATTCCTCCAGCAGGGCGCGCGCCGCATCGGCGTGGCCTGCAGGCGTCAGCAGCCGGCAGGGGAAGGGAGAGAGCCCGAGGAACGAGGTGGTGTCCCTGGCGTTGATGGTAGCCGGTATACCGTTCTGCTGAAGGAACTCGCGCCAGATCTCCGCCTGCAATTGGTACGGAGCTGTCAGCCACCACCACCCAGGGGTCCAATCGGCTACAGCTCGTCGGTTCGGAGCGCGCTCTCGCCCACCAGCGGAGTCAGTTCGCCCATCAACCCGGGGCTCAGCGCAACGCCGTACCCCGGCAGTTCCAGCGGGACGGCGCTGCCGCCGCTGAACACGGTCAGCCGGATCGGCGCCTGCCCACGGTACCGTTCGAGCACGGCCAGCACCGATTGAAACTTGGTGAGGTCTTTCTCGGGATCGGCGCTTTCGTACAACTCGATGGTGAGCCCTTTGCGCTTGGCTCCATTCCCGTTCTGCGGGCGCCCGTTGCCATTGGTTTGGCCGTTGCGGTACTGGCCGCCAGCAACCGGAGCCGCCGCCGGCGCGCTGGGTTCAGGCCAGATGTGGCCCGGTCCTTCCGGGATATATGCGGCCAGAGACTCAGCCGCCTCACGGGATAGTTGCGGCTCCGACTTAGCTTGCGGTAGTGCGGCGTCAGGAGCGGCGAATTCGGTTTTCGGCGGGGCGAACGCGGGCGCCGGCCGGACCGCCGGCTCGACCTCGACACCCTCGTCCTCGAACGCCAGCGCCCGCTCGTCGAGCACGTAGCGCTCCACCTGGTCGCAGGAGATCTGGACCGCGCCGCGCCGGTCGGTGACCTTGCCGCGGATCGTGAGCAGTTCGCCCTCGCTCCAGAGCGCCTTGGTGCGTTCGTACAACTCGGGCCAGGCGGTCACCTCCACCGTCCCGCTGAGGTCCTCCAGCGAAGCGGCAACAAAGGTGCGGCGGTCCTTGGTGGCCAGCATCCGGACCGAAACGAGCAGGCCGGCGAGTTTCACGGTCACGCCCACCATCTCCTCGTCGATCTGGCCGCACAGGGTGGCATCCGCGGTGGCGGATCCGGCCGCGGCGGCGAAGGGGTGGTCCGACACGTAGACGCCCAGGTACTCCTTCTCCCAGTTCAACTTCTCCTTGATGGAGACGTCGCCGCCGGGCAGTTCAAGCTCAGGGGAGGGCACCGGGACGCTGGTGCCCCACAGGTCGAACATGGTGGACTGGCCCGACTCCCGCAGCTTCTGGTCCCGCTGGGCAGCCGCCATGATGCGGTCGACCCCCAGCGCCAGCGCGCCCCGCTTGCCAAGTCCGTCCAGCGCCCCTGCCTTGATCAATGATTCCAGCGCCCGCTTGTTCAGGGCCCGCACATCGGCGCGACGGCAGAAGTCCTCCAAGCTGGTGAAGGGCCCGCCTTCGTCGCGCGCTTGGAGCACGCCCTGGAGCGCCCCTTCCCCCACATTCTTGACCGCGATCAGACCGAACCGGACGGCGAGGGGCTGCTGCCCTTCCTTGGTGACGGCGACCGGCTCGACGGTGAATTCCACGCCGCTGCGGTTGATGTCCGGCGGCAGCACCTTGACACCGATGCGGCTGCAATCGGCCACCACGCCGGCGAAGCGGTCTGGCACCTCGTGAAAGCAGGTCATAAACGCGCACATATACTCGGCAGGGAAGTTCGCCTTCAAATAGGCGGTCTGATACGCGATGAGCGCGTAGCTGGTGGCATGAGCTTTGTTGAAGGCGTAGCCGGCGAAGGGCTCGATGAGCTCGAAGATCTGGACGGCCTCATCACGAGAGCACCCCTTCTTTTCGGCGCCCTCGATGAACCGCATCCGCTCGCCCTGCATCAGCTCGGCGTTCTTCTTACCCATGGCCTTGCGGACAATGTCGGCCATGCCGAGGCTGTATCCGGCGAAGTGCTGCAGGATGAGCAGCACCTGGTCCTGATAGACGATGACACCGTAGGTTTCCCGCAGGATCTCCTCCAAGGCAGGGTGCGGGAAGCGGACCTGCTCCCGGCCGTGCTTGGCGTCGATGAAGCGGGGGAGGTGCTGCATCGGCCCCGGACGGTAGAGCGCCACCATAGCGGCGATCTCGCCGATGTGCTGCGGCCGCAGCTCCTTGATGGCCCGGCGCATGCCCGCAGATTCCAACTGGAACACCCCGGTGGTCTCGGCCGCTGCCAGCAATGCGTACGTCTTCGGGTCGTCCAGGGGCAGCCGCAACAGGTCGAGTTCGATACCCTGGGTCTGCTTGATCAGGTCGCGCGCCTTGCCCAGCGCCGTGAGGTTGATCAGCCCGAGGAAGTCCATCTTCAGCAGGCCGACCTTGGCGATGTCCTCCATGGTCCACTGGGTGGTGGCCAGGCTGTGCTCGGTGCCGCGGCTGGGCCTCTGCAGCGGCACCAATTCGTGCAGCGGCTCAGCGGAGATGACCACGCCCGCGGCGTGGGTTGAGGCGTGGCGAGCCACGCCTTCAAGCGTCTTGGCGGTGTCCACCAGTTGTTTCACGATAGCGTCGGATGCATACAATTCGGCGAGTTCAGGGCTCACTTCCAGCGCCTTGTCCAGCGTCATGTTGACCGCAGCGGGCACCAAGCGGGCCACCCGATCGCCCTCGCTATAGGGGAGCGCCAGCGCACGGGCCACGTCCCGTAGCGCCGCCTTGGCGCCCATGGTCCCAAAGGTGATGATCTGGGCCACGTGATCCCGCCCATACTTGTGGGTCACGTAGGTGATCATCTCCTCGCGACGGTCGTCGGCGAAGTCCATGTCGATGTCGGGCAGTTCTTTACGCTCGACGTTGAGAAAGCGTTCGAACACCAGACGGGCGGCGATGGGATCGATGTGGGTGATGCCGAGGCAGTAGAGCACCAGGCTGGCGGCGGCGCTGCCGCGTACTCCGTACAGGATCTCTTTCTGTTGGGCGTGACGGATGATGTCCCAGACCACCAGGAAGTAGTTGGCGAACTGGGTCTGCTGAATGACGTCCAGTTCATAGCGCAGGCGCTGCTCCACCTCGGCGGTGACCTCGGAATAGCGCCGGCGCAGCCCTGTCCAGCACAGCGCTGCCAGGAAGTCGTCCGGCGCTTCGCCATCGGGTGTGGGGTATTCGGGCAGGTAGAGCTTGTTGAAGTCCAGTTTGACATCGCACAGGTCGGCGACACGCATGGTGTTGGTGATCGACTCGGGGTAGTCCCGGAAGGCTTCGGCCATTTCCTGGGGGCTCTTGAGATAGAACGAGTCGTCACAGAAGCGCATCCGCTTCTCATCCTGGATGTTGGAGTTGGTCTGGATACACAGTAGGACATCGTGCGCCAGGTGGTTCTCCTGGTAGATATAGTGGCTGTCGCAGGTGGCCACCAGCGGAATCTCCAACTCCCGGCTCAACTCCACCAGCACTTTGTTGACCTGGACCAACTCCGGGATCGGGTGGTCCTGCAGTTCGAAGAAATAATGGGAGAAGGTCTCCTTGTACCAGCGGGCGGTGTTCTTCGCCTCCTCCAGATTGCCGGACAGAATGAGCTTCGGGACCTCGGCGTTCAGGCAGCCCGAGAGGGCGATGAGCCCTTCCGAATGCGACTCCAGCAGTTCATGGTCGAGGCGAGGCTTGTAGTAGAAGCCGTCGAGCTGGGCCTTGGTGGTGAGCCGGATGAGGTTGCGCCAGCCGCGCTCGCTCGTGGCGAGCAGGCCAAGGTGCGAGGGGTCGCGGTCGGCCGCGGTCTTGCTGCGGTGGTCGCCGGGAGCCACGTAGGCCTCTTGACCCAGGATCGGCTTGATCCCGGCGTCCTTGCACGCTCGGTAGAACTGGATGGCGCCGTAAAGCGAGCCGTGATCGGTGAGCGCCAGCGCCTCCATGCCCAGTTCCTTGGCCCGCGCGGCCAGTGCGGGAAGGTTGCACATCCCATCCAACAGCGAGAACTCGGAATGGACGTGGAGGTGGGTGAATGACATGAACAGGCTACGGCATGGGGCGTAAGAACGGATGGGCTGCGGGCGTGCTGATCATACCCGAAACCGCCCGCGGCGTCACCGTGCCGTCGCTGCCGTAAGTACTCAGTCTTGAGGTGCTGCGACTCGGCCGTTTGCCCCACCCCCAGGAAAAAGAGAGGGGTTTGTTTCTGGGGGAACACCCCTGGCCCTTCGGCGAGCTCAGGACGAACAGGGTGGCTTCGCCTTCTACACCCCCGTGTCCGACTCCCGAACGCCGAGCAGTTACTCGCAGCGCTGTTCGGTCTGTGTGGGGTGATTGGCCCGTCCGGCCGCCCGGCCCCCTCGCGGTCGGAAGGATCGGAGGGCCGGTCTCGCTCAGTCTCCCCCACCACCGCTGGTGCGCTCCATGGTGGTGGGCAGCGCCAGCGGGCGGGCCGGCGCGGCCACGTGAGCCTCGACCGGAACGAAGTCCAGCGCAGGGGAGCGTTGGTGCCAGGGCCAGCGGAATTCTGCGGGCAGTTTCAGGAACCGCTGCAGGTCGTCCAGGATGGTGTACATCACCGGGACCAAGCCCAGCGTGAGCACGGTGGAGGAAATCACGCCGCCGACGATAACCACCGCCATCGGGGCGCGGGACTCGGCGCCCGCCTCGAACTTGAAAGCCAGGGGCATCATGGCCGCCACCACCGTGGCGGAGGTCATAATGATCGGCCGCAACCGGGCCCGCCCGGCTTCCATCAACGCTTCATTGCGCGCGAGGCCGCGTTGTCGCAGCGTATTGGTGTAGTCCACCAGCAAGATGGCGTTCTTGGCCACCAAACCCATCAGGGCGATGACGCCAATGATGGAGAAGATGTTGAGGGTGTTGCCCGTGACCAGCAACCCGACGAACGCCCCTAACAGGGCCACCGGGAGCGAGAACATGATCGACAGCGGGGTCAACAAGGACTCGTACAGGGCGACGAGCAGCATGTAAATGAGCAGCACTGACAGCATTAGGGCGGCGAACAGGCCGGCGAACGCCTGGTCGAGACGCTGGACCGTCCCTTGGATGTCCCAGCGATAGCCCGGAGGCATGGCCACCTGTGTCAAGTTCGCTCTGAGATCCCGGGCCACGTCGCCGACGGTGCGTCCGGTCACGTCGGCGTTGACGCTGACGGTGCGTTTGCGGTCGAGGCGGCTGATCTGTACGGGACTGCGGCCGTTCTGCAGCCTGGCCACCTGGGCAAGCGACACCATGGCGCCGGAGCGGGTGATCCCGACAGGAACGTTGCTCAACGCAGCCGGGGTCAGGGTTGTCGACCCCTCACCGATAACGGTGATGTCCAGGGCCGGTTCACCCTCAGCCCGCAGTTGGGAAACTGTGCTCCCCTGGAGCACAGTCCGCAGCGCCGCGCCGGCCTGAGTGGCAGTGATCCCCGCGGCTGAAGCACGTTCCCGGTCGACCGAGAACCGGACCTCGGGCTGCTGCGGCTGAAACGACGCGCGGGTCCCCGAAACCCCCGGGGTTTCCTCGGCGACCTTCGCCACCTGGTCGCTCAACTGGCCCAGCACCGTGAGGTCGTCCCCCAGGAGGCTGATATTGATCACGTTCTGGCCCGCGGGCAGGGGGTTCTGAACGTTGGTCCGAACCGAGGCCTCGGGGATCGTCCGGGCGAACAACCGGACCTGTTCCCTGATGGCGTCCAACGACCGGGAGCGGTGGCTTTTATCCACCACCTCGACCGTGATGTTGGCGTTATTGGTGTTGCTGTTGAAGCCTCCGCCGCCGCCGGCCGAGGAGAACATGCTCACCAACTCGGGGAGCTCTTTCTGGATCCGGTCCTCAAGCAGATGGGCTGCTTCGTTGGTGGCCGCCAGGGACGTTCCGGTTGGCATCTGCAGGTTGACCGAGAAGATGCCGTCATCCTCCTGAGGGGCGAACTCGGTTCCGAGCACGTGGGCGAAGGGCATCCAGACGCTGATGCCCACCGCAACGGCGGCGATCCCAACCACCACCAGGCGCATACGCGCCCCCAGCAACCGCCCCATCAGCGAGCCGTAGGAATTCGAGAACGCGTCAAACGCCCGTTCCCATCCCCTTGTGAAACGTGACCACGGGCCGGTGCCCACGTCCTCGTCGCGCGTCTTGAGCCAGCGCGACGCCAGCATCGGTGTCAGCGTGAACGATACGAACAGCGAGAACAAGGTGGCGGTGGCCACCGTGATGCCGTACTGCTGGAACAACTGGCCGACGTTGCCCTGCATAAACGCCACCGGCAGGTAGACCACGATGTCGGTGAAGGTGATGGCTATGGCGGCGAGGCCGATCTCGCTCCGCCCGGCGATTGCCGCCGCCATAGGGGCCGCGCCCTGATGCAGATGGCGGTGGATGTTCTCTAAGACGACGATTGAGTCGTCCACCAGCACGCCGATGGTCATGGCCAGCGCCATCAACGTCATGATGTTCAGGCTGAAGCCGAAGGCGTACATGACCAAGAAGGTGGCGATGAGCGAGGTGGGGATCGACAGCAATACAATAAGGGTGTTGCGCCAGGTGTGGAGGAACAGCAGCAATACGCTCGCAGTGAGGAAGGCGGCCAGGAACAGGTCGGACTGCACCGCATCGCGGGAGCGGCGGACGAACCGGGAGTTGTCGGTCACCACCACGAGTTTCGATCCCGGCGGCATCGCGACGGTGAGGGGGCCCAGCGCGGCCTTGACGGCCGCGGCGACCTGGATCGTGTTCGCGTCGGATTGTTTCGTGACGGAAAGGCCCACGGCTTCTTCGCCATCGAAGCGGAGGTAGCGGCTGGGTTCCTTGTTGGTGTCCACGATGGTGGCCACGTTGCGCAGGTAGACCGGTGAGTTATTCCTGGTGCCGACGATCAGGTTGGCAAGGTCATCGGTTTTCTGGAACAAACCCATGGAGCGGACCGCGAGGCTGGTCCGGCCCTGATCGAGCCTGCCGGCCGGAGACGAGACGTTTTCTCGTTGGAGCGCGGAGGTTACCTGGTCCACCGAGATGCCGTATCCGGTGAGCTTGGCCACATCCAGCCGCACTTGGATCTCCCGCTGGAGGCCGCCGGAGAGATTCACATCGGCCACGCCGGGGATTGAGAGCAGCTTCGGCATCACCACGTCGTTGGCCAGGTCGAACAATTGCTTCAGCTCTGAACCGGTCAGGGCGAGGTTCATGACTGGAGAGGCGTTGGGATCGAACTTATTCACCCGGGGGTCGCCGGCGTCCTTGGGCAGCTGCGGCGCGATGGACGCCAGACGCCGTTGGACGTCGACGAGCGCCGCATCGAGGTTGGCCTCTTCGCTCAACTGAATGTTGACGGAACCGGAACCCTCACGGGCGGTGGCCTGGAGCGAGATGGCGCCCGGGACGCCGCCCAAGGCGTCCTCCAGGGGCTGAAGAATGAGCGATTCGACGTCCTCGGGCGAGGCGCCTGGGTAACCGATATTGACGCTGAGGAACGGGACGGAGATCGGCGGGAGGCGGTCGATCTTGAGGCGAGTGTAAGAGACGACACCCATGAGGACGATGCCGAGGATGAGCATGAGGATAGCCAGCGGGCGGGTGATGGCCAGTCGCGTAAGGCCCATTGGGTGGTGCTCCTTATCTCAATCTCATCGAAGTAAGAGGGCCGTGGCATTGTTCCGAACAACGCGGCGCACTGGCGTTAGTCCTCAGGCTGTTCCAGCTCGAAGGCCCGGTGCAGGGCTCGAACGGCGTCGGCCACTCGGTTTTCCGCCACCACGCAGGTGATGCGGATCTCCGAGGTGGTGATCATCTCGATATTGATGCGCTCTTTAAAGAGCGTTTCGAACATACGCGCCGCATACCCCGGGGCATTCTGGATCCCGGTCCCCACGATGCTCACCTTGCCGAGGTCGCTGTCGCTGATGCAGTCCCGAGCATTGATATCCTTGGCGATGCCCTGCACCAGCTTCATCGCCCGCGGTAGGTCGGTCTTGGACAGGGTGAAGGTGAGGTCGGCGAATTTCTCCCGTCCGGCGTTCTGGACGATGGTGTCCACACTCAGCCCTGCCGCCGCTAGGGGAGCGAAAATCGTGGCGGCGATCCCCGGCCGGTCGGGAACGCCCACGATGGTGATCTTGGCCACGTCCAGGTCATGGGCGATCCCCCGGACCTTGTTGCGAGCTTCCATAGACGATACCTCGTGAATGAGCGTTCCAGGTTCGGATCCGAAGCTCGATGCCACCCGGATGGGCATCCCGTAGACCGAACCCAGTTCCACCGAGCGCGGGTGCATCACCCGGGCGCCCAGAGTTGCCATTTCCAACATCTCCTCATAGCTGATGTCCTTGAGCTTGCGGGCCTCCGGAGCCACCCGGGGGTCGGCGGTGTAGATGCCGGTTACGTCGGTGAATATCTGGCACTCGTCAGCCGTCAGGGCGCAGGCGAGCGCAACCGCCGTGGTGTCGGACCCGCCCCGGCCGAGGGTGGTGACGTCCTGGTCTTCGTTGATGCCCTGAAACCCGGCCACAATAACCACCTTGCCGTCGCCCAACTCCTGGCGCACACGGGTGGGGTCGATGCTGAGGATACGGGCTCGGCTGAACAGCGTGTCGGTCCGGATGCCCGCCTGCGCTCCGCTGAGGCTGATGGCGTCGCAATCGAGGCCGTGGAGCGCCATGCTCATCAGGGTCATCGAGATGGTCTCTCCGGTGGAAAGCAGCAGGTCCATTTCCCGGGGGCTCGGCTGGTCGGTGATCTGTTTGGCGAGGTCGATGAGATCGTCGGTGGTGTCGCCCATGGCTGATACCACGACCACCACCTGGTTGCCGGCCGATTTTGCCGCCGCCACCCGCTGGGCGACGTGGCGGATGCGGCCGGCGTCGGCCACCGAACTCCCGCCGTATTTTTGAACGATGAGCGGCACAGGTTACCTGCGAAGCTGGATGATGCCCACCGGCTCATTATACCGGTGACGCCAAGCTTGCCGTCGCGCCGATCAAGCGCACGCAACCACGTGCGCGCCGGCATTGGCAGGATGCGCGATGGCCCCATGACCACCAATACCAGACCCACGGGCTTTTTGTTCCATCGCTGCCACCACCGCATCAGCCGGTCCGTCGACCAGCGCCAGCACGGTGGGACCGCCTCCGGAGAGGTAAGCGCACAGGGCCCCGGCCCCTTTGGCGGCAGCGAAAAGGTCCCACATGCCGGCGAACACCGTGCCCCGTGCCGGTTGATGCAGGCGGTCCTGGGTCGCTTCATCGAAGCAATCGAACCGGCCGGTTGCCAGCGCTCCCACCATCAGCGCTGCCCGGCTGGTCTGAAACACCACATCCGCCCGGCTGAGGGTCTCGGGCAGCAGTTTGCGGGTCTCGTGAGTCGGCATCGGGAAATCCGGGATGAACAGCGCTGCGGTCAATTCTGGGGGGATGGGCAGCCCGATGTGCCATAACTGCGCCCCTGCCATGGCGCAGACCTGGAATCCGCCGAACAGGCATGGGGACGAGTTGTCCGGATGGCCTTCGATAGCCGCTGCCAGCCTGCCGAGGGCCTCCTGGTCCAGCGGGCGCCCCGCCAATTCGTTGGCGCCCAGCACGCCGGCCACAATGGCCGCCGCGCTGCTCCCCAGTCCCCGCCCGAGCGGGATCTGCCGCCGGCAGGTGACCGTGAGCCCGCCAATGTCGCTATTGGCCTCGGTCAGCAGCCGGCGGGCGGCCAGCAGGACCAGCTCCGCCTGCTGCCGGTCCTCCCCTGCGAGGCGGCTCAGGTCATCGCCCCGGGGGCTGCGCGCCATGGTGACGGTGTCCACGATATCCAGGGCGAAACCGAGGCAGTCGAACCCGGGGCCCAGATTGGCGGTGGTGGCCGGGACTCGTATGGTGACTTGGTTGGGCGGTGTTGAAGCGGCCGGAGACGTCACGAACGGGGATGCTCCTGAGATATTAGGGTAGTATAGCAGGCTGGCTCCAGCTTCTCACCCCCCGTCGCTGTGGTGCTGTGGTTGCTGTGGTGGGTAGCCGTCAGATTTATTGCGGAACGGCAGGAGCGAGCCCCGATGTCTTCGCGAAGGCGGAGGAACGGAGCCTGAAGCAATCTTCCACTCGCTGCCCACGTGCCCATCGCGCCGCCGCAGCCCAGAGATTGCCACGGCCTCCTGCGTCGGCCTCGCAACGACAATGCGGCTGGGCTGACCCGGCCGTGGGGCACGCAAAAAGATGACGGGCCTCGCTGTGGTGAGAATCCACTGTTGATGGGCGGCCGGGCTCAGGAGTGGGAGTGCACGAGGGCCGCAGCCCTCTGCCGGAGGGAGTGGAGGTGCCCTCACAGGGGTGGGCACCTTTTGAATTCGCGGCTGGATGTGGGTTCCAGGACGGGGGGGGGTGCAGAGGGGGCGCAGCCCCTTCTGCCGGGGCGTGGGGTGTCCCCACACACAAACGGAATGGGTGGGTGGGTGGGAAGTACAGCCTTCGAGGTTGTCCGAGGAGAAACCTGCCCACTCCTATGGGGTGCCCCCCACATAGAATTCTCCTCTTTTTTGGCTGGGGTGGGGGGCGTGGCTCATATCCCCCGAACCCCTGACATTTGATATAGATACTCGCAGTGGTGTCGCTGTGGAAAACTACTCAGTCTTCGGGGGACGAGTTAGCGCCGGGAGGCGATAACCACTGTACAGCTACCCCACCCCAGAAAAAGAGAGAGATTGTTTCTTGGGGGTGGGGAAGTAGAATGGTCGAGGGTTGCTCCGCAACCAGAACTTGGCCCCGCAAGACTGAAATCTTGCGCCACGCAGGGGGAGGCGCCACATGAACCCTTCGCACGTGGTGGGCGATAAGCTGATCGAGGGGTCGGCACTGCCGGGCCTCTCCCTGGCGTTGACGGGAGGCGGGCGCCTCCACCTGCCCGCGTACCTGCCCGGCCGGTTCGTGGTGCTGAGGTTCTACCGTGGCGACTGGTGTACCCTCTGCCGTCGCCACCTCTCCCACTATCAGGCGAACCTGGGCACACTCGACGCCCTTGGCATCGTCCCCATCGCCGCCTCCGTGGACGACGCTGCCAGGGCCGGCCAAACGGTGGCGGACCTGAGTCTCACGTTTCCCGTCGGTTACGGGCTCACTCACGAAGCCGTGGCCGCGTTCGGCCCCTGGTGGGGCGACGACGAGCGAGGGCGCTACATCCAACCGGCCGAGTTCCTCATCGGGGCTGACGGCGTCGTCATCGCCTCGATGTATGGCTCGGGAGCCATCGGGCGGATGCCGGTCGAAGGGGTGCTGTTTGCGGTGGAGGCGCGGGAGCGCCGGCGGCTCGGACAGACTCAGACTCACCCCTAGCCCCAAAACTGCGGAGCCGGGACAGGGCGGCCCGCCAAGCCCGCTCTGCCTTCAGTACACCGAAGCCCCGTTAAGGCACCTGCACCGGAAGCGACTCGTGCTTCTGCGCTGCGTCCCTCGCCGTCCAGACAGCCGCGGAGACTTGGTTCTCCATGTCGAGCCGCTCCCGGAACGCCTTTGCCGCCGTGTGCTGCCACTCGGTGGTGCAGCACAACTCGTCGAGCGCCGCGGCCTCCCACACCAGATCGTTGGCGATATCGGCCAGGTACGAACGGAAGAACTCCAACGGTTTGGCCGGAGCGTGGTTATGACGCTGCAACGCCTCATGCGCCGCCTGCATGCAGGCCTGGTTGTGCAGGTCGCCGGCATAGAAGCTGGCAATACCGTCGAGCCAGGTCCACTCGTACCCGTGAGAGTAGAGGTTGAGCGTCGTGATAGCGAAATGGGTGCGGGTGAAGGTTTTCCACGCCTGGGTCTCGGCTCTGGGTATCCCCATCCCCTCGCCGAACCGGAGCCACAGCTCCTCGTAGGCCGGCGTGGTGGCGCCGTTGAACTGGCGGGCCAGGTCCTTGCCCTCGACTTTCACCAGCTTCTTGATGACGTTGATCCGGACCGGCTCGTAGTTCTGTTTGACGAAGACGCCGCCGGTCGAGTAGTAGAGCTGGTCCCAGTAGGCGTACATGTCCTTGATCCACGCCTGGACGTAGTCCGTTTCCAACTCCCCGCGGGACATTGCCCGGTACAGTGGAGGAAGTTCCGGATATTCCTGGCTCCTGGCATCCTGGAGCATCAGCAGGAATGCCCGGCCGCTCAGGGGCACGGCTTTCAGTTCGGCGGGTGTCATTGGCGGCTGGGCCATGGGGTTGCTCCTTCGTTTGTTGGGCATGGCTCCGCTGAGCGGGAGCATTGGCTTCTCCCGGCCGGACGCGGCCTTTGATCTTGTTGGTCCGGTGAGGGTGGTTTAGAAGATACCCATGTAAGAGTGGAGGCGGAGGGTGAAGGCCTTCCGCATCTCCTCCTTGAGTTCGGGCGTGGTCACATGCTCGCGGATCACGTTCTGATTGAACAGGCCGTGGTCCTCGTCGGCAATGGCGTGCTCCACGGCGTTCGCCGGAGCCTCGTCGCGGTTTGTCACGCCCCACGAGGCGAACTGCGCCCGCAATTCGTCCAGTTCGGCCTGGACCTCGTCGTGATGGTTGTGCATCCGGAGGTAGGTCTCACCCTCGCCGACGTAGCTGGTGCCGATGCTGACGGCGAAGTTCTCGTTACGGCATACCCAGGTGCGCCAGCCCCGGTGAATCAGTTCATCCGGAGAGTAGTCGGCTTTTTCCAGTGCGCCGATCTCGGCGTCGGTCAGCCCATAGCCCTTGGCCTCCCACTGGGCCAGGGTGGGATGGCTCACCACCCGGCCGCCCCACAGCGACTGACCATTCTCGTCCATCAGCTTCTGGAGCTGCATCCGGCGGACCGACTTGACCGGGCAGTTCAGGTACTGCTCCCCGACGAAGGTGTGGTTGAAGCTGCCGCCCAGCAGGCTGCGGCGTTTGGACGCCGCGCCATCCTCGCGGGTGCGGCGTTGCTTGGGCTTCCGGGAGAACTGAGAGCGGTACTCCGCCCGGATCCCGTGTCAATGACCTGCGCCCCCGATCAGCCGTTTATTCACGGAATCATCACGCAGAGCCTCATCCTCCCGCATCCTACGCGCCCCGGAACGAATCGTAGCGCTCCCCCGCGTGCTTCACCACGACATCCACATCCTCGGCCAGCAGATACTCTTCTTTGGCCATGTCTTGGGCCGAGACCCGGACCTTTGCCAGGTAGTCTGCCTTGTTGGCGTAACGTTCGTCGATGGAGGGGCGGGGGTCGCCCTTGGCCTGCCGCTCGGCCGCAGTCTTGGCAAACGGGATCACCGAGCCGATCAGGGGTCCACCGACCACCTGATGGCCCTCCCCCCCCACCTCGGCGGCGCGGGTATTGAAGCCTGCATAGCTGCCCAGGGGAACCCGCAGGTCGGGCAGGCGCACCCCAGCGATGTCGTTGCCGTTCTCGTCCAGCGAGGAAACCACCGTCGGGTACGGCGCCCCCTCCCTTGGCGGGTAGGCCGGAATGCCCTGCGCCAGTTCGGGTCCGTAGTCCTGCCGGGTGCGCAACGCCAGCGCCTTGGGGAAGCTCACTCCGGGGATCGACTTGTAGTATGCCGCCAGCGTCTCCCGCCTCACTCCGGTGCCGTTGCCGATGCGGGGGCACTGGCTCGGCGGCGCCGGAACGCCCTCCCGCACCCAGCGGTCCAAATTGGCCAGCGCGGCGCGCAGGATGGGCGTGTAGTCCACCGTGTTCTGGTGGTTCTGGGTGCGGAAGCCGGTGTCGTCGGCCAGGATCAACTCGGGCTTGCTGGGAAAGTGATGCGTGCCGGACATGTAGTACACCCGCACGTTGTCCGGCGGCTCCACGTCCCGCTCACCGGCAGGGTCGGTGTGCGTGAGCGATGCGCCGCTCCACCAGTACTCGATGCCGCTGTTGGTGGCGACGATCTTGGGCCAGTGCTCCCGCTTCTGGTGGGAGAGGATGCCGTCGGTGATGCCGCTGACCGGGTCCTGCTGGTCCAGGTAATGGTACGGGAAGGTATTGCCGGGCGCGCGTGAGACATTGGAGGAGGGCTGCCCGCCCCGGATATTGAACTCCCCTCGCCGGGCGCTGCCGGTGTGGATGTTCATCCCGTCGAAGACGATGCGGCCCTCCTCGTCCTCGTTCATGCCCCAATACAGCAGTTCCCGCAGATAGCGGCCGCTCATCGACGCTCCGAACGCGAGGGCGTGGGAGAGTGTCCCCGCACAGGGGTTGCCCTGGGCGGGGACTCCGTGGCGCAGGAAGCTGATGAAATCACGGGTGGCAGCGAAGGAGAGGCCCACCAGCGGCGCGCCGATGGCGGTGTAGTACACCTCGTAGCACTTGCCGGGCTGGAACCCGCCGGTCAGCCGCACGTAACGGGCGTCGGTGACCGCCTTGCCGTCCACCACCCGCCCGAAGCTCCAGCTCGATCGGTCGATCACCTCGCCCGGGCCATCGGGGTGTTCGCGCACGATGAGGGTGGCCTCGGGGTCGTTGGGGTCGCGCGAAGGCCAAGGCTGGTGCCGCCGGTCGGACAACAGGAAGTGGCTCACCACCGTGGTGGGGGTGAGGGTGACGAAGGTGGGGGTATCCACGGGCGCACCCGCGGCGTCGACGGCCTCGGGGACGTTGAGCCGCATCATGCCGGGGCCGGGCGGCAGATCGGTCTGCCAGCCGAGGTAGGCCAGCGTGTAGCCGCTGCGCAGCAAGTAGCCGTCGCTGACGTCGGCGGGCGCTCCGGTGAGGGGGGCGGCTTTGGCCCAACTGTAGTGGGAGAGCAGGTGCTCGCTGCCGCGGTTGGTCACGTTGTAGAGCACTCGCCCGCCGGGCTTGGGCGCGGTGGGTTTGATCAGGTAGAAATCGGCGGAGAAGTGCACCAAGCCGTCACCGGCCCTTCGCGCCAGGTCGATGTCCGCGATCTTCCGGCTGCCCGGGTGCTTGGGGTCGATGGCAAAGTGGACCTGGCCTTCCAGGTACTCGAACGCTCCGTGTTCACCGAAGGACTTGCTGCCGTCGACCGGGCCGCGGCGCGTGATCTCGAGGGCTGTAACCGCCATGAACGCCTCCTGCGCAGAGATTATGCGGAGAATGGGCGCCCGGCTGCGGGCGCTCCCAGAACGGGCAGATTATAGCAGGAAGGGAGCGATGGGGGCAGGGGCGCCTGATGGGCACTCGGACGTCCGGGAGACAGATCCCGGCCCCATCGGCTACAGTGGGGCCAGCAACGACATTCCCGGAGGTAACAACGGTATGGCCACGATTCCCTACGTGTTCGAGTTTGGAATGGGGGTGGACCTCCACGGCGATGACTGCACCAAGGCCGCCTGCCGGGCAGCCTTCGACGCCCTGCGCCACTCCAGCCTGCCGGTGCTCCGGGATATCCGGGCGCGCAACGGCGAGATGCTGGTCGATGTCACGGTGGGCGTGCCCGACCCAGCCTCCGTAGACCTGGAGCGTGTGAAGGCCGAGTTCCCCCACGGCACCGTCACGGTGCAGGCGGTCGCCGGCGGGCTGCGGGTGCCCAACAGCGAAACCATCATCGCCTGCGCCTCCATCGCGGTCAGCGCCAGCTTCCCGGAGGAATAGGAAGGAAAAAAGAGGTGAATTCTCTGTGGGGGGCGCCCCCACGCCCCCGGCAGAGGGCTTCGCCCTCGTGCACTCCCACTCCTGAGCCCGGCCGCCCCTCAACAGCGAATTCTTACCGCTCACTTACCACCCGGTACCACGACGACCCTGATCCCCCATCAAAAAACCTCGTTGGGCCATCCGTAGGAACGGAGTAGGCTAGATGGGAGGTTCAAACCCATCACCAACGAGGTGCGGTCAGTATGGCACAAGGCATCCTTCCCTTCCAGATACGAGGCGGAGATGACCGGGAGCGGGATGACGGCCCTGG
>SHYD01000038.1 GCA_009692945.1 Dehalococcoidia bacterium | reverse complement strand
CACTGAAGAGCATAGGGCGCCTGATGGCCTCCGTGATGGGCTTGGTGCTGGCGGTAGCGGTCTGCTGGCCATCTTTCACCGGCGCCCCATCTCGTTTCGCCCTAACCCTCCGCCCCTTCCAAAACCCCACTTATCGGCCGGACTTCTAGCTAACCAGCATCCTCCCGGAACGGTCCATCGCGCCACTCGAGTGCGGCCTTCAAGCCACGTTCGTCGGCGATGCAGTTGAACTCGTGGGCCACCGGTGCCCGGTGCGCGATCGCGTCGGTTTCGGCGGCCAACTGCTGGAGGAGGCCCCGGCCCATCAATTCGAGGGCGCGGTTCACGATCCCCTTGTTCGCGGCGAGCAACTCCCATGGTGTTTTGGCGATCCTGCCGGCCAATTCGCGAGCCTCGCGGTCGAGATCGGCGGCGGGTACCGCTTTGAATACCAGCCCGAGCCGCTCTGCTGTCCGGCCATCGATGGAGTCGCCGGTGAGCAGCAGGTATTTCGCCCACTGCGGACCGAGGTTGTAGACCCACATGTGGGTCGGCGGAGAGCCCATGGCCCGCACCGCGGGAAAGCCGAAGGTCGCATCCTCCGCCGCAATGATGAGGTCGCAGTGCTGGGCGAGGTCGGTGCCTCCGGCAAGACAATAGCCGTGGACCACCGCGATAACCGGCTTTGACAGGTTCCATATCTCGGCCCAGCGGGCGCCGACGCCCCGGAGCCGCTGGATGTCCTCCCGGATGTTATCGGTGCGGCGGTGTTGCGCCTCCGACGGGTCCGAGGGGGCCACGTCGTACCCGGAGGAGAAAGCCCGCCCGCTGCCCCGCAGCAGGATCACCCGCACCGAGGGGTCGTCCTCGGCCTCGTGCATAGCAGCGACGATCTCCCGCTGGAGCGTCAGATTCATTGCGTTGAGCTTCTCGGGACGGTTCATCGTGAGGGTGGCGACGGGCCCCTTGACCTCATAGAGCAGATGTTGGTAGGCCATGTTCTCTCCTCAACTGTGCGAATGCTGGCTTGAACGCACCAACGAATCGGACCGAGACCGTCTTACGCTGCGCCCCATCCGCCGCCCCCCGGCGTTTCGATGGTCAGGCGGTCGCCCGCTGCGACCCGGCGCGTAATCTTCCCCGGCAGCGTTTCGGCGTCCCCACCCCGCTGCTCGATCACGTTGCGGCCGGTGGCCCCCGGAGCGCCCCCGAGCAGGCCGAAAGGGGGATAGCGCCGCCGGTCGGTGAGGAGCGTCACCGACCCGGGACAAAGGAAATCGTAAACCCGGCGGACGCCATCGCCGCCGCTGTGCGTCCCCGCGCCGCCGGAGTCCGGCCGGATGCTGTATTCGGCCACCCGGAAGGGATAGGTGAACTCCAGTGCTTCCACCGGTGTGTTCAGGGTGTTGGTCATGTGGGCGTGGACGGCGGAGAGCCCATCGGCCAGCGGGCCGGCTCCCATCCCACCGGCGATGGTCTCATAGTAGGCGAAAGGCCGCCCACGATAGGGGTCCTCGCCTCCGATGGTCAGGTTGCTCATGGTGCCGTAACTCGCCGCCGGGATTCGGCCCGGCAGCGCCTTGGCCAGCGCACCGAACAGGACGTCGGTCACCCGCTGCGAGGTCTCGACGTTGCCCGCCACAACGGCCCGGGGCGGGCGGGGATTCAGCACCGAGCCCTCGGGCGCCACCACCCGCACCGGCCGGAAGCAGCCGTCGTTCACCGGGACCTCGTCGCCGGTGAGGCAGCGGACCACGTAGTAGGTGGCCGATTGAGTGACCGCCAGCACCGCGTTGATCGACCCCAGCCGCTCGGGGGCGCTGCCGGTGAAGTCTGCCGTCAGTTCTCCATCTGCGATGGTGACCGCGACTCTGATGACCACCGGCTCGTCGCTCACCCCATCGTCGTCCAACCGGTCTTCGAACTCGTACGTCCCCGCGGGGACCGCCCGCAGGGCCATACGGGTGGCGGCTTCGGTGTACGCCATCACCGCGTCGAAGGCCTCGACGACCTTGGCGGGGCCGTAACGGACGGCGATCTCCCGCAGCCGATCTTCCCCGGTGCGATGGGCCGCCATCTGGGCGGCGAAATCGCCCGCTCGCTCCCGAGGCGTGCGGACGTTGCGGTAGATCAATTCCAGCAGGCTCTGGTTGGGCCGGCCCGCTTCGAGCAGCTTGAGCGGCGGGATGATCAGCCCCTCCTGGTACAGCTCGGTGGACACCGGCATCGATCCCGCAGTCATGCCTCCGATATCCGACTGGTGGGCGCGGGTCGCGAGGAACCCCAGCAATACCTCGGCGCCGTCGATCGGGGTGAACACGGGCGACACCATAGTGACGTCGGGCAGGTGGGTGCCGCCCAGGTAGGGGTCGTTGAAGATCACCAGGTCGCCGGGACCGAAGCTGTGGCGTTCGCGCGCCACCCGGACCGAGTGGGGCATGGCGCCGAGGTGCACCGGGATGTGCGCCGCCTGCGCCGCCATGCGCCCCTCAGCGTCGAATACGGCGCAGGAGAAGTCGCGCCGCTCCTTGATGTTGGGGGAGTAGGCGGCGCGCCCCAACGTGACGCCCATCTCCTCAGCTACCGAGGCGAACAGGTTGGCGAACACCGTCAGTTCGATGGGGTCGAGGGGCATGGGGTTAGCGGGGGTGAACCTTCTCAGCGTGCAAGACTGCGCTGGCGTAGCTCAGGCACGCTTTGATGTCCTCATGCATCAGGCCAGGATAATTTCTAAGAACCTCGTCCTCGGACCATCCCTGTCCGAGGAGGTGGACGACAAACTCCACGGCTAGTCGCGTCCCCTTTACAACCGGTTTTCCGACCAGGATTGCAGGGTCGACTACGATGCGCTCTCTCCAATTCATAGTCCGCCACCTTCGCGAAAGTCTAAATACGCTGGTTGGTCGGCCTAACTTGCACGGCGCCCAGATTCTACCATTTTCCGAATCTGCGAAAATCTGCGCAATCTGCGGATTATTCCTCGTCCGGCACTTCACTCCGGTTGCGGGTTGGGCGTCCAACCCCAGGGCCGCGGGCCCCACTCCGGGCTGATGACCGCCCCACCCTTCACGGTGAGCACGGGCACCACCGCCTTCCCCGTCTTCATCGAGGCGCCCTCGGTGTCCGCCACCGTCCAATCGCCATCTCGCACGTCAAGCACCGAGATGTCGGCCAGCCGTCCGGCAGCGAGGCTGCCGTGGGTGGCTTCGATGCCCAGCACCCGCGCCGCGTTGACGGTGCTCATGGCCACCACCTCCTCCAGGCTGAAACCGAGCGCGAGGAAGCGGGTCATCATTTCGACGAAGCTGTGGACGGTGGTGCGCCGCCCAACGCCGGTGATGTCGGAACTGATGGAGTGGGCCACGACGCCCTGATCGATGATGCGGCGGGCGGCGTCGAACCCGAAGTGGGTCTGGCCGAAGCCGACGTCCATGAACACTCCCCGCGCCAGCGCGTCCCTCGCCTCGGGGATCAACTTGCGGTTGGGATCGAGCACGCCGCCCACGTGGTCGCAGTAGATATGGGTGATGATGTCGCCAGGGGTCAGCAACGGCAGCAGTTCGCGGATGAAATCGGCGCTGTAGTTGCCCACCCGGTGGCCGATGTGAAACATCGCTCTCGTGCCGGTTTCCCGCGCAACCCTGAGCGCCATCCGCGGCATCTCCATGCCCATGATGTTGAGCGCCGGCGATACCATGCGGGCCTTGACGCCCTTGACGACCCCGCGGTTCTCCGAGACCACCTGAATGGCGGCATCGAGGTCGATGTCCCGCTCGCTTTCGATCTCCGGGTTGACGGCGAGCCCGACCCGGGCGATGTTGATGAACACGAAGAGGTCGGTGGCGATGTTCGGCAGGACTTGGACCGGGAACCCGTGGTAGGTGTAGGGTCCGCAACTCCCCGCATCTGCCAATGCCGTGACGCCAGCCTGTACCCCCACCAGGTCTGGGTGGATGCCCAACCGGGTGAAGCCCTCGTAAACATGAACATGGGGGTCGATGAGCCCCGGCGTGACGGTCCTGCCCTTCACGTCGATCACCCGCCGGGCGCCCGCTGGATCGATGCCGGCTGCCACGATTGCGATGCGTTCCCCGTCGACCGCCACATCGGCGATGGCGTTGAATCCCTGGGCGGGGTCGATGACCCTTCCGTTCTTCAGCAGCAGATCATACATCGAATCTCCCCTCCACCTATCCGTTACTTCGCTCGACGATGAGGCTCCCGATGGGATCGACGCGCCCGGTCCATCCTGGGTTGACGACGGTGGTCGCATCGAGTTGGGTGATGATGGCCGGACCGACGATCACGTTCCCGGCGTGCAACCGCTCGCGCTCGTACACGGGCGACGGCAGCGGCTGGTTGAACCATACGGTCCGCTCGCCAAGCAGGGCGGCTGTGGGATCGGGTCCGCTGGGTGCTTCCCGCGGCAGCGATGGGCGTTGGACGGCTCCCAGCAGCTTCATGCGCAGGTTCACGATCTCCACCGGCTCGCCGGGCATGCTGTAGCCGAAGCGTTCCTTGTGGGCGGCGTGGAACCGCCCCATCAGGTCGCTGGTGGAGAGGTCGTCGAAGGGAACCACCAGTTCGAACGACTGGCCCGAGTAGCGCATGTCCAGCGCCGGGAGCACCTGGACCCGCTGCCGGGAAACGCCCTCATCGGCCATCTCCTGCCAGCCGCGCGCTGCCAAGTCCCGAAAACCGGCGGCGAGTTGCCGGGAGAAGGCCTCGCCCAACGGTTCCGGCAACGGCCACATGACCGTCCGGGAGTAGTCCTTCATTACGTCTGCCGCCAGCATTCCTAGCGCTGACAGCACGCCGGGGTGAGGGGGAACGACCACCCGTGGGATGCCCAGCGCTTCTGCCAGGTCGCAGGCGTGCAAGGGTCCTGCCCCGCCAAACGCGACCAACGTGTAGCGGCGAGGGTCGGCGCCTCGCTCCACCGAGATCACCCGGAGCGCTTTCTCCATGTTCGCGTTCGCCACCCGTATCACGCCCCGGGCGGTCCGCATGAGGTCCAGCCCGATGCGGCTGCCGAGCGCCTCCAGCAAGCGGGCGGGTCGTGCCGAGTCCAGCCGCATCCGGCCTCCCAGGAATTGGTCCGGGTGGAGCCGTCCCAACAGCAGTTGCGCGTCGGTCACGGTTACGTGATCGCCCGTTCCGTAACAGGCGGGGCCCGGATCGGCGCCGGCGCTCTCCGGCCCAGCCCGCAGCGCTCCTCCAGCGTCGATCCACGCGATGGACCCGCCACCGGCGCCCACGGTATGGATGTCCAGCATTGGGAGCCGGACCGGCGCCCCGGCGATCACCGACTCGTTGGTCTCCCGCAACCGGCCCGGCACCAGCGAGACGTCGGTCGAGGTGCCGCCCATATCAAAGGTGATGAGGTCTCGAAAACCGGACAAGCCGGCGGTGTAGGCGGCGCCAACGACGCCGGCGGCGGGCCCCGACAACACGGTGCGGGCGGCGGCCGCCTTGGCCGCGGCGGCCGTGATGGTCCCGCCGTTCGACTGCATGATGCGCAACGGCCCGGCTTCCGCTGGCAGCCGCTGCTCCAAGTGGGTGAGATAGCGCCCCATCACCGGGCTCACGTAGGCGTTCACCACCGTGGTGCTGGTGCGTTCGTACTCCCGGAATTCGGGGAGCACCAAATAGGACGCCGACACTGGCAAGCCCGCGGCCTGCAGGGCTGCCGCAACGGCACGTTCGTGGTCCGGCGTCAGGAACGAAAACAGCAGGCAAACCGCCACCGATTCGACTCCTGCCGCTTTGAGCGCCGCGACGAGGGGGCTGAGGGAGTCCGGGTCCAGCGGCCGCAACACGGCGCCCTGATAGTCGATGCGCTCGTCGACCTCGAAACGGAGCGCCGCGGGAACCAGCGGTGCGGGCTTGGTGGGTTCGAGCGCATAGAGCGACGGGCGCGCCTGACGGCCTATCTCCAGCACATCGCGAAACCCCTTGGTGGTCACCAGCGCCGTGCGAGCCCCCTTGCGCTCCAGGAGGGTGTTGGTCGCCACCGTGGTCCCATGCACCAGCGGACCCTGCAATGCCGCGGCGCCCAGGTCGGCCATGCCCTGCAGGAACGCTTCGGCGTGATCCGAGGGCGTGGTCGGCACCTTGTGGACGCTCAGCACCCCGCCGGCGACCAGCACAAAATCGGTGAAGGTGCCGCCGATGTCCACCCCCAGCGCCATATCAGAGGCCCAGGATGCGGCGAGCGTTGTCCGCCAGGATCATCCGTTTTTCAACGAATGAGAGGGGCAGCGCCTCGATCCGGCGGATGTCCGGCAGCGGGTCCAGGAATGCCCAATCGCTGCCGAACATCACCCGCTCGATGCCGACAGTCCGGAACATCGCGACGATGTCCTCGTCGCTGCGGGCGCCCTGGTCGAACCCGAACACCTGGCCGGTGCAGTCGAAATAGACGTTGGGATGCTCACCCGCCAACGTTGCCGCCTCCTGATAGAAAGGCTTCCCGCCGCAATGGGCCAGCACGATGGTCAGCCGTGGAAAATCGCGGGCCAGCGCCGCGAAGGCGTTGGGCCGTCCGATGTCCTGGTCCGCGTCATCGGCGGGGATCTCGATGGGGCCGGCATGGGCCAGCAGCGCCATCCCCCGGCGCTGCATCACCTCGTAGCCGGGATAGAGACGGCGATCGCTGGGTGAGACGTGCTGCAGCACCGTGTGCAGTTTGACGCCCCGCGCGCCGCGGCGGGCGCAGGTTTCGAGATCGGCGGCCATCGCCTCTGCTCCCTGCACCGGATCGATGCCCACATAGGCGACCAACCGGTCCGGGTGGGCTTGCGCCATCTCGCAGGTCCACTGGTTGCGGCGGGCCACCCGGCCGGCCAGTTCGGCCCGCAGTTCCGTTTCCGCCTGGGCGCGGGCATCCCCCGTCAAATCAGCGGGCAGACGCCGCAACCCCGCCTGGAGCATGTCCCACACCGGCGTGAAGTTGACCTGCACCATCTTCTCGACGCCCATCGCCGCCATGCTGGGCAGCAGTTCATCGATGGTGCCGGCCCAGCCGTGGGAGGTCAGCGCCCGGCCGCCCTGCGCCTGCAGGCCGGTGCGGGCATCCCGGTGGGTGTGAACATGAACGTCGATGACGGGGTAATCCGGCACGAGTGGCCTCGATTCCGAACGGCGGGTGCTTTACTGGGGATTTCGGACCACATCCATGAAGAACCAGTGGTGCCCCTCTGGATCCAGCGCCTCGTAGCTGCGGTGGGATCCGTACCCCTCGCCGTGGTCATCGGTAGTGGGTTCCCGCACAATGCTGGCGCCGGCAGCGCGGGCTTTTTCGGAGTGGGCATTGACGTCGTCAACATACACGCACAGCGTCTGCGTGTTGCCACCGCCGATGGACCGTGGAGACCGGCAGAAGGACCGCTCAGCCCGCGCCCCATCCCCGATCGAGGCGACCATGACCAAGCCACCACCGTAGGTTAACTCGGAGTGCTCGACCCGCTCCCCAACGCCATCGAACCTGAGCCGGACTTCGAACCCGAAAGCCGAGCACAGCCAATCGATGGCCCTACCTGCGTCCTCGTAGAACAGGGCGCTCGAAATCCGGGGCCAGTCTTTATGGGGAGGCTGCATTGCCTTCTCCTGAAGTGGTCTGGTATCGTCCGCAAACCATCGCCGGTGCCCATTGTACGTAAATGTGGGCGGGATGGCACGCTGCCGACTCGTGCTCTCGCCAGTCAGTTTGCCGCCCTCCGGCCGCCGTTGGTACAATTATGCCAACAACCTGCGGGAGCTACCAGCGCGAAGGAGTTCACCGGTGCCCACCTCCACGCCCTTCATGGGCGGCTTCATCAAGATGGACTTTCACGTCCATACCCCGGTTTCCTATTGCTACGACGACAACATGTCCCCCGAACTCGGGCTCCGAACCCAGCCGGAACACATCGTGCAGGCGGCGGTCGAGGCGGGGTTGGACGCGATGGTGGTCAGCGACCACAATGCGGTCACCAACATCAAGCCGATGCAGGCCGCCGCCGCCGGCACCAATCTGGTGATCTTCCCGGCCATCGAACTGACCACCACCGGCGGCCACCTCCTCGCCATCTTCGACCCCGAAGACGATGTGGACCACATGGCCCGGTTGCTGGACCGGTTGGAGTTCCCTGAATCGGAGTCCGGCAACGGCTCCTACTCTACCCACTTCTGGCTCGACGAATGCGCCCGCGCCGTGGTCGACTTCGGCGGCTTGGCCATCGCCGCCCACATTGATCGGGAGCCGCGCGGGTTCGTCGCGGGCTATTTCGAGCGGGACATCAAGAAACGCATCCATGGCAGCGATTTCCTGGCGGGGCTCGAGATCACCGACCCCCGGGGCAAGCCGGACTGGGAGCAGGGGAAAGTGCGGCATTACACCAAGCCCTATCCGGTGGTCCAGGGGTCGGACGCCCATGGCCACGCCGAGGTCGGCCGGCGGCCCACCCACCTGTACGTCACCGAGCTGACGCTCAAGGGGTTCCGCGACGCCTTTGCCAACTACCAGGACTTCGTGAAATTCCCCAAGGAATTGGAACGGGAGACCGCGCTCACCGACTGAGAGGGGTGCGGCCGCAGTGGGTTTGTAAGATGGGCGCGTGATCCCGATGAAATCCCACCCATCGCAACCGACAGCAGGTGTTTAGCCTTTAGCGAATTGTTATGGTCAGACTTAGACTGGTCCCGGTCGATTGTATTGCGGTCTTATCGACGAATTCTGCTGATAAAGCTGCTGGTCAGAAGTGTTCGTTCATCCATCCTAAGGACGTAGTCCACATAGGCGCCGTCGATGAAGATAGCGAGCCGAGCCATGTCGCCTCCTGTAGAGCCCCGAACAGAAAAAGAAATGGCGAGACAAATGCTTGTCTCGCCATTTCCTCGTGGTACAATCGTTCTGGTCTGACGTGCGGAGCCCTACGGGCCGCGGACGCCAGTGGTTATAACTGGCCCCATAGTATACCGTCGAATGGACCTTGTCAAGCGGGATTTAAGGGGAGAAGCATCTCTTCCCCCTACCTACGCCGGCACGTGGAAGGGGTCTCGGGCGGCGCCGGGGTAGACGCCGCGCTCGGCGCACACCTGGATGCGGTAGCCGTCCGGGTCTTGGATCGTCCAGGCATGGGCGCCGTCATCCTCGGGATGCAGGCCCAGCTTCTTCAGTTTGGCTTCCGCGTCCCCGAGATCGAAATCTGCCACCGAGAAGGCCAGGTGGTCGATCAAGAACTTGCCACCGGGCTGGCGGCTCTTGGTGAGGTAGAGCGCGCTGGGAGGCGCGCCAAAATCCACGGAGCATTTCAGTCCGTCTTCGAAGGCAATGCGCATCCCCAGCAGGTCCATGTAGAAGTCCCGTGCGCGGGCGTAGTCCGTCACGGTGTACGCGATGTGGTTCACCGCGGTGCTCCGGAACACTCCTGGGCGGTGGGCCGCAGCACCGCTGGGGATCTTTCCCTCCGAGGTGGAGCCCGGCAGCGCCGCTCCGGGGAACACCCCGGTCTCGGCACAAATCTGAAGGCGCATCCCGTCGGGGTCCTCGATGGTCCATGCGAAGTCGCCGTCAAACTCCGGGTGGAAACCGTGCTGTTTCAAGGTCTCCTCGGAGCGCCTCAGGTCGAAGTCCGCCACGGAAAAGGCCAGATGGTCCACATAGGCCGGCTTGTCGGGCCGCCGGCTGGGGACGATATAGATGGCGTGCTCCGGAGATCCGAAGGCAACGGAGCACCGCAGACCGTCGTCGAACACGCAGTTCATCCCGAAGACATCCATCAAGAAGTCGCGGGTGCGGGGAACGTCGGAGACGCCGTACGAAATGTGGTTGACCGCCGTCACCTGGAAGATGCTGCGGGGTTCGATGAGGCGGCGGGAGCGTTGGTCTGTCATGGCGGTCCTCGTTTCGGGATGAGTGAGGCTATGGTAGCAACACCACCGCCGCAGGGCAAACGTTGCCAACCCCAAACGCCAGGTGGGAGCGCCACCCAGTTGTAACATTTCCCGATAGCGTGTCGATAATGTAGATGCTCTGATCTCCCACGTTATCGACCTTCCGTCCCACCCGGCCTCTTCGATTGAGATGTCTGCCGCAACCCCACGCGCCCTGAGCGCCACCGCCCTCGGAACCAGCGCCGCCTTCCCCGGCCCCAATGACGCCTGCTCCGGCTGGCTCATTCAGGATCAGGGCATCAATCTTCTGGTGGATTGTGGCACCGGGGTTGTCTCGAACCTGCAGCGG
The DNA here is from genome assembly GCA_009692945.1 of Dehalococcoidia bacterium. Lineage (GTDB taxonomy): Bacteria > Chloroflexota > Dehalococcoidia > SHYD01 > SHYD01 > SHYD01. The sequence continues at coordinate 14,592 of SHYD01000038.1, read as the reverse complement.
TTCCTGGCGCCCGAGGCGCTGACCGCGATTATCATCACCCACCTGCATGCAGACCACTTTTTCGGCCTGGTGCCGTTGCGGTATGGGTTCCGGTACGCGTTCGAATCCAGGGGTGGGCCGGTCAAGCTGTTCCTGCCACCGGGCGGGACCGAGGTGATCCGGCGGGTGGTTGCCCCGCTGGCGGGCGACACCAACGGCGATTTTTTTGGGGATGTGTTCGAGGTGTCGGAATACCGGCCCGGCCGCCCGTTGCAGATAGCTGGGGTCACCGCCGAGTTCGTCGCCACCACCCACTACGTCCCGTGCTGGGCGGTTTCTCTGAACAATGGCGACACCCGCATCACCTACACGGCCGACACGGGCCCAAGCGCAGCGGTGGCGGAACTGGCAAAGGGATCAAACCTCTTGATTTCGGAGGCGACATATCTGTCGCCCGATGAGGAGAGCCCGCACCAACGCGGCCACCTGACGGCGGCCGAGGCGGGAGAACTCGCCGAGTATGCCGGGGCGGGGATGACGCTGCTGACCCATATGTGGCCGCACCGGGACCGGAACGAGGCGCTGCGGCTGGCCCGGACCCGGTACACAGGGCCGATGGCCCTGGCCGAGACCGGCCGGTTCTACGAAGCCGAACCGGCCTCCCCTGACGCTCCTTGGCGGCGGTACAGGTAGAGGAAAACGTCCCGGCAGACCGCCGCCGCAGGCACCACCAGCAGCATCCCCAAGATTCCTGCGATTTCGCTTGCCATCACCAACAGCACCATGACGAAAGCCGGGTGGATCTCCAGGGCGTCTCCCTGAATCCGGGGGACCAGCAGGTTGTTCTCCAACTGCTGAACGGCAATGCAGAGGATCAGCACGACCAAGAACTTATCGGGAGTGCTGGCTAAGACCACCACCAATGCGGCGACCGACCCCAGGATGGGGCCCAGGACGGGGATCATTTCTGTCACGCCCGCGATGATGCCGAGCACCAACGCAAACGGCACCTGGAGGATCGCCAGACCGATGCCGATGGTACTGCCGACCATGAACCCCAGCAGGAGTTGGGCCCTCATGTATGCCGCCACGGTCTTGTCCACAATCCCTGCCAGCGCCGCCACGTCGGCCCGCGCCCCCGGGGGGAACAACCCGTAGATGAAGGCCTTCCCCCTTTGCTGGTCTTTGAGCACGTAGAAGAGCCAGACGGGGATGGTGGCAAGGCCGAGCAGAACACTGAAGGTCTGGGTCAACAACAGCACGCTCCGCAGCAGCGCGTCCTGTCCCGCCGCCACCAGGGTCTGGGCCAACTGGGCCTCGGCGCTCTCGATCTGTTGTCTCAATTCGGGGCTCAACATCGTCTGGAACTCGACCGTCCACCGCTCCAACACGTCCCGCGCTTGAGAGAACATGGTGGGCGTCAGGTCGATGAAGCGGGCGATCTGTCCCGCCAGCATGGGGAATACCGAGTAGCCGACGACGATGAGCGAAGAGATCAGCAGGAGGTACACCACCACCACCGCGACAAGGCGGGCCTTATTGGGATGCCCGTGCCGGAACGGCATGTGCCGTTCGAAAAAACGGACGGGGGGCAACAGCAGATAGGCCAGCGCCAACCCGATGATGAACGGCATCAGCACCGCCCGTGCGGAATAGACGATGAAGGCCACACCCACCAGCGCGGCCGTGACCAAGAGCCTTCGGCTCCGTTCCGGGGTTGGTGCTAGAAAAAAACTCAGCAGGGACATACTGGACCTTCCTTGGCTCCCGGCTCAGCCCCGCCGGGTGGGCTGCCGCATCGGCCGGGTGGGCCGGTGCGCTGGTCCGCCCGTCGGGGCCGCCTCGCCGGTTCGGAAGTCCGGGGCGTCGATGGTGATGAAGGTGCTCAGGCGGGGGTCCCGCAACCGGGAGGTGACCGCGGGCGAGTATTCCGCCAACTGGGTGGGGTCCATGCTGGTGGTGATCACCGTGGGCAGCCGGCCGTTGTAGCGGTGGTTGATCAACTGGAAGAGCTTCTCCTGTGCCCAGGGGCTGGCGCTCTGGATACCGAGGTCATCCATCACCAGCAATGACGTGTTGCGGATGCTGTCGAACAGGTTGTCATAGGTGACGGCGCTGTTGGGAGCGAAGGTGGAACGCAGGTGGTCCAGCAGGTCCGGAACCACCACGAAGAATACCGGGTTGCCCTGCTGCAGCCGGTAGTTGGCGATGGCTGCGGCCAGATGGGTCTTGCCGCAGCCCAGCGGCCCAATCAACACCAGCCAGTCTTGAGGGTCCTGTGCGAACCTCAGCGCGGAATCGTAGGCCCCTTTCAGACTCTCCTGCTGCCGGCGGTCGGCGTTCATCCCGCTGCTGTCGAAGGTGCGGAAGGTCATCTGCCGCAACAACTCCATCGCCAACGACCCTTGGTACTGGAACAACGAGTCCTCGTGCTGTTCCAGCACCCACACCTGGGCGATGGCCGGATCGGTGATGCGATGGCGCAGGTATCCCAGCGAGTCCAACGCCGCCGCGGTGGTGATGACCGTGGGCAACTGGGCATTATAGCGGTGGTTCAGGAGCTGGAACAGCTTCTCCTGCGCCCAGGGTGTGCTGCTGTGGGTGCCGAGATCGTCCAGCACCAACAGCGGGGCGGCCCGGACCTGCTCGAAGAGTTCGTCGTAGGTCTCGGTGCTGGTGGGGGCGAAGGCGGACCGGAGATGGTCCAGCAGGTCCGGCACCACCGCGAAGAGGACTGCCTGCCCCCGTCCGATGCAGGCGTTGGCCACCGCCGCCGCGATGTGCGTCTTTCCGGAACCGGGACTGCCGGTGAGCACCAGCCACCCCTGGGGCGCGGCGGCGAACGCCTGCGCGGCGGTAACCGCCCGGCTGAATTGTTGCTGATTCGCGGCCAAGCCACTGCGGCCCAGCGGCGAGAGGCTCTCGAAGGTCATGCGGACGAGGGGTCCCAGGTTGCTGTAGCGCTGGAGCCGGCCCTCGCGCTGCTCTGCCAGGGCCCGCTCGGTGCAGACGCAGGGCATCGCCCTGCCGTAGTCATGGTGGTCCACGGCCAGCGGGGGGTAACGGAAACCCATGCCCCCACAGTGGGGACACATCGGCTCGGCGGCCGCGGCCAGGGAACCGCTAACGCTTTCGCTGGGAGGCCGGGAGCCAAAGGGAGTAGTCAGCCGGGCGCCTTGCCGCCTTAGAATGTCCCCCAGACTTTCCATCGTCTTTCCCTTCGACTTTCCAGCGCTGGAGGACGGCCTCCACGTAGCGCCAGCGGGGCTGGTTGGCAACGGCGGCGATCTGGAATGCCTCGGCGATCCATCCAGCCGGGTATTCCTGCTCCGCCTCCTGCAGCCGTTCAGCAATGATGGGCGTCAACAGCCCGATGTTGGCCTCGTAGAGCGAAAAGATGTCCTGTTGTGGTAACGGGGCAGGCTCGTGATCCGCTACAACGTTGGCCCCAGCAACTCCTGCCGGCCGCACCCGGCCCTGCTGAATGCCATCTGCCGCCCGCCGGTCCTGGGGTGCGTTCAGCAGCAGCCAGATGGTCCCCTCAGGCGCCACCGCCTGGAGCAGCGTGCCCCGTCCCGTTGCCGCCGTCAGGCCCCGCTCACCTTCGCTGCGGAAATCGCGTCCCATGGCCGTGAATGTCGCGGCCAACGTCCTGTCTCCCAACAGTTCGGCCGCTCCCACCGCCCGAGGATAGCCGCGGCGGCCGCCCAGCAGGCGGAAAAAGTGGAGTGTGACCTGGAGTTCGGCCACGTCGTCGATCCGGGGCAGCAGGTCGCTGAAGAAGACCCGGGGGATCGCCACGTACTCGGAGCGGCTGGGGAAACCAGCGAACCGGGTCGGGTTTTCCCCTCTCCCTTGCCCCACCAAGTCGGCGGGTATCAGAAGTCCTCCCCGTCGTCGGCCTGTAGACTTGGAGCCGCCAGGGAATAAAAGCGGGCCGTTTTTTTCTGGAAGAACAGATCCACCTGGCCGGTGGGGCCGTTGCGGTGTTTGGCGATGATGATGTTGGCGATCCCCTCGGGATATTTCTTGGTGGGATTGCGCCGCTCCCACTCCTCCTCGCTGTAATAGGCATCGTCCCGGTAGATGAACAGCACCACGTCGGCATCCTGCTCGATGGCGCCGCTGTCCCGCAGGTCTGACAACTGGGGCGTATGCGGCTGGCGGGATTCGACCGCCCGGCTGAGCTGGGAGAGCGCCAGCACCGGGACGTTCAACTCCCGCGCCAAGCCTTTGAGGGTACGCGATATCTCGCCCATCTGCTGCACCCGGTTCTCGTTTCCCCGGTTGTCGTCGGTCCCGCTCCCCTTGATGAGTTGGATGTAATCGATGATGACCAGGTCCAGACCGGCTTCGTAATGCAGGCGGCGCGCCTTGCTGCGGATTTCGTGGACGCTGAGCAGTGGAGTGTCGTCCAGATAGATGTCGGTGTCAGACAGGACCGCGGTGGCTTCGAGTATGCGCTCGTGCTCCTGCGGGCCGAGGAAACTGGAGTCCATATGGCCCAGCCGCAGCCGCTGCACATCCACACCGGCTTCGGCCGACAGCAGGCGCTCCACCAACTGGTCGTTGGTCATTTCCAGGCTGAAGACGCCGATGCGGGCCTTCTGCTGGCGGGCCGCGTTGTAGGCAATGCTGAGCGCCAGGCTGGTCTTGCCCATGCCGGGGCGGGCCGCCAAGATGACGAGGTCGGACCGGTGAAGACCGCCCAGCACCCGGTCGAGCCGCTCGAAGTCGCTGAGGATGCGGGGGACGGCGGCCTCCCGCCCGTCCTGCGGCTCGGTGTTTTCGAGATAGGAATCGATAACTTGGCGGATGTGGACGAAATCCTGGGGAGACCGGCCGCCCCGCAAATGGAACAGCAGGTCCTCGGCCTTATCCAAGACCGTGTCGGCGTCCGGTCCGCCTTCATAGCCCAAGGCCGCGATCTGCCCCGCGGTGTTGATGAGGCTGCGCATGGTGGCGGTGCGGTGGACGATTTGGCCGTAGTGCTCCACGAACACGGAGGTCGGCACCGAGGTGGTGAGAAAGCTCAGATAGCCGTAACCCCCCACCGCTTCGAGCCGCTCGTTCTGCGCCAGCTCGTGGGCGACGGTGACCTGATTGATGCCTTCGCGGCGCTCGTAGAGGCGGGCGCAGGCCTCGTAGGTCCACCGGTTCTTGTCCCGGTAGAAATCTTCCGACTTGAGGAACGCCGCCACCTTGAAGATGGCCTCGTCATCAAGCAGCAGGGAGCCAAGAACGGCCTCCTCGGCTGCGGCGTCGTGGGGTGGCAGGTGCTCGGTCTGGTACACGCCGCTACCCCCCCACCCTGGCCGGAGACGGGACGTCCGGCATGGGCCAGGCCCCTCCCCGGGGAGAGAAAACAGAGGAAAGATGAGGGGACCGCCCCTCACACTCCCCGCCAGCGGGAGACCCGCTGGCCGCCCCCTTGCAGCAGAGTGGGTGTTTTCGTGACCTTCGGGCCGGGAGTGCAAGAGGGCGGCCACCCTCTGCCGGGGGACCTGGGGGTGTCCCCATAGGAGTGGGCACCTTTGCGAAGTGTGTCTGGAAGGGGCCGCCTGTGCCGGGGAGTGCACGAGGGGCGGGAGCCCCTATGCCGGGGTGTGGGGTGTCCCCACACACAAACGAAATGGCTGGGCGGGCGCGGTCCTGAGCTTGCCGAAAGGTGGGAAGTACAGCCTTCGAGGTTGTTCGAGGAGAAACCTGCCCACTCCTATGGGGTGTCCCCCAAGAACAAATTCTTCTCTTATCTTGGGGGTGGGGGCAACACGGCCGAGCAGCTACGTCCACCGAGGTCGCCGGGACGGCAACGTCTCGGAACGCCATGGAGATTCGAGGATCGATGATGCTCAACGGTCAGCCCGCGGCGGCTCGAACGACGACCTTGACGGTGGCGGAGATGTCGCTGGTGATGCGTACCGGCACCTCGTACTCACCCAGGGACCGGATTGGATCCTCCAGCAGCACCCGGCGGTGGTCGATGGCATGCCCGGTGAGCTTCTGGAGTTGCTCTGCGATGTGGGTGTTGGTCACCGAGCCGTACAACCGGCCCTGCGCCCCCACTTTCGGGGTCAGGGTGACGGTGGTGGCGTTCAGCTTGGCCGCGAGCTCAACCGCCTGTGCCTCGATGCGGGAAGCTTTCTGGGCCTCCTGGCTGCGCTGGTCTTGCAGGTGTTTCACCGTGCCGCCGCTGGCGGCGGCCGCCAGTCCCTTGGGCAGCAGAAAGTTGCGGGCGTAACCGTCTGAGACCTCTTTGATCTCGCCGGCTTTGCCGGCCCCTTTGACGGTCTCCAGAAAAACGACTCGCATGGTGACCCTCCAATAGCCGGGAGCCCAGCGCCGCGGCGGCTACGAACTCGCTACCAGTATAGAACAATGATTCTGTTTTTGGGGACCTGTGTTTAGGCGATGCATAGAGCTCTGCGAGGGAGGGCAGGTCGGGGCCAGACTGACCAGGGGCTCTCCGGTAGGGTAACGCGGGGGAGCCGCGATGGGGAATGGGGTTATCAACCAACCTGTCCACCAAACGCGCGACCGCAGTGGACAACGGCGAGTCTGGTGAGCCCGCCGCTGAGGGGAGCGATCAGGGCCGGTAGGCCTGGTCCAGCAGGTCGGCGATATGCAGGATACGCAGCGACTCCCTTGCTTCCTGCACGCCCTGCCCGAGTTGTATGAAACAGCCCGGGTTGGCGGTGACGATGACCTTCGCCCCGGTGGCGGCGGCGTTGCGCACTTTGCGGCCCCGCAGCGCATGAGACGATTCGGTCTGGGTCACGTTGTACATCGCGCCCGAGCCACAGCACATCGCCGATTCCGCCATCTCGCGTAACACCAGTCCCGGCACGGCCCGCAGCAGCTTCCGGGGGGCCTCCCGCACCCGCTGGGCGTTGGCCAGATGGCACGGTTCCTGGTAGGTAACCGTTATGTTCAGCGCCCTTTGCGGGGGGCGCGGTCCCAACTCGGCCAGGAATTCGGTGAAGTCCCGCGCTTTGGCTGCCAGGACGGCAGCCCGGTCCTTGTAGTCGGGATCGTCTGCCAGCAGGGACCCGTAGTGCTTCAGGGTTGCCCCGCAACCTGCCGCGTTGACGATGATGGCATCCGCCTCGCCCGCAAGGAGTGCGTCGATATTGCGGCGGGCCAGGGTGCGAGCCCCCTCGATCTCCCCGCGGTGCGCGTGGAGCGCGCCACAGCACCCCTGCCCGGCCGGGACCACGACCCGGCAGCCATTGGCGGCCAGGACCCGGGCGGTGGCACGGTCGGTCTCGCCGAAGGCCGTGCTCATGATGCACCCCGCCAGCAGCGCCACCGTCGCCCGGTGCTCGCCCACCGGCTCCCACACCTGCCCGTTGGGGACCAGGGCCGGAGCATTGATGGCGGGAAGCATCGCCTCGGCCTCTTCGAGGTGCAGCAGGCGCAGGACCCCACTGGCGCGGGTCAGCCGCTGCAGCCCCGATTTCTGATACAGCCTGCCGATGCCGGTGATGGTCCGCAAAAGGCCCATGTTGGGGAGCACCCACCGCAGCATGGCATTCACCACCATCCCGCTGGGATTGGCGCCCTTGGTTTCGGTGACCGCCGTGCGCAGCGCCTGTCCGATGGCCTCCATGCGCACCCCCGACGGGCAGATGAAACTGCATGCATCGCACAGGATGCAGCTGTCCCAATGCTGGAGCAGGTCCGAGGTGAGCGACAGGTTCCCTTCGACCAGTGCCTTCGCGATGGCGATGCGGCCCCTGGGACCCTCGGGCTCGGTCAGCCGTAGCTGGTACGTGGGGCAGACCGACAGGCACAGGCCGCAGCGGACGCAGGACAGCATGTTGTCGTACTGGGCTGCCAGCAGGTCCTGCCCGAAGGGCTTCAGTGTAGGCGAAGGCATGATTTGGTTCAGATTGTATAACAGATGCCGCACAACCCGCCTGTGAGCCCCTGTCACTGGTACGAGTTCAAAGGTACGAGTTCAAACTCAGGGACCTGCCGCATGAACCCCGCCTACCCCGGAAAAAGAAGAGAATCCTGTGTGTGGGGTGTCCCCACACACAAACGAAATGGGTGGGTGGGTGGGAAGTACAGCCGTCGAGGTGGTCCGACCAGAAACCTGGCCACTCCTATGGGGTGTCCCCCAAGAAACAAAACCCTCTATCTTTTTTCTCTCCTTCCGGGGGTGGGGCGCCCCCCCACACAAAAGAATCAGACAGGGAGGTCACATCCATGCCAGGCGGACCCATCACCATGGTGCTCTCGGGTGACCTCTACGTGCAGCGGGACGACCCCGATTCAATCTTTGCGCACACCGCGGCCTATCTAAGAGCGGCCGACCTCTTCTTCGGCAACTTGGAGGCCGCCGACCTCGACGCCGCCCACCGGCACGCCAAGGTGGAACGTGGGGGGAACCGGGTCGCCTTCCTGTCCTACTCCTCGGTGTTCGTTCCGGGCTTCGCCGCCACCGGCACCCGCGGCGGCATTTCGACGGTGCGGGTGAGCACCGCCTACGAACCCCAGGACCGGCTGGTCGAGGTGCCCGGCTCGCCGCCCATCATCCACACTAACCCGGGCCAAGCGGGACGCCGACGTGGTGGTGGTCTCCTGGCACTGGGGGCTTTCTCCGGCCACCGGCGGCGACGGCAGGCTCGTCGACTATCAGCAGACTCTGGCGCGGGCGGCGGTGGACGCCGGGGCCGACTTGGTGATCGGCCACCATCCCCACCGGCTGCAGGCCATCGAGGTGTACCGTGGCAAGGTGGTCTTCTACTCGTTGGGCAACTTCGCCTTCGACCTGTTCCGGGGGCAGCGGCAGACCACGGCGCTGGCCCGCTGCCGCATCGAAGGCGGCGCGATCCGGGAGGTGGGCTTCGTTCCCGCCGTCATCAACGAGGACGCCCAGCCGATCCTGGCCGGGGCCGACGCGGGCGCCGCCATCGTCGGGGAGGTCCGGGCGCTGTCGGCGAAGTTCGGGACGGTGTTCGAGCCCGGCCCGGAGGCGGTGGTGGTGCGGGTGTAGAAGGAACGAGGGCGCATCGCGCGAAAGTAACAGGTCACATTCGAGTAGGTCGGTGTGGTGCGACGCAGATTCTCGCTCCGCTCGAACAGTAAACGACAGCCGCGCTCCAGCCCAAGATATTCTTCAAGTCCGCGAGAAGTTTCCACAGCCCAACGCCGCCCGCCTGCCCGGCCTATCCCAGCCTGGGGTAATCACCCCAGGGTTGAGGTGCGTAGCCTGCAGACGAGTTGGTCTGACAGGTTACGATCACCCCCGAAGGCGGGTTTGAAACCCGCCGCTACGGGCGAATCGATGGGTTACCCCCCTACTTACCGCGCCGCCTCGCCGTTGCCCTCTCGTCCACCGCCATCGCCGCCGGGTCGATGACCACGCCGTAGTCGCGCTCGGCGCCCGCGATGGACACGTAGCCGTCCAGCACATCGTCGAGCACCTTCGCCGGGTCGCGGGTCAGCGGGTCGCCGTAGCCGCTGCCGCCCTGGGACTGGAACTGGAAGCTCGACCCCGCCTTCAGTTCGAAGGCGGCGGAACGGGCCAGGGTCTCCTCGCCCTCGGTCTCAGGGTTCAGGGTGCAGGTAAGCCGCAGCGGGCTGCCGCCACCGAAGATGCCCTGCGGCTGGGCGGGCTGCATGCGCCGGAAGTTGAGGGTGCAGTCGGACAGCACCCGGTAGCGCTTGCGGTAGCCCAGCCCGCCCCGGTAACGGCCCGGCCCCGCCGAGTCGATGATGGTCTCGACCCGCTCCAGGCGTACAGGGTACTCCGTCTCCAGGATCTCCACCGGAGTGTAGGGCGTGTACTGGTGCATCGGGTTCACGGCGAGGGTGCCGTCGTGGATGGGGGTGCCGCCCAGCGAGGGCGACATGAGTTCGTACGACACGGCGGGTTTGCCGGAGCGGGCCTGCTTGTAGCCCAGCACCGGTCCGGCCGTCCCGAACCCGCTGGTGGCGACGGCGCGGGCGGGGTTGAAGTTGGACAGCGCCATCAGGCACGCGCTGTAGAGCATGGCGGTCGAGGCGAAGTACGAGCCCACCGGCGCCGGGAACTCGGCCTCGGTGACCAGGCCCGACTTACTCACGATCTTGATGGGCCGCAGTGCCCCGTAGTTCAGCGGGATCGACGGGTCCATGGAGGTGATGGTGGAGAGCGCCGCCGCTGCCAGTTGCGACTGCGGCCGGATGTTCTGGGGGCTCGCCACCTGGGGGCTGCTGCCGGTGAGGTCGAAGGTGATGCCGTCGGCCTCCTTGCGGATGCGGACGCTGAACCGGACCGGCGCTTTGAACACGGTCCCGTCAGCCTCGAACTCGGTCTCCGCCGAGTACTCGCCGTCGGGCCAATCCCGCAACCCCTGGCGGACCCGCGCCTCGGTGACGTCCTGCAGTTCCTGGAACGCCGTCAGCATCGTGTCAAGCCCATACTCGTCGCACAAGCCCTTGATCTTCTCGGCGCCGACCCGGGTGCAGCCCACCTGCGACTGGAGGTCGCCCCGCAGCGCATCCGGTTGGCGGCTGTTGCGCATGAGCAGCCGGACCACGTCCTCGATGGGCCCATCCGCGGTGGCGTACTTGATGCAGGGGATGATGAAGCCCTCGTGATACAGCTCGCGGGAGGCGCCCGAGGCGGACCCGGGCACCATGCCGCCGATGTCGCTCTTGTGGGCGATGCTGGCGGCGAACCCCACGTGGGTCCCCCGATAGAAGATCGGCGTCACGATGGCCACGTCGGAGGCATGGAACACGCCCGCCAGGTAGGGGTCGTTGGCGATGTAGCTGTCGCCTTCCCGCATCGTCTCTGGCGGATATTGCTCGATGATGGTCCGCAGCGTGAAATGGTAGGGCGTCAGGTGCAACTGCGAGCCGGCGTACACGGCGCAGCCGTTCCGGTCGGTTATGACGCAACTGCCGTCCTTCGACTCCCGCAGGATGGTCGAGTAGCCGCCGTGGAACAGCAGGTGCTCCATGGTGGCGACGATCTCCCGGAGCCGGTTGTTGAGCACTTCCAACGTGATGGGATCGACGGTCGTGGCCATGGTTTACGCCTCCACGGTGATGATTATTGCGCCGTACCGCACCACCTCGGCCCGCTGCTGTGGCAGCAGCACGGTGGTGGAGTCGAGCTGCTCGATGATGGCGGGCCCCTCGATGATGTTGCCCTGCTTCAGCAGGTCTTTCCGGTAGACCGGGGTGTCGATGTAGTCCGGGAACTCCTCGAAGCGGGCCCGCCGGACGCCGGTCTTGGCGGCCTCGGCCGAGGGGCCGCCCCGCTCGATGTCGGGCAACTCCAGGTGTGGCACCTTGCTCACCGACACCACCCGCAGGTTCACCACCTCAGGGATCTCGTTGGGGGCGGAGATGGCGTATACCTGGAGGTGGGCCTGGTCGAAAGCCCGGCGCACCGTCTCCTTGTCCGCCTCGCTGAAGGGGGGCGCCTGGCAGGAGACGGTCAGTTCGTAGCCCTGATAGGGGTAGCGCAGGTCCATCTGGTGCAGCAGTTCCACCTGGTCCAGCGAGAACCCCTCCAGCTTCGCCTCATCCAGCGCCCGCCCTTCCAGTTCCCGGAACAGGCCGTTGATGGTGTCGACCGGCATCACGGTGAGCGGCGAAGGGTGGCTGCGGAGGTAGAAATGCTTGACGTCGGTCTGCAGCAGGCCCATGGCGCAACTGATGCCGGGGTAGGGCGGGACCACCACCCTGGGAATCCCCACGTTGCGGGCGACGCGGGTGGCGTGGACCGGTCCGGCGCCGCCGAAGGCCACCAGCGCGAAGTTGCGATGGTCCAGCCCCCGCTCGGCGAAGGTGAGCCGGGTGTCCACCTCCATGTTCACGTTCACCACCTTGACGATGCCGAGCGCCGCCTCTTCGAGACTGACGCCGAGGGGTTCGGCCACCTTGCGGCGGATCGCCTCTCTGGAGAGGGCGGCGTCGAGTTTCACCTTGCCCCCGACCAGCGCGCTCGGTTCGAGGTAGCCCAGCACGAGATTGGCGTCGGTCACCGCGGCCTGCTCGCCGCCGTTGCCGTAGCAGGCGGGGCCGGGCATGGCCCCCGCCGACTGCGGGCCCGCCTTCAACAGCCCATCGGGGCCAATCCAAGCGATGGTGCCGCCCCCGGCGCCCAACGTATTGATGTGGATCATGGGCGTTCCCACATCCTGGTGGCTGATCTTGCCGTCCCGGCTCTCCTGGTGCTGGCCGTTGACCAGCACGGCGATGTCGGTGCTGGTGCCTCCCATGTCGAAGGTGACCACGTTGGGCTCGCCGATGGCCTGGCCCAGTTGACCGCCGAACACCACCCCGGCGGCCGGCCCGGACAGCAGCGTTTGGTTCGGGTAGTTGGCCGCGATATCGACCCGCATCAGGCCGCCGTTCGACTGCATGATGAACTGCTGCTCGGTGGTGAGGCCCAACTCCCGCAGCCGGGTGGAGAGCCGCCGCAGGTAGTTCTCGATCACCGGGCCCACGTAGGCGTCGACCACGGTGGTGGAGATGCGGTGGTACTCGCGGATCACCGGGAAGATGAGACTGGACAGCGACACCCGGCAGCCGGGGAACTCCTCCTGGATGATGCGGGCGGTGCGGGTCTCGTGGTCGGGGTTCATGAAGGAGAACAGGTACACCACGGCGATCGCGGTCACGCCCTTGGCCTTGAGCCGCCGCACCGCCTCCCGGACCCCCGCTTCGTCCAGCGGATCGAGTTCGCTGCCGTCGAAAGCGATGCGTCCGTCGATCTCTTCGATGTTCCGCTGGCGCACCAGCGGCGCTGGCTTCTCCCAGAAGGTGTCGATGCTGTCGGCGTCCATCGGGCGGATGCCGCCCCGCAGTTCGTATACGGCGCGGAACCCCCGGTTGGTGAGGAGGCCCGCCACCACGCCCTTGTGCTCCAGCAGCGCGTTGGTGGCGACGGTGGTGCCGTGGGCGAAGAAACCGATGTCGCCGGGGGTGATGCCGGGGAACTCCTGCATCAGTGTCGTCAGGCCGTTCAGCACGGCCCGGGAGGGGTCGTCCGGGGTCGAGGGGACCTTGGTGACGTGCAGCGTGTGGCTGCCCACCTCCAGCGCGGCGACATCGGTGAAGGTGCCGCCGGTGTCGATGCCTACCATCCAATTGGGCATGAATCGCTCCCGTGGTTAGTTTGATGATCGAGGGCTCAGGATGGCGCCAAGCCACCGCAGTTCCCCGCCTGAAGCGGCTCAGTGTAGAGTGTATCAGGTGAGGACCGGCGACCGTTTGGTTAAGGCTAACATGCCTCGACCAAGCGTCCTGGCGCCTCGGGGACCATGCGCTCGGTAACGAAACCGTCCTGCTCTATGCCGATGCGACCGCCAACATGGCGGAGGAGTTGCGGCACTCTGCTGCTCTCGCCGCGCTCTACAACATCTCGGCGTGGCTCTCTCTGCCGAAGAGGTTCAAGCTGTCGGAGCGAAGCGCTGAGGCCCTGGCGGAATTGGAGCCCGTGCTGGACGCGGCAGGCGGGCAGCGGATGGTCCTGCTGAAGGCTGCGCCAAGGCCGAAGTGCTGCGGCTGATCGGGTAAGTTCACCCTGTGCGGTGCCCGCTAGCACGATCATGCCCCTGTTTGATATGCCCGCCCGAAGAGTCTGCCGGCCAGTGTAGCCAGCGCGTTGGTAGTCGTTGGTCCAGCGCTCATTCGAAGAACCACGTACGGCCCCCGTCTTGCAAGAATACCAATCGCAGTTCAGACGAGTTGGGGGCAACGTCAAAAATGATCGGGGCTGACGCTGCGACCCCCGGAGGCATCTGTTCGCCAAGGCGACGCAAGCCCTTGTAGTCCGCGAACAGGAAGCAGCAATCGGAACTCTTGTACGTCAGGTTCCCCGCAGCCTTCAACTCGAAGTCCCAAGGGTTGACGGCGAAGTTGGTCCGGGCGAGGTTCTCAATCTTGACGTAAACGATTACGAACTCCCCGACTGACTCTGCAGCATTACCGAATTTTGACCAGACGAGACTAGTCCCCGGCCTCTCCACGGAGTCCAAGGTGACTTTCCAATTCCTCGTCTGGAGTGCCGTCCCGACGCTAGGCTGCGGTGTAGCTGTCGGCCGTGGCGTCTCAGTAGGACGTGCCGTCGGTGTAGGACGCGGGGTTTCTGTGGAACGTGGGGTTGCAGTGACAGTGGGCGGCTTAGAATCGGTCGCAGCAACCTCTGGCGAAGCTAACGATGACGTTTGGCTAGGCGGAACAGACACTTGTTGTGAAGGTTGCAAGCGCTCCGGGCGACTGTAGGTCGCGAAATTCAGGAAGAACAAAGCCACTGAAATGACGCCCAGAACGAGCCCTCGTCGGGTGCCCAAAGGCACGAATCGTTGCAGGTTCCAAGGATTAAATGCGGCCAAGGTACCCACCAGTGCAGCCAACACCCCCATCCAGCCAAGCACTGAGGTGATCCATAGGAGTAGAACTCCTGCGACCTTAGCCAGGAACGTGATTCCCTGTTTGACTCTTTCCATAACGTCGCAAGAGCTCTCGTCAAATCTTGTGTAAATACCCTTCCAGGATCGTCGTCTGATCAGGCCGCGGCTTCGGTGTTTACCTCCTCTGTTTGAAGGATCCCGTCCACGAACCTTCGTCCGGCAAGAACCAGGGTCATGACCGTGCGAGCACCAT
>SHYD01000037.1 GCA_009692945.1 Dehalococcoidia bacterium | reverse complement strand
AGCAGCTGGGTGAACACCCGCGACGTGTACTGACTGCCCCGGTCGGAATGGAACACCAACCCGGGTGCGGGGTGCCGCCCGGTTGTCGCCATGGTGAGCGCATCCGTCACCAGGCTGGCCCGCATGTGGTCAGCCATCGCGAAGCCCACCACCCGGCGACTGCCCAGGTCGATCACCGTAGCCAGGTAACTCCACCCTTCCCAGCTCCGGAGGTACGTGATGTCGCCGACCCATACCCGATTCAACTCCCCGGTGGGGTGAACGCTCGCTGCACGAGGTCAGTGGCTACCGGCTGTGCTGCAGGGTCTGCCACCGTCGTGCGTTTGCTCCGCCGCTTGCCACGACCGACGAGTCGGCGTTCGGCCATGAGCCGTGCGACCCGCTTCCTGCCGCAGCTCACCCCATCGCGGGGCAGGTGGTGGTGCACCCGTGGAGCGCCATAGGTCCCTCGGCTTTCGCCATGGATTTTGGCAATGCGGTCCCCCAGTTCGGCGTCCCGAAGACGCCGGGGCGAGGCTCCGTTGGCACTCCATTGGTAGTAGGCGGATCGGGAGACCTCAAGCAGCACACAGGCCGGGGATACAGCCCGTGCTGCCAGCTTCTCCGCCGCAACGAACCGGTACCGGCTCACTGCGTCTCCCGCGCGAAGAAAACGGTCGCCCGCTTCAGAATGTCCCGCTCCTGCCGCAGCACCCGGTTCTCTTTTCGGAGCCGGGCGAGTTCCTCCCGCTCGGCCGTGGTCAGACCCTCCCGCTGCCCCGCATCCACCTCCGTCTGTTTGACCCAGCGCTGGAGGACGCTCTCGACGAGGTCGAGGTCACGGGCGATTTCCCCGATGCTCTTGTCGCCCGTGCGGCACAACGCCACCGCGTCGGCCTTGTACTGCGGCGTAAACGCACGCCGCCGTTGATTCTCCGGTGTTTGCATCTGGACATCCTTTCGTGGGGCTTCCCCACTCTATCTTGGGCGTCCGTCGAATCGGGGCAACTCCAGCTCCACGGCGCCATCAGCAGCCCGCCCAACAGCTACGCGATCCCCGCAACTTTCCCGCTGGAGCTGAAGACCAGCTACTTCTGGCGGGTGCGCCCCCGGGCCCAGGGCGACGCCGCGCCGGTCGCCTGGTCCAACACCTGGTCATTCTACGTCGACCCGGGCTAACCCCGGGGCACGCTCCTCCTCACGCAATCTTCACGCGGGTCCGGCGATCCTCACGGTTTTCTCATGCTGCGCCGGACATACTGAGCCAGCGCTGGGGCGGCAGGCCATGCGGCGTCCCGGCGCAGAGTCTTCAGGAGGTGGGGAATGCCCGAGTCGGTCTACATGTCGCTCGACGGACCCAAAGGCAAGGCCGATGTGGTCCAGCTTTCGCCCGCGGATAAGCCGAGGGAGGTGCAATGGGAGGTCCGCTACCAGGGTCAGCGGCACTCGTGCAGCGCAGAAGGCGAGGCTTCCATCGTTGCGATGGAACTCGTTGGAACCCCCGACCCATCGCTCGCCCGCTGAACGCCCGGACCGTCGCCCCATAATTCTTAGCCGCCGGAGGAGACCATGTTAAGCAAACACGATAACGAGATGCTCACCAGAGTTGGCCCCGGAACGCCGATGGGCAACCTGATGCGGCAGTATTGGCACCCCATTTCCGCCAGCGCTGAGGTCGACGCCAGCCCGTTCCGGACGAAAGAAGTCCGGCTGCTGGGTGAGGACCTGGTGCTCTACCGCGACCGTTCCGGACCGCCTGGGGCTCATTGATCGCTGGTGTCCGCACCGCCGGGTCAATATGGCCTACGGCGTCGTGGAGGAGGACGGCCTGCGCTGCCAGTACCACGGCTGGAAGTTCGACCACACCGGCGCCTGCACCGAGCAGCCCTTCGAAGAGACCGTCCACCCCGACGGGCGCTTCAAAGAGAAGTGCGCCGTCACCGGCTACCAGGTGCAGGAACTCGCGGGGCTCATATTCGCGTACATGGGGCCGCTGCCTGCGCCGCTGCTTCCGATGTGGGAGCCCCTGAGCTGGGACAACACGGTGCTGGACATCGCCATCAGCGAACTGCCGTGCAACTGGCTGCAGTGCCAGGAGAACTCGCTGGACCCGGTCCACGTCGAGTGGATGCACGCCTACTACTCCGAGTTCATCAAAGAAGTCGGGACCATGGGCGAACCAAAACTCGGCGCCGCGCTGAACATCGACCGCGCCAAGAAGCACAAGCGCATCGGTTTCGACGTGTTCGAGCACGGCATCATCAAGCGGCGGGTGGTCGAGGGGTTCAGCGAGGAGGACCACGGCTGGAAGATCGGCCATCCCATCCTGTTCCCCCACGTCCTCATGGTGGGCAACACCTACCAGGTCACCTTCCAGTGGCGGGTGCCGGTGGATGACCAGAACACCTTCCATGTGTCGTTGTACCTTCTCCGCACCGCTCCGGGCGCGGAGAAGGTCCGGCAGGACACCGTCCCCTACCGGTATGTCCACCTGTACGACGAACAGGGCCGCTGGGTGCTGGACTACATCTTCAACCAGGACTACATGGCATGGGCGAGCCAGGGGCCCATCGCCGAGCGGCACCGCGAGAAGATGGGCGAGTCTGACAAAGGGATCATCCTCTACCGGAACCTATTGAAACAGCAGCTCAAAATCCTCGCTGAGGGCGGCGTTCCGATGAACGTGATACGTGACGCCGAGTACAACCGGTGCATCAAACTGCCGCTCGAAGACTTCGTCTTCGGCGTCGCCAAGCGCCCTGAGAGGTACGAGCCAATGGAAGAGGGATACAGCGCCGACACCGCGGCCATCAACGCTGCCGCCGAGACCTGGGACGCCATCGCGGCGTTCAGCAGACGCAAGTAGCCGGCGATGGGCGGCGGCGCTGCCGCCGCCCATCGCGCTCCGCCCGGTCGCTACCGCAGGCGCCGGGCATTGGTGTTTGCTGCCACATACCGAACGCAATAGCATGGGGAGGTCAACATGGGAGAAGAACTGTACACCAGCATCGAGGGGCCAAAGGGCACCGCGGATATCTACGAGATTACCCCCGAAAGCGCCATGGACGAGTGGCAACGGGCCGGATTCGGGTCGGCCCGTCCCGGGGACGTCCGCTACGAGGTCCGATTTGGCAAAACCCGGCAGGCTTTTCTGGTCGAGGGTGAGGCAGCCAGCGTCACCTGTGAATTGGCGGGCGTCGCCTACCCATAACACAGAGGGAGCGGACCACTTCGGAGCCCCCGGCAAAGGGCGGCCGCCCTTTGCCGGGGGCGTTTGGGGTACCCCATAGGTATCTATTCAGACGCCCATGACCATGGGGACACCACCGGTTCATGAAAAGGTTAGGACGGCGACCTCCCCCCCAAGATCACTCATGGCGGACGGGGCGCGCCCCTTGAACCCCTCCCCGCAGGAGGAGAAATAAAGAGATGGATGGTGAGGGTACGCCTCTCACAACTCCCCGCCAGCGGGAGACCCGCTGGACACCCCTGGAGGAGATGCTGTTCCTGGTGCGCCACCCCCTTTTCACAGCAGTGTTAGAGCGCCATTGCCGACCGGCCTCGGGAACACCCTCGGCCAGAGCGACATCGGTGTCACCATGCTGCGAGAGCTCTATAAGGAACAGAGGGAGCGGGTCGAGCAGGGGCTCGATACCCCTCGGCACGGCGCGCGACCCAGCCAAGAACGTCTGCATCGATCTCCCCCAGGAGGAAATGGCCTCCGACGCCCGTATGAAGCGGGGCCGCAACGTCTTCCTGGGCTCGCCCTTGGAAATTGCGGGCACCAGTTTAGTCCCATCGCAAAGCATATCGAGCAACTCTTCTTCGATGCCGACGCCCGGGCGATGCAGGGCGAGGAGATGCTCCCAGAACGGATCCCCCCGCACATCCCGTCGGGTCCGGGGCGCCGCGAGTGGTGCCCAGGCCCTAACATTCCCGGATGAACGAAAGAGAACCCGACCTCAGTGGCCGGGCTCTCTCTTTGCCATATTCACCGAGAGGGAAACGGCGGATCTCGATCAGACCTCGCGGTCGGCGTGGCGGCCCTTCCAGTAGATCGCGGCAGCAATGGCGATCAACCCCCACCCGGTTCCCGTGGCCGCGATGAATCCGGCCGCGATCGAGGTGCTGGTTACCAGGGTCCCCATGACCACGGGGGCAATCGTCACCGCGACCCGGTTCGCACTGGTCCGAAGCCCCAACGCCACGCCCTTCAGGTCGGGCGGGGCGCCCTGGCTGACCAGCGTGATCAGCAACGGCAGGGTGACGCCATTGGCGAACCCGGTGAAGGGCACGGGCAGGTAGATCAACGGGAACACCATCACATAGGGTGAGACCAAAAGGCCCAGGGTTCCGGCGAACAGCGCCACGCCGGTGCCGCCCACCTGCCCCAGCCGCTTGGCGATGGGTCCCGCCGTGAGCGCTGTCAGCGTTGACACCAGACCCTGGGCGGAGAGCACCGTCCCGATGATGAACGGCTCGATGCCCTGGCGGGCAAGCAACAGCGGGTAGAAGGATTGCCAAGACACCAGGATCCAGATCCGGGTGAAGGTCATCACCAAGGCCGTCTGCTCGATGGGGAGCCGTATCAGCTTTGCAGCAGCGCCAAAGCCTCCCGCGCCGCTGGTCTTGGTTCTTCCTCCCAAGCGTGAGTTATGCACCTCGGGGAGCAGGAAGCCCATCACCGTGTAGATCACTGCAACGAGCAGAACGAACCAGAAAGCGTTCTTATAACCGACAACCGTCGCAATGCCGCCCGCCATCAGGGGACCGAACAACTGAACGACATGGGTGGCAGAACTGAACCGCCCCACAATCGTGGTCCGCTGTTCGGGCGTGCCCACATTTGAGATGTATGCCTGCGACGCCACCCACGGCATGGTGCGGGGAAACCCCACCAGGAACTCGATGACCAGCATCAGCCAGTAGTTGTCGGTCAGAGCGTAACCCAGCGTCGCCAACGCACTGAGCGCCGTCCCGACTATGAAGACCCGGCGTGCGCCAAACCGGTCCGCCCACTCTCCTGCTGGAATCGATAGGAAGATCGGGATCAGCCCACCGGCTCCGATGATGAAGCCGATGACGTGGGGCTCGGCGCCAAGCTCCAGGGCACGCAGTGGCACCATGAACGACACAAGCGTCGAGAATCCGAAGCCAAAAGTCCCGGTGGCATACGCCAAGAACATGTGCCACCGGCTCAGTTGCACATAATCCGACGTGGCCGAGCTGGTTGGGGGGTTACTGGTCATCCAATGCCGTAGTTGGGTTAACAATGGAAGGAGGGGCAGGCTGCGCGTAGCATAGGCATTGCTCAGATCGGTGTCAACGCTTTACCGCTGCCGCTTAACGGTGGCCGAGTAGCCGGGCAACCGCTGCTCTGTTACTCAATTCACTGCCCGTATCTATTCAGACGTCCATGACCAGGGGACACCACCGGGCCATGAAAAGGCGGGGCAACCCGAACGGCGCTACAATCGACCTGGGGTGAGCGGTGAGGTCGTCTCAAGACTGGTGTTGTGAGCCCGTTATTCAGACGGACCCGAGGATTCCGAGGCACCACCGATTGTTGCACCCGTTCGGGTAGCACGCACAGCAGAATCTCCGACAGGGCATCCTCTGCTCATGCTGACGAAAGGGGGGAATGAATGATGGAAGCGGTGCATGAGCGTTGTGCAGGACTGGATGTCCATAAGCGCACGGTGGTCGCCTGTACCAGCGTGCCGGACCGCGGCGGCCGGGTGGTCAAGGTGGAGCGCTTTCATCGGACGATCCGGGAGGAATGCTGGCGGCCCTTGTTGGCGCAGTTGGAGGCTGCGCTCGCGGCGGAGCCCCCCGGTCGAAAACCGCCCTTCGTCAGCGGTGGAACGAACTTGCGCAACAAACGCCCTGGCGGGAGGTGCTCGAAACCTACCTTACCCACTACAACACCAAGCGGCCTCACTTAGGCATCGGGGGCCAGACTCCGCAGCAACGGCGCACCGCTTACTTCGCCACCCCTAAAGAGTTACCAACCTCTTGACATCCTACACTACCGCCCTTGTGCACTCCCACTCCTGAGCCCGGCCGCCCCGCAACTCTGAACTCTTACGGTGGTTTTTGGCCGTTTTCACCCCCCCCAACTCCTCGTGCTAGAATGGCGACGCCTGACGACCCCACTCGTGCCAAAGGAGCACCTCCGATGCTGAGCCAAGCCGACAACGAACTCCTCACCCGCGTCGGCCCCGGAACTCCCATGGGGACGCTGATGCGGCGCTACTGGCACCCCATCGCCGCCAGTTCTGAGATGGAGGTGAACGCCACGCGCGCGGTGCGGCTGCTGGGAGAGGACCTGACCCTGTACAAAGACCGGGGCGGACGGCTCGGGCTCATCGGTGATCGTTGCCCGCACCGCAGGGTGAACATGCTCTACGGCATCCCGGAGGCCGAGGGCCTGCGTTGTCCCTACCACGGCTGGCTGTTCGACCACGAGGGCCGCTGCACGGAGCAGCCCTACGAGCAGTCCGAGGACCCCAACAGCAATTTCAAGGACAAAATCCGGATCCCAGCCTACCAAGTCGAGGAGTTGGGTGGGGCCATCTTTGCGTATATGGGGCCAGAACCGGCGCCGTTGTTGCCCCGCTGGGACATGTTCGTCATGGACAACGTCTACCGCGACGTGGCTTCGTGCGTCATCCCATGCAACTGGCTCCAGATCATGGAGAACTCGCTCGACCCGGTCCACGCCGAGTGGCTTCACAACTACTTCTCCAACTACGTGTTGGAGCGCTTGGGAATGGGTGAGCGCAAGGTGCTGGCCTGGGTGAAAGACCAGTTCATCAGCCGGGCCTGGGAGCACAAGCGGATCGGGTTCGATGTGTATGAACACGGCATCGTGAAGCGGCGCATGCTGGCCGGCGAGACCGAGGAGGATGAGAACTGGCGTATTGGCCACCCCATCCTTTTTCCCCACATCCTCCGCAGCGGAAGCGGCGCGAACGAGAAGGGCGGTGTTTACAATTTTCAGTACCGGGTGCCGGTGGACGACGAGAACACGTACCACTTCTGGTACACCGTCTATGTCCCGCCCCAGGGCACGGTGACGCCTCCCCAGCAGACCATCCCGTTCTACGAGGCAGGCATCCCCACCCCGGGAGAGGACGGGAACCCGCGCTGGCTCATGCTGGATAATGCCCCCGGCCAGGACATCATGGCCTGGGTAACCCAGGGCACGATCGCCGATCGGACGGGAGAGAAGCTGGGCTTGTCGGACAAGGGCATCATCCTGTACCGGCGATTGCTGCGCCGGGAGCTGGACAAGGTGCTGCGGGGCGAGGAGCCGATGAACGTGTTCCGAGTCCCGGAGAAGAACCGCTTCATTCCGGTGCCGCAGGAGATGCGGGGTGGCATTAACTGGCCGTTCCGCGCCCAGGGGAACTCCGGCGAATCGGTGTGGACCCTACGAAACGGGACCGTCGATTCCCTCTACCCGGATTGGATTAACACCGCACGGCCCATCGTTACCGCGGAGGGCAAGGGGAAGGACTGACGGGAGTTCGACGACGGGTCAGTCCTGCATGCTGCTCTGAGCAAACCGCCCACGATTCAGCGAGGACCCGTTGCACCAGCAATCGGGGCGGGTTAGTATTGAACACCGTATGCCATTGCCTCATTCGTTCCCGCCGACCCGCGGCCCTCTGGCGGGTCTCAGGATTGTCGATTTTTCCTGGGTCGTCGCTGGTCCCCAGGCGACGCGCGTGCTCGCGGACTTCGGCGCCGAGGTCATCCGCCTTGAGTATGAGGCGCGCATCGACCCATCGCGCATCGGCGACGCGGCCACTACCGCCGCCCCGGGCAGCGTGAACGGCGGTTTGCTGTTCAACCACTTCAACCGCAACAAGTTCTCGTTCAACGTCAACGCCGTGCACCCGCGCGGCCTCGATCTCATCAAACGGCTCATTGCCATCTCGGACGTGGTGGTGGAGAACTTCCGGGCTCACGTGCTGGAGTCGTGGGGGTTGGGCTACGAAGCGATGCAACACGTGCGGCCGGATATCATCTACTGCAGCCTGTCGGGTTTCGGCCACACCGGGCGGGACCGGGCCTTCAGCACCTGGGGTCCCACCGCTCAGGCAAACTCGGGGCTCACCATGATGTCGGGCCTGCCGGGCGAAGCCCCTGCCGGGTGGGGGTTCTCCTACATGGACCACACGGCGGGCTACTACGCGGCGTCGGCCATCCTGATGGCGCTGCATCACCGCAACCGGACCGGTGAGGGGCAGTACATCGACATCTCTCAGATCGAGACCGGGCTCGTGCTGACCGGACCCGCGGTGCTCGACTACACGGTGAATGGCCGCCCCTACCGGAGGCCTGGCAACCCGCCCGGCAACCGCAGCCAGCACCCTGCCATCGCACCCCACGGCGTGTATCCGTGCGCCGGAGAAGACCGCTGGATCGCGATCGCCGCGTTCCACGAAAAACATTGGCAGGCGCTGCGCACGGCCACGGGCGACCCTGCCTGGTGCCGCGAGCCTGAATTCGAGGGGAATGCTGCCCGTGTCGAGCATCAGGACGAACTCGACCGCCGTATCGGCGAGTGGACCCGAGGACAGGACGCGCGTTCGTTGATGGTCCGGCTCCAGGGCTTGGGTATTCCGGCGGGCATGGTGCAGAACGCGCAGGACCGCATGGAAGACGACCCGCAACTCAGGGAACGGAGCGCTTACTCCGAACTGGTGAGCGCGGAACTGGGGAAAGCGGTTCACGAGACCCCAGCGCCCAAGCTCAGCCGAACCCCCGGGGACCTGAGGATGCCCCCGCCCCTGTTCGGCGAGCACAGCAGCTACGTGTTGCAGGAACTGCTCGGCCTGAGCGATGACGAAATCGCCGAGTTGGCCGGGGAGGCAGTGTTCTGACTCTTTGGACTAAGCTTGGTGGTGCTCACTGTGCAAGGTGTAGGAGGCCCAGACTTGGGGGTCAGCAACCTTCGGAACGGGCGTGCAGAGGGCGGCAGCCCTTTGCCGGGGGGAATCTTGGGGGTGTCCCCCAAGAACAAAAACCCCTCTTGTTTTCGTGGGGGTCGGGCGGCAGAACGGTTGCGGTCCACCGGTGCGGGCGAATGATGATTCGCCCCTATCCGCAGACACTCCGCTGCGTCTGGGTAGTTACTGAGAGGTGGATCCGGTGCCTGACATGAACGGCGCTGCAGGGGCCTTGGCCGGATTGCGAGTGTTGGAACTCGCCAATGAGAGCGGGCAGTACGCGGGCAGGCTGCTGGCGGACATGGGCGCTGATGTGGTCAAGGTTGAACCACCGGGCGGCGAGGTGGCGCGGCGGACCGGCCCCTTTGTCGACGATGCGCCCCATCCGGACCGCAGCCTCTTCTTCTGGCACTACAACTTCAACAAGCGCAGCGTGACGCTGAACCTGGAGACTCCCGACGGGAGAGCGCTGCTTCGGCAGTTGGCGGGCGGCGCGGACGTGGTGCTGGAAACGTTCCGGCCTGGCTACCTGCCGGGCCTGGGACTGGGTTACGAGGCGCTCAGCGCGGGCCACGATGGGTTGATCATGTGTTCCCTGACGCCCTTTGGGCAGACCGGCCCCTATCGTGACTTCCTGGCTTCCGACCTCATCAGCCTGGCGATGGGCGGACCGATGGCCAGTTGCGGCTACGACGACATCCCCGGAGCGCCGCCGATCCGCGGCAACGGTTACCAGGGCTACCAGACCGGGAGCCACTTCGCCTTCATGGGCATTCTGTTGGCGCTGTACTGGCGGGATGTGAGTGGGGCGGGCCAATACATCGATGCGTCGATTCACGAGGCCTGTTCATCCACCACCGAGGTGGCGATCCCGGCCTACACCTACCTGAAAAAGGTGGCTATCCGCCAGACCGGGCGCCACGCCGCCATCCGTCGCACCCGTCCCTGGCAGTTCCGGTGCGAAGATGGGGTGTACGTGAACCTGGTGGGAGGCGTGCCCCGGGGCGCCCCGGCATGGCGGGCCATGGTCGATTGGATGGACGGCCAGGGCATGGCCGAGGACCTGAAACAGCCAGCGTATGACGATATGTTCCGCAAGCGGACGCTGGCGGCCGACGACCCGATGGCGGCCCACGTGGGCGATTGCATGGCCGCGTTCTTCGCCACGATGCCGGGCCTCGAGGTGTATAACGAGGGGCAGGCGCGAGGGATGTCTATCGGCATCGTGCGCGCGCCGGAGGAGGCGCTGGCTGACCCGCACTTTCGGCACGACCGCCAATTCTTCATCGAGCGATACCATGAAGACATCGGCCGGATGGTCACCTATTCCGGCCGGCCCTATGTGTTTGACAAGACTCCCTGGGAGTTCCTGCGACATGCCCCCCGGGTTGGGGAACACAATGTGGACATCTTGGGTGGCGAACTCGGGCTGACCGGAGACCGTTTGACAGTCCTGGCTGAGAGTGGTGTGATTTGACCCCGCGGTGGCCTGGTGGGCACGCGGCACCGCGGAGGGACGCGCTGATGGAAGATGTGGTTGGTGTCATCTTGGCGGCCGGTTGGGGCACGAGGCTGCTCCCGGCGACCAAGAGCGTCCCGAAAGAGATGCTGCCGCTGGTCGACCGCCCGCTGATCCACTACACGCTCCAGGAGTTGGTGGATTCGGGAATCACACACACCGTGGTGGTCACCGCACGCGGGAAGGAAGCCATCCAGAGCTATTTCGATTCGCTGCCGGAACTCGAGCAGTTGCTGGCGGAGCGGGGCAACTCGGAGCTATTGGATAGCGTTCACGCCATTGTAGCGGCCTGCAACCTGACCTACGTGCGGCAGGCCCAGCAGCTCGGGATCGCCCATGCGGTTTATGCCGCGCGGCGGGCCATCGGCCACCACCCCTTTGTGTTGTGTTTCCCGGACGACGTGATCGCCGGCGAATCACCCGTCGCCGGACAGTTGCTCTCGGTCCACCGGCGCTTCGGCGCCTCGGTACTGGCGGTCGAGCGGGTGCCGCTCGACCAGATCGGCCGGTACGGGGTGGTGCAGGTCGAGCCGGCGGGGAACCGGCTATTCCGCGTCACCGGCCTGGTGGAGAAGCCGAAGCCCCAGGATGCACCGTCGGACCTGGCCATCGTTGGCCGGTATGTGCTGACCCCCGGCATCTTCGAAGCCATCGAGGGGATCGCGCCCGGCGCCAACGGAGAACTCCAGATAACGGATGCCATCCAGCGGCTGCTCGCTTCGGAACCGGTGTACGCCTATGCGTTCGAGGGGGAACGGTTCGATACCGGGAACCCGCTCGGCTACCTGCGCAGCGCGGTGGCGCTGGCGCTCAAGCGTCCGTCGCTGGCCGCCGAGGCCCGCGTCATGCTCCTGGACCTGCTGCGGACGGAGCCTTCGCCCGTCGCTTGACCAATCGTGGCCCGATAATTCAACTCAGAAAGGGAATCACATGGCATCACGACCTCTGCGCATTGGACTGGTTGGCGCAACCCCGGACCGCGGTTGGGCTCCGCGAGCCCACGTGCCCGCCTACCGGGCCCTGGAGGAGTTTGAACTTTCGGGAATTTGCACCGGAAGGCCGGAAACAGCCGCGGCAGCCGCTCAGGCCTTCGGCGTAAAGTTCATTTCCAGCGATTATCAGGAGTTCGTCCGCTCTCCCGAGATCGATGTCGTTAGCGTGTCCACCCGGATCCTGCTTCACCATCCTATCTCGAAGGCGGCGCTGGAGGCGGGGAAGCATGTTTTCTGTGAGTGGCCGCTCACGGTCACCTCGGCGCAGTCTGAGGAGTTGGCCGATATCGCCCGGCGGAAGGGCGTGCGGGCCATCACAGGGCTCCAGTCCCGCTTTGCTCCGGCCTTCATGCACATGAAGGAACTGCTGGACCAGGGGTATCTCGGACAGATGCTGAGTTTCAACATGACCATGCTGCTGTCCGGCGCGATGAACGCCCGCCCCTCGTATTACAACTTCACCGCTGCGAAGAGTTCGGGGTTCGGGGCGCTGAGCATCGCCTGCGGCCATGCCACCGACACCCTGAACTGGCTGGTGGGAGGGATCGAGGCGGTCACGGCCCAGGTGAGCACCCAGATCAAGACGTGGACGCCGACCGACACCGGTGAGCCGATCACCGTGACCAGCCCCGACAATGTGAGCTACCTGGCGCGCCTGCGGAACGGCGCGGTGGGTTCGGTCCAGATCTCCAATACCGCTCACGCCGGCGGCGGCTTCCGGCTGGAAGTCTTTGGCGCCGGCGGCAAGCTGTCGGCTCAGTCCTTCGGGATGCTGGAGTTGTCGCTGGTGCGACTCACCGGCGCCAAAATCGGCGAGAAGGAGGCCGAGATCGCGATCCCCGATCGGCACACTTGGGTGAGCGGACTCCCCATCGATGGCCCCGCGTTCAATATGGCGCAGTTGTTCCGGCGGTTCGGGCAGGCCATCGATTCGGGCGCCGACGTTCCGCCGAGTTTCGTGGATGGCGCGGCCATGCACCGGGTGCTGGAGGCCATCGACCGCTCTTCGGACACGAAGCAGTGGGTGACCATCGGTCAGTAACCGTCGATTCACCAAAAGCGAAATGCGCCACCAGCCCGAGCCTTGGGGGTGGCCTATCTGCCGGTGTACTGCGGCTTGCGTTTCTCCACGAACGCCCTCGAAGCCTCGCCGTGGTCCTCCGACAGCATGGTGAGGTGCTCGAAGCCGAGTGAGGTGTCCAACAGCAGGTTCATCCGGTCCCGGATGATCTTGTTGATCGAGGCTTTGGTCCAGCGGATGGCCATGGTGGGGCCGTCTGCCAACGACCGCGCCAGTTCCTGGGCGGCCGGGAGCACATCGGCCAGGGGTTGCACTTCGTTGATCAGGCCGATTCGCTCGGCCTCCACTGCGCTGATGAGCCGTCCCGTCATGAGCAGCTCCTTGGCCTTGTGGATGCCGATGAGCAGCGGCCAGATCACCGCGCCGCCGTCGCCCGCCACCAGGCCAACGCGCACGTGGGGGTCGCCAATGCGGGCGGTATCGGCGGCAATGGTGATATCGCAAAGCAGTGCAATGGTGGCGCCCAATCCGATGGTGTCACCATTGAGGGCGGCGATGATGGGCTGGTTGACCTCCAGCATGTTGAGGATGAGCCGCCGAGCGCCGGGCTGCACCCCGGCGCCACCCATGAAGGGAGAGACGGTGGTGACCGTGGCGGCGCCGGACCGTTCGGCCATGGCCCGCACGTCGCCTCCCGCGCAGAACGCCCGCCCGGCCCCGGTGAGCACCACCGCCCGGACATCGGGGTCGCCGGCTACGTCATCCCACAGGTCTTCCAACGACCGGTGGGTATCCCGGTCGACCGCGTTGAGCCGCTCTGGGCGGTTCAACGTCACGGTCAGAACGCCATCGTCGAGGTTCGTCAGAAGCGTGGGGAACCGGCCGTAGTCGGGCATGGCTAGTCTCCTAGGTCAGATTTCGGCCGCGTGCTTTGCGGCGTCCCAGATTGTAGCGTGACGGCCCGCGTTTGTCGAAGCGAACCGTCGAAGCGGTATCTATTCAGTCAGGGGTCCGGGGGATATGAGCCACTCCCCTCACTCAGGAAAAGAGAGGGGACTTCTGTGTGGGGGGCACCCCATGGGAGTGGGAACCTTTTCGATTTATGCCTGGAAGGGCGGGCTCAAACTGGGGAGTGCACGAGGGGCGGGAGCCCCTCTGCCGGGGTGTGGGGTGTCCCCACACACAAACAAAATGGGTGGGTGGGTGGGAAGTACAGCCGTCGAGGTTGTTCGACCAGAAACCTGCTCGAAGCGGACTTGAACCGGGCTGCAGGAATGTAGTACAAGGAGCGGGCATGGCACAATCATCGGCCAGCCGAGGCGGCGATCAATGGCGGTAACCACAGCAAGGCACGGGCACGTCCTAGTGATCACCCTGCAGGGCGATAACGATCTGAACATCGGCGTGGTCGATGAGGACCTGTTCCTTGTGCTCGATGAGTACGGGCGGGACCCGGAAATGAGGTGTTGCGTGATCACCGGCGCTGGGGAGCGGGCCTTCAGCGCCGGCGCTGATCTCCGAATGTTGGGCGCCGGCGATGGTTCAGGCTCAGGGGGGTTCGACCGGCCCAATCTGATGAACGGCGGGGAGTTGTGGAAGCCCATCGTGGCGGCCATCAACGGCCACTGCATCGGGGCAGGGTTCATGTTTGCCATCGCGTGTGATATCCGGATCGCCGCCGAGCACGCCACGTTTTCCGTGCCCGAGGTGCGCTACGGCTTTCCGCCGGGCTTGGGTGTCACCCAGCGCCTCCCAAAGCACATCGGTGCAGGCCCCGCGCTGGAATTCCTGCTGACCGGCGATCGCTTCACTGCCCAGCAGGCGCTGCAATGGGGACTGGTCAACCGGGTGGTGCCGGCGGCCGCCCTCATGGAGAACGCGCTGGCGTTGGCCGGACGCATCGCCGCCAACCCGCCCATTGCGGTGCGGGGCACCAAGGAGTTGGTCTATCGCAGTATGGAGATGCCATTGGCATCCGGGTTGCGGTTGGCCGAGGCGCTGTTCGAAGCGGGCCTCAAGACCGAGGACGCCCGGGAGGCGATGTCCGCTTTCAAGGAAAAGCGGAGCCCCGTATTCAAGGGACGTTAACGATCCAAGCCTTGGCGTTGGAGACTCTCACCATGAACCTTCCTCTGACCGGATACACCGTCCTGGACCTGTCGCAGGTCATCGCCGGGCCCGAGACCGCCATGCTGTTGGGCGAACTCGGGGCCAACGTCATCAAAGTCGAAAAGCCGGGCGGCGAGGACTCCCGCAACATGGGCGCCGGCGCCGCCGGGATGAGCCGGACATTTTCACTCCTGAACCGCAACAAGCGCAGCATCGAGTTGGACCTCAGCAAGCCCGATGGGAGGGAAGTGCTGTACCGGCTTGTGGCTCGCACCGATATTCTGGTTGAGGGCTTCATCCCGGGCGCGGCGGAGCGGATGGGCATCGGCTATGTGGAACTTTCGGCCCGCAATCCCCGCCTGGTCTACGCCACCATCAGCGGGTTCGGCACCGCCGGACCTTACGCCGACAAGCCCGCCTACGACCTCGTGCTTCAGGGGATGTCCGGTGTCATGGCGGCCCGCCGCTGGGCTGACGGCACCCCAATTCCGGCGCCGCTGTGGGTGGGAGACGCGTCTGCCCCATTCATGCTGCTGACGGGTATCTTCCTGGCGCTGTTGGAGCGTGAGAAGACGGGACGGGGCCAGAAGGTGGAGGCCTCACTGCTGCAGGCCCAGATTGCGATGCAGGCCACCCAACTGATCCGGATCAAGGGCGAGGAGGGGATCCAGGACATGGGTTCAGCGGGGTTCCAGCCCTACCGCTGCGGCGACGATGAGTTCATCAACGTGACGATCCTGAACGAACGGCAGTGGCAGGGCTTCTGCCGGGTGCTGGGGGTCGAGCACCTCGGCACGGACCCGGACTACAACGCCGTGGATAAGCGGGTGGTCCACCGCGACGCGCTCTTCAACCTGATCGGGGGGATACTGGGGACCCGTGGGGCGTCCGAATGGCTGGCCCTCATTCAGGCGGCCGGAGTCCCCTGCGGTCCGGTGGTCACCCGCGCCGAGGTGTTCGATTTCCCTCAGGTGACCGCCAACAATCTGTTCATCGAGCGGGAGCAGGAGGGCCTCGGGACGGTTCAGGAAATGAACTTTCCGCTGCGCTTCTCCGGCATTCAGCCTGCCATCCAGCGCGCCGCTCCGCTGTGCGGCCAGCACACCGGCGAGGTGCTGGCCGAGTTTGGTTTCACCGCGGACGAGATACAGGGCCTGCGGGGTGGTGGCGTCCTCGGGAGGAGCGTGGCGAAATGAGCCTCGAACGAGTGGGGGAACAGCACGATCGAGAGTTGCTTCTCAACCACAACTCAGTCCCGTAAGACTCTTTGTGCCCATCATGAGGGTGATGTTGCCATACGCGCCGGCGGCCTCGGCGGACCCGCGATGCCGAACATGGCGACGCCGGCGATGCAGGCTATGGCCGTACCGATGAAGGCCCCTTGATAGCTTCCAGTCAGGTCGAACACGAGGCTGGGCATGAGTGGCCCGGCGATGCCGTTCAAGATGCTGATGAGGTTGGCAACGCCGGTGATGGAGCCGAGTGAGCGCCTGCCGTAGTAGCGGGCCCAAGCCAGCGTACCCAGCGGAGCACTGCCCCCCATCGCGATGCCAAAGCAGGAGGCCGCGGCGAAGGCCAGCGCCGTGCTGTGGACCAGGAGCATCACGCTGATGGCGACCGTCATCAACGTCCCCCACAGCACCAGGGTGTACTGGATCGGGACCCGCTCCAGCAGGAACCCCCACACCAACAGACGGGAGACGATCACCGAAAACCCGAAACTGCCTGCCGCCGCGGCCGCCGTGGCGGGGTTCAGCCCCTGGTCGGTGAAGTAGGGGAACATGTGGACGGAAAGGATGGTGGGCACCATGCCGATGACCGCGAACCCTAGAGAGAGCATCCAGAAGGTCTGGGTGCGGACGGCTTCTTTCGTGCCCCATTCGAATTCAGCGTGCCGGGAGGGAGCGTGAGGGATGGCAGGCGCGCCGGGGGCCGTTGCCGGGAGGTCGCCATCGGGGAGGAGACCGGCGGCTTCAGGCGAGCCCCGCATGAACAGCCCGGCGGGGATCATCAACAACAGCAACACACCCGCTCCCAGCACCATCCAAGCCGTGCGCCAACCGTATTGTGCCACCATCCATTCCGTCGCCGGAATGATGACGATGGCGGACAGCGGCAGTCCCAGGGTGCTGAAGGTGACGGCGCGGCCGCGGCGGCGGACGAACCACTTGGCCACCGCGGTCTGGGCGCCCACCGCTTGCAGGCTGGGCCGCGCCAAACCCAGGACACCTCCGAACAACACCAAGAACACCACCGGGTTGTCCACCTGCGACAGCAATATCAGGGTGATGCCGGTTGCGGCCGCGCTGACCGTGACCAGAAAGCGTGCGCCCTGCTGGTCCACCAATCGCCCGATGAATGGTGAAACCAGGTCGGCGCACAACGACCCGAGGGTGACGCCGAAGACACCGATGGTGCGGGGAACCCGGAGGTCCTCGGTCAGGGGCTTGAGGATGACGGTGTACGATCGCTGTACCACGCCCATCCCCCAGAAGGAGCAGAGCGCCGCCAGCGCTACGATGACCCAGCCGTAGAAGAACGGCGTCCGGGGGACGGTTTCGGTCTTGGACAAGCGGCTTGAGGGTGTTGGAGGTTGTGGGATGTGGTTGGTCATACGGGCGCCCGGATCGCCGAATCTCTGGACCAGTCTTCCGGCGGCCGGAGGAAGGCAGCCGGGCATATCCAGGAAGGGACTGAGGTATTGTACCCTGCAGGACCACCGGGCGCACCCGATGGGCGTTGCGGTTAGTCTTGCGGTATCACCCCATCATGGGGAGCAGAAACCAGAACACTGCGGCCCCAAAAAGCTGGGTGGCGATCAGGGTTAACGCCGGAGCAAAGCGGTCCCGGCGGGTTGGACCGTATTTCGGCTGAAAAGTGCCCATCGTTTGTCCTGGGGCGGCGCCGGTTGCCGCGCTGCGGGGTCCGGAATCCTGCCGGAAAACCCGATCATCGTTGTCGCGTGCGTGCTTCCATCCAGTGGTCGTGCCGATCATATGCCGGTGCCTTTCCCCCTTCATGGTTGTGGTCCGCTCTGAACCACCCGTGGCTCAGCACCGTTGCCGACCGGGTTGCTCGGATTACCCGCGTTTGCGTGTGCAATGATAACGCAAAAATGGGCCACTGGGGTTAGCCGTTTGGGGAGTTCCGTGGTGCCATTTGTCCATGTGCCCGTGGTTCATTGGTTCACTGTGACCGAGCGCACAGAACACGAGTCCTCGCCGGGGTATCATGGCGTTGATCAGAGGCATCGCCGGGTTCCCCGCTGGCGAGCCGCCCAGCTCATCGGGGTCGAATGGGAGGTCGATGTGGCGCGGTCAACCGTGTTTGATCGGTTCGTTAGCATTGTGCGTGGTGTTCGCACGCCTCCAAGAGATGAGGTTGCCCACGCCCCGCGAGGGTCCGCCCCTCCGGGTGGGTTCGAGTTGGAACGCCGCGCCCTCCTGTCGGCGGCCGGCAAGCTCACGTCGGGGGGCACCCTGGCGCTTGCGGCGAGGGCCTTTGGGGGAGTGGCGTGGGACGGGTCGAAGCGGCCGCCAACCTCGACGTGGGCATAGTGGGGGCGGGCTTGGCGGGACTCGCCTGTGCGGACCGCCTTCAATCCCAGGGAATCCTCCCTGCACTGTACGAAGCCGGGGACCGGGTGGGAGGAAGGCAGTATTCCTTGCGGAACTTCTTCCCGGGGCAGGTGGCCGATCGGGGTGGAGAGTTCATCGACACCTCTCATAAAACGCTGATCGCCTACTCCCGCCGGTTGGGGTTAACGCTGGAGGACGTCACCAAACAGCCGGGCGCGGTGGTCTACTACTTCAACGGCCGGCACTACTCTGAAGACCAGGTGGTAGCCGAGTTCCGCGCCTTTGTTGCTGCAATGGACCGCGACCTGCGGCGCCTATCGTCCGAGGTAACCGCCGATAACCATAGCGATGTCGATGTGGCCTACGACCGCACCAGTCTGGCGGCGTATCTCGATGGTCAGAACAGCACCGGGACCAGGTGCGGGCCGCTGGCGCGGTCGGTGATCGAGCAGGCCTATATCGCCGAATACGGCCGCCAGATCGAAGAGCAGAGCTGCCTCAACTTCTTGTTCTTCATCCATGCGGACCGGCGGTCGAAATTCACCCCGTTCGGCGTATTCAGCGACGAGCGCTACCACGTGTTGGAGGGCAACGATCGGATCGCCAGCGGGCTTGCCGCGGGCCTCGCACGGCGGCCGGAATTGGGCATGCGCTTGGTCAGGATCCGTAGAAAGGCCGGCGGTGGGGTCGAACTCACCCTGCGGTCCGGCTCGAAGACTCAGGTGCGAAGCCACGATGCCGTGGTGGTGACGGTCCCGTTCTCGGTGCTCCGCGGGGTTGAGATCGATGCCAACTTGGACCTCCCTGCCTGGAAAGTGGCCGCCATCAACCAACTGGGGTACGGTGACAACGCCAAGATGATGGTGGGCTTCACCAGCAGGCCTTGGTCGGGCCTTGGCGGCAACGGCGCCGCTTATGCCGATCTCGCCAATGTACAGGCCACCTGGGAGACCAGCCCTGCCACAGCGACCGCCGCCCACGCAGTGCTGACGGATTACTCCGGAGGGGTCCGGGGCGCAAACCTGAACCGATGGCCGGTCCAGACCGATGCCGCCAACTTTCTGTCGGACCTGGAACAGGTCTTTCCCGGTGTTCAGGGGGCGGCGATGACGAGCAGGGGCAAGGTACTCGCCCACATGGAGCACTGGCCCTCGAATCCGCTGACCAAAGGCAGCTATACATGCTACCTGCCCGGCCAGTTCACCACCATCGCCGGAAACGAAGGGAAGCGCGTGGGCAATCTCCTGTTTGCCGAGGAACACACCGACTCCTTTTACAGCTATCAGGGGTTCATGGAGGGCGCCGCGTTGTCGAGGTTGCGCGCCGCCAACGAGCTGTTGCAGCAGTTGAAGGCGTCCCGGTAGCGCTCCTGCGCTCCTGGGCTCACGGTTATGTGCGGACGGTTCACGCTCACCACGCCGTCCGAGGTGATCGAGGCGCGCTTCCGGGTGCGGGTCGACAGCGAGTACCTGCCGCGCTACAACATTGCTCCCACCCAGCCGGTGTTGTGTGTGGTGGCACGGGGTGGTGAGCGGGCGGCCGAGAACCTGCGGTGGGGCTTGGTGCCGTCTTGGGCCAAGGACTTGAAAGCCGGCCACACCATGATCAATGCCCGCGCCGAAACAGTGGGCGAACGGCCCGCATTTCGCGATGCCTTGGCCAAACGCCGCTGCCTGGTGCTGGCCGACGGGTTCTATGAGTGGCGGGGGTCGCGTCAAAGCCGGACCCCGGTCCGGTTCACCCTGGCGTCCGGCGGAGTCTTCGCGTTTGCGGGGTTATGGGACACTTGGCGCTCGCCCGAGGGCGTCTGGGTGCCGACCTGCACCATCATCACCACCACGCCCGACCGCCTTGTTGAATCGGTGCACGATCGGATGCCGGTCATCCTGCCCGTGGACGCGGAAGATGATTGGCTGCAAGGCGGCTCGGGCGACATCGACCGCATTCGCTCGCTGCTGGTCCCTTTCCCGGCCGGTTCCATGACCGCGGGCGCGGTCTCGAACCTCGTCAATTCGCCGCTCCTGGATAGCCCTGATTGCATCCTGCCTACAGCGACCCTGTTCTGAAAAGTGCGGCCGCCGTGTGGCGTGTTCGGCGTCATCACCACTGCCTGGCCTGAACGCCGTGAGACAATGGCCACGGGGCTCGTCATGGGAGGGCCACCTCAAACAGCGAAAGAGTTACTATGCCACGAATTGATGGACGCAAGGGCGACGAACTCCGGCCGGTGCGGATCCAGCCGGGTTATTTGCAGTTCGCCGAGGGTTCGGTGCTGATCGAAATGGGACACACCAAAGTGATCTGCGCGGTGAGCACCGAGGAGCGGGTTCCCCCGTTTCGCAGAGGGTCGGGTCTAGGGTGGGTTACCGCCGAGTATGCGATGCTGCCGCGGGCAACCCTCACGCGCACGCCTCGGGAATCGACCCAAGGCAGGATCGGCGGACGGACCCATGAGATCCAGCGGCTCATTGGGCGGTCGCTGCGTTCGGTCATCGATATGTCTAAGCTGGGCGAGCGGACCTTCCAGATCGACTGCGATGTGCTTCAGGCGGACGGCGGAACGAGGACTGCGGCGATTACCGGAGCCTATGTGGCGCTGTACCAAGCACTGCACCAACTGCGGCGACGGGGTTTCCTGACGACGCTACCGCTCCAGGGGGCGGTGGCCGCCACCAGCGTGGGGATCGTCAAGGGCGAGTTGCTCCTCGACCTGTGCTACGAGGAAGACTCTGCGGCGGAGGTGGATTTCAACGTGGTGATGACCGGGGCCGGTGAATTCGTCGAGATCCAGGGAACAGCCGAGGGCCGCCCCTTCTCACGCGAACGGACCGGCGAAATCCTCGACCTTGCCGCGGCGGGTATCAAGACCCTGATGACGGCCCAGCAGGAAGCGATCGCTCAATTCACGGGGTGAGTGTGGGGATCGCCAACCTGCGGTCAAACAGCATCTCCTGCATCACGGTCCGTTCGAACTCCCCGTCCCACCCCCGCTGCGGGCGCCCACCAAGGGCAGGAAACTACGGCGCGGTGTTGCCCGCCCCTTGGGTGGGCCGCGGCGTGGCGGATGGCGCCGGCGTTGTGGGCGCCGGAGAAGCAGCCGGCGCTGGCGAAACGGTCGGTGTTGCTGCTGGGGCGCCCGGCGCTGGCGCGCCCGTTGCCCGAGACGGTGAGGCTGATGCGGTCGCTGCCGGCGTGACGCTTGTCGTTGGCCGTACGGTTGCGGTCAATGCCGGCGTCGTGGCGCTCGGAACGGGCGAGAGTGTTACGGTAGCGCTCGCTGAAGAGACTGCCGTGGGGGAGCGCGAAGGCGGGCTGGGGAACGGGCTCACCACGATGGCCGGCTCGGCGCTGGGTTGGAGCGCTGCTGGGGTCGGTGTCGGCCGTGCCGGGGTGGGGAACACGATCTGCGTTGGGGTGGGCGGCAGCGTGGCGGTGCGAGCGAGCGGTTCCTGAGTGGGTCTGGTTGTGGGTGTGGCGGTCGGACTTGGGAAGACGACGGGCGATGGCCCGGCCACGGTGCGGTCTCCGCTGCTGCGAGTGAGCGCCAGGGTGATCCCGGCGATCCAGCCAATGGACGACAGCACGAATAGGGACGCCAGAAACCCGTAAAGGCTCCTGCGCTTCCACGAAAGCCCCTGCCACCAAACGGCAAAGCGCTGCAGCGGTTCCCAGTTCACCAAACGGCCTGACCATTACCCTCACGACAGAGTGCGCTGCGGTATCAGCGGCGGTCTACCAACTATAGCACCAGCGCATGGCGCTTCAATGCCCCGAAAGGCGCGTGCGGCGGAGCCTGGCGCGCGCCTCGCCGCCATTTGTAACACGGTTGTAACCGGGCCGTCACCGAACCGAAACGGGCCCGTAACATCGTCCCTCTATCGTGAGGTTGCGGGCGGAATACCCCGCGATGGAGTGAGGCGAGCCATGCAACCACAGGAGCGGGATAGACTACCGGTCCCGGCGTTGACGGTGGGGGGCCTCAAACTGGATCCGGACCGGTCGGAAGTCCGGACCAGAGGCGCCCCGGTTTCCTTGACCCGCAAGGAGTTCGCCGTTCTCTGGTCGTTGGTTGCGGACCGCGGCCGGGTCACCACCCGCGGCGCCCTGCTCCGGCGTGTTTGGGGCAGGGAGATCGATGCCAATCCCCGGACGGTCGATGTCTATATCCGGCGGTTGCGCTCCAAGCTGGAGCAGACCACCGGTTGTCGCATCGAGACCGTGGTGAATGTGGGCTATAAATTGGTGTTGCCGCAGGCGTAGCACAACCGGCCCCGGCTTTCTCAGTCGCTTCGTTTCATCCTCAGGACCGATCGGACCTCCGGGATCCCGATCAGCGCCCCGGCGGCTGCGAACGCCAGTCCCCCGCTGATGGCGCCCGCCAGGGTCGTCACCAGCCAGTCCACGGGGCCTCCGCTGGAGGGGGCGACCGCCAGCCAAGCCCAGACCACTGCCGACATGAACATGGTGGCCGTTCCGGTTTGTATGATGGGCCGGGCGAGTTCGCGTCGAGCGAACCCCGGCGCCCTCCGGGTCACCACCAATGTGAGACCGGCGGCTTCGACCCAGGCGGAAAGTGACATCGCCAGCGCCAGTCCATTGGCCTCCAGAGAGCCCACCAACAACAAGCTCGCGCAGGCATGCACACCCATGCCAAGGCCGGCGAACAACATTGGGGTCTTGGTATCTTTCATAGCATAGGCGCCGCGGGCCACTACTTCGAGCACCGCATGGGCGGGCAGACCCAGCGAGAGACAGGCCAGCACCTCGGCCGTCATCCTTGTGGAGGCTGCGTCGAACTCGCCGCGTTGGAACAGCAGCGCCACCAAAGGGAAACCGAGCAGAGCCAGGCCCGCCCCGGCCGGAAAGCTGAGGAGAAGGACCTGCCTGAGGCCGGACGAGAGGAGGTGGCGATAGCGATCCCACTTCTGAAGGGCCGCGGCTTCGGCCAGTTGGGGAAACGCCGCCATTGCGGGAGCTATTGCGATAACTCCAATCGGCAGCATTGCGACCGCCCATCCGTAACTGAGCCCCGCTAGGCTCCCGGCAGCCAGCCCTGACGCCAGCACCGTGGTAACGAGCCAGTTCACTTGGATGCTCCCCAGCCCTAGAATGCGGGGACCCATGAGGCGCAGCACTTCGCCGAAGCCGGGTGTCCCAAACCCCGCCGACGGCTGATACTTCATTCCGATGCGTCGCAGCCCCGGTAGTTGAACCAGCAGGTGCAACCCGGCTCCGATGGTCACCCCCCAAGCCGGCCCGGCAACCCCCGCGGGGCCTTGGAGCAGCAGGGCGCCTGCGATGATGCTGAGGTTGTAAACCCAAGGAGCGAATGCGGGGAGAAAAAAGTGGCGGCGCCCGTTGAGCACTCCGGTGACCAGGCCGGAAGCGCAGAAGAATACCGATGATCCCAGCATGATGCGGGTCAGGTGCACCGTTTCTTCCTGGCTCGCGTCCGCATATCCGGGAACGGTGAGCGGAACGATTGCAGGCGCCGCAATAAAGCAGACTGCGGCCGCCACCGCGCCCGCCAGTGTGAACAGGTTGATCGACGCGCTGGCCAACCGCCAGGCGCTGCCGGGCGACTGCTGAGCGTAGTGGTTGGCGAAGGTGGGAAGGAATGCGCTGCCCAGCGCTGCCCCACCGATGAGCTGAAAGATGAGATCGGGCAGGCGAAACGCGGCGAAGTAAGCGTCGAGTTCTGGCCCTGCGCCGAACGTCCCCGCCAGCGCCATGTTTCGCACCACGCCCAGGACGCGGCTGCCCAGAAACCCGGCTATCAGGATGAGCGACGCATTCCTCAGGCTGGGGCCTGCGGTCATGATGCGTCAGGTGGGGGTTGGCTCGGGGGCTCACCGAGCGAGGAAGCTACTCTGCGCGGGGGCCGGTTCGGTCCCGGGGGGACGGGGATCGCCGTTTAGGCTCCGCCTTCAACCGATTTGACGCGGTAGTGGATCGCACCTTGGGGCGCGACGACTTCGACCTTTTCGCCCACGGCGCGATCCAACACCGCCTTACCCATTGGTGATGCGACCGAGATCTTCTGCTGGTTGATGGCGGCTTCGTGGGGATGGACCAGCGTCATCCGATACTCGGACTGATCGGCCTCGTCTTGCAACACCACCAGCGATCCCAGCTTAGCCCGGACCGCCTCGGCCGACGATTGGTTCAACACCACTACCCGTCTGAGCATTCCCTCGAGTTCTCGGATCCTGGCCTCGACATGGGCCTGGTGGTCTCGGACGGCATCCAACGGGGCGTTCTCGCGGAAATCTTTGTCGGCCATCGCGGCCCGGAGCGCTTCGGCAATTTTGGGGCGCTCCCCCTTGAGACTGGTGAGTTCGGTGACGAGGCCCTGATGGCCTTCATCGGTCAGGTAAGCGGGCTCTTCC
Source organism: Dehalococcoidia bacterium (assembly GCA_009692945.1). GTDB lineage: Bacteria > Chloroflexota > Dehalococcoidia > SHYD01 > SHYD01 > SHYD01. The sequence continues at coordinate 504 of SHYD01000037.1, read as the reverse complement.
TGGCTGGGCTTGAACATCTGCGATTTAGCGGAGCGGACCGGCGCCTTCTTGGGACGCAGGTTGGTTCCCAAGTTGTTGGTGGTTAGGCCGGTCTTCTTGGCGTAGGCCATGAGGTTCTTGACGCTCTCGAGTTTCTTGATGGCGTCGGTGGTGGTGGTCCCCATGGTGTCGGCATATGAGGCAATCTCATGGGAGGTCAGGGATTCCCAGCTTCGGTTTGGCCCTACCCACCGGGAGAACCGGTTCACGTCTTGTTGGCACTGGTTTTTGTATTCGGGGGTTCCGTTCAATTGGACCAAAAACCGGGTGATGGTGTCACCGATCGTCATGGGCTCCTGAGCTTCCAGCGTCATCAACACCTCCGCCATTACTGATTGTCTACTCCGATACTACGGAGGCGCGGCGGCCCTTGTCAACGCTGACCCATGCCTCCGAACTTCCTTTTTGAACGAGCCACGGGTATCCTATAGATCAATAGAGAGGGTTTGGTCGCGGCTTGGAACG
>SHYD01000036.1 GCA_009692945.1 Dehalococcoidia bacterium | reverse complement strand
TGAGCGTGGAGTCCTCATCCCCGACCACCACGTCCAGGGAAATGGCGTCCATGGCGTGCTCATCCAGTTCACGAAGTTGGACCATATCGATCCCCAACACTTCGGCGAGCTCGTTGGGCTCGGGTTCCCGGCCAAAGTGATTGGTGAGCTGCGCCCGGACCCGCGCCATCCGATCCACAGCGTCTGCCACCGAAATCGGCAGCCGCACAGTACGCGCCCGCCCGGCGATGCCTCGTTGGATCGCCTGACCGATCCACCAGGTGGCGTAGGTGCTGAACTTGAAACCTCTCCTGTGGTCAAACCGGTTGACCGCCTGAATCAGCCCCAGAATCCCTTCCTGAGCCAGGCCAAGCAGCGGCAGCCCCCGATTGAGCGACCGGCGGGCCATGGCGACCACCAAACGCAGGTTCGCTTCGACGAACCGCTCCCGGGCACGGTTGGCAGCCTCGCGGATGCCGAACCAATGGGCCTGGGCGGCTGCGATGATCCCCCGCTGTTCCAGCATGAAGGGTGACAGGAGGTGCGGCCCACCGGACTCCCCGGCGAGCGATCACAATGCCTCGCGCGTGGGTGCAGGCAGCATCCTAGAAAAAACCGAGGGGTCGACGAACAGCGCCTCCGATTCAACGGCGGCGATCCCCCGCCGAGCCGCACCGTTTTCGCTCAGCACCCCGTCGATGGGACCATCGATCGCGAGCCGGACGGCGCGTTCCTGGAGGCGGTTGATGGGTGGCGCCGCTGCCACCGGCGTGTCCCCGGCGGCTTCATCGATGACGGACAGCAGCGGTAACGCCGCCTCCAGCCGCCGGTAGATGGCGAGGATCAACGCAGCGGCTGACGGCTCGTGCGACACGCGGAGTTCGCTCTGAATCGCCGCCAGGCGCCGGTCCAACTCGATGCCCGCGCCGAGCATCCGCTCGTCGGCCGCGGAGAGCAACGGCACTCGCCCGATGGCGTCCAAATACTACGTTGTGATGTCCCCCAACTCATCAGGCGCCATTGCGGTCGGTTTAGCGCGGTGAGAGGGAGAGACGCCGGCGGGACGAGGCGCCGCAACCAGCAGCCGCAGAGGACTGGCGCTACGGGCGCCGAGGGTATCCAGCCAGCGCGCCAACGGCTCGCTTCCTGACATCAGATCCTCCATGGAATGCTCTGGGTCCGCCAAGGACTCAGGCGCAATCATCGTAGCCCGGGGCGCATGAGGAAACCGTGATGCGCCTGGGTTCGTCATGAAGAATCCATGAAGCGGATGGTCAGGGTGTCAGGCGCTCGACCTCGAGGTCCGGGAGTTCAACCGTGGCGACGTCGCCCTCGGAAAGGATTCCGGGTGTTTCCACCCACCCAACCACGCCCCGCAGACCGGTGGCGAGCTTGATGAACAATCGCTCGACCTCCTCCTCCCCACTCCGCCTGGCCAGGAACGAGGCCATCCGCCGGCACGGGAAGTTTTCGCCCGACACGCCGAGCACCACCCCCGAAGCAAACCGAAGCATGGCGCCGCAGGGAAGTTTGCTGAGTTCGGAGATCCCGGACAGCCTCAGGTTTTCGCCGAGGACTCCCACCGGCAGGTCGATGGCCAGCCGCTGCGAAAGCACCCGGACCTCCTCCTCGCTCACGGCGGACCACTGGCGCTCGTTGAACACCTCGGCGCCCTTGTCGGGACCGTCACGCCGGACCCACAACGGTCCGGCGTGACGGTCCCCCGCGAATCCGTATTCGGTAACGATGGCCGCCGGCAGGGGTTGCTTGCCCGGCCCGGCGCCCTTATGCCCGACGCATACGCCGGTCGCCCTGACGGTCAATTGCATGGGCCTGGTCTCATCGGGAGAGCACATGGGTACGGCGGCCCAGCTACCGAGAGGGGGTGAGGAGCCGGGTCCTCGTTTGGGGTTCGGTGGCGGCGTCGATGGCGGTCCATGCCATGGCTACGGCGCCGTCGATGATCGCCCGGCCGGCGGCGGGGGAGATGCAGTGGGCTGCGAAAGCGGCCTGGTGGTTCACCGCCGGGAAGGAATCGATGCCGAGGGATGGATGGATCGAGGGGATGGCGAGGGACACATTGCCCATGTCGGTGGAGAAGGGCATCCCGGTTCCAGGATCGCCGGAAGCCGGGAAGCGGCGGCCCAACGCTTCGGCGTTGCGGCGGAACATGCCCGACAGCGTGGTATCATGCACCACTTCGGCGTAGGGCTTCTCACCGCCTGACACTGTCAGCGTCGATCCCGTGGCCAGCGCCCCGGCTTCAAAACAGCGGAGGACCCGGGACAACAGCGGTTGCAGGTCGCCCAGTTTGGGCGCCCGCACCAGATACCGTGCGGCAGTGGCTTCGGGCACGATGTTGGGAGCATCGCCGCCCTTGGTGATGATGCCGTGGACTCGCTCACTGCTGCGCATGTGTTGTCGCAACAGGCCAATGGCCACCTGTGCCACGGTCAGCGCATCGGCGGCGTTGATCCCTTCGAAGGGAAAGGCGGCGGCGTGGGCCGCCTTTCCGGCATAACGGACATCGAACATGGTGCTGGCGATGACGTTGGGTTCCAGTTCGTCAATCGGCATGGGGTGCACCATCATGGCGGCGTGAACACCGGCAAAGCCGCCCCGTTCCAACAGCAGCACCTTGCCCCCGGCGTCGCCCACCTCTTCAGCGGGGGTCCCCAGCACCGTTACGGTGATCCCCAGGCTGTCCGCCACCTGCGCCAGCGCGATGCCCGCGCCCACCGCGGCAGCGGCGATAACATTATGCCCGCAAGCGTGGCCGATGCCCGGCAGCGCGTCGTATTCGGCGCAGATGGCGATATTCAGCGGCCCGTTGCCCGCCCGCGCCCGGAACGCGGTGGGCAGGCCACAGACGCCGCTTTCGACCGCGAACCCGCCGCGATCCAACGCCTCCGACACCCAAGCGGCCGCCCGTTCTTCCTCGAACCCCAGTTCCGGATGGCTGTGGATGCGCCGGCTCAGCGCCAGCAACTGCTCGCCGGCGCCCTGAACGATCTGCTGTGTGCGTTGCTTGTCGTTCATCACTTCTCTGCAATCGCTCCGGGGTGAAACCGACCCGAACGTTAGGCTTCGCCCGTTTCTTCCACCGGTTCCACTCTAGCCGAAGGGCCCAAACACCAGCAAGCGCAGCTTGTGCCGAGCCCCTGCCCCATCAACTTTGCTGTGAAAGCGGCGCCACCCCAGCCAGTCCATCTCCTATGCAGGGTGTCCAGGGGTTCTCTCGTTGGCTGAGTGAGTTAGGGGCGTACCCCTCACAATTGACCTGGTTCCCGGGGAGTTACGCCAGTCCCACCGCGCCCTCGTCCCGGAGCCGGCCTATCTCCTCCCAATCGTAGCCCGCCGCCAGCAGCACCTCCTCGGTGTGCTGCCCCGCCTCGGGCGCGGGGCCCTTGGGCCCCACCTCGCTGCGGCTGAACTTGAGTGGGGTGTTCAGTGTCTCCATGCGGCCGTACACCGGGTGGTCCACCTCGGTGATGTAGCCGTTGGCCCGCACCTGGGGGTCCTGGGTCACCTCCAGCCAGTCCTGCAACGGCGCCCACAGGATGCCGTGGGCGTCGAGACGGCGGCCCCACTCCTCCAGGGTCTCCTTCGCAATGACGGGGTCGACCAAGGCCAACAGTTCCCGCCGGTTCTGCGAGCGGAGCCGTCCCGTCTTGAAGCGGGAGTCGTCCTGCCATTCCGGGCAGCCCATCAGGCGGCAAAACGCGGGCCAGTAGGCTTCGGGAACCCCCATCATGAACCAGCGGCCGTCGGCGGTCCGGAAGGTGTTGCGTAGCGGCGCCACGTAGGCCTCCCTCGGTTCGCGCCGCGGCCCCTTGCCGGTGGTCAGCACCGACTGCAGGTCGCAGCCATTGGCCCACATCCCGGCGTTGAGCAGCGATGTGCTCACCCGCTGCCCGAGGCCGCTCCGCTCCCGTTCGAATAGCGCGGTCAGAATGCCCGCCAGCAACAGCGGCGCCGTGGCGTGATCGCCCATGCCGGGACGGGGGTTCGAGGGGGGGCGGGTGTCGTCGGCCATGGCGTGGAGGATGCCGGCGCGGGACCAATAGGCATGGTAATCGAACCCCAGCCGGTCCCGCTCTTCGCCCGCCTCACCGTAAGCGCTTAGCGACAGGTAGACAAGCCGGGGGTTGAGGGCGGCAAGGGTTTCGTAGTCCAAGCCGTAGCGGGCCTGCCGGGCCGGAACCAGGTTGGTCAGAAAGACATCAGCCCCCCGTGCCAGGCGATGCACCACCGCCCTTCCATCGAGGTGGTCCAGGTTCACCGCAATACTCTGCTTGCCCCGATTGTCGATTTCGATCATCGGGTTCGTCGGGGGGGCCACGTCCCAGCCGTAGTTGTCGAGGCGAAACCCGCGCCAGGTGTCGCCGCTGGGAGACTCGACCTTGATGGTGTGGGCCCCGAGGTCCGTCATCAACGCCCCTGCTTGGGGAACCGCGAGAAACGTCGCGACCTCCAACACTCGGATGCCGTCGAGGGGACCTGGCATGAATACCTCCTGGGATCGGTTGCCGGACGCACCGGCCGCTGGTTTGCCGGGTTGGGGACATTATCGCGCCGAAGCCCGCTGGCGGGCCGCTCCCATTCCATCAGTAAGAGTTCATGTTGAGGGGAGCCCGGGGTCAGGGGTCAGAAGGGGGAGTGCACAAGGGTGGCAGCCCTCAGCCGGGGGAGTGGGGGTTCAGCGATATCACCAGTTCCTTGCCGAGTTCACCCGAGCCGAGCAGCGGTATTGTTTTCATGAGGTGTGCCGCCGAGGTTGAGGTTGGGAGTCGTCAGCCGGACCGAACAAGCAGGCCCGGGATTCGTTCGAAATGACGGACGTTGCGGGTCACCAGGATCAGCTCATGCTCCAATGCCGTGGCAGCGATGAGCAGGTCCGTATCGCCAACCAGGTTGCCAGACCTCCGCAACTCACCGTGAAGGCGGGCAACCCGCTGCATTATCGGGCGGTTCAACGGGAGTGCCGGCACATGCCGCAGGAATTCAAGGAAGATACGCTCATGTCGATCGGGGTCATTTCCAAAGTAAACTCCCTCATAGATTTACCCGAAGGTGATGAGGCTAATCGCAAGGTTGCTTTCGCCCAATAACGATAAAAACTCAACGGCCTCAGGACGGCCTTTCAACCAATCAACCACCCAGTCACTGTCGATCAGGTGGGTCACAACTCAACAGGTTCTCGAGGGGGCAGACCGCGGCTCTCCTCAATGTTGCGCTTCAGTGCCTCCGTATCCACGTCATGCCAACCTCCAGCAGTCCTCAAAAAAGCTTCATGACCTGCTGCAGTCAGCCCCCGCTTGATGCGAACCTGCCTGCGCCCGGGCGCAGGGCGGAGCACGGCGCTGACTCCATCTGCACGATCGACCACCACGCTCTCCCCGGTGGCGGCGACCCGCTCGAAGACGGCCCGGACATCGGCCACGAACTGATCCAACGGTATGTGGACTGTTTCTTTAGGCATCTCCCTCACCTCCCCTCATGAGTATAGGGTAGGACACCTCGTCGCCGCCGGGCCACCTGCATCGCCGGCGCGCAGGCATTGTTTCCTGGGTGCGCCTAACAGGGTGGGGTTGGGAGCCGGAGATATTGTATCTGGTGGGGATCGGGGTCGGGAACGCCCCTGACCTACCGGTCAATCCACCAATTGTGAGATAACGGCAATGCGCACATGAGGAGCCAGCACCATGCAGAAAACACTCAAGTCCATCGATGTGACCAATGGCCTCATCCTATTCTTAGAAAACGGTTTTTAGGCAGCAGATACCAGGAGTCCCCATGCCAACGTATAAGCAAATTCAGGACTGGGTGAAGGGGAGATACGGGTTTGTTCCCAAAACGTGCTGGATAGCCGATGTGAAAGAGGAACTTGGCCTCAGCCGCCGAGATGCCTGGAACCGCCAAGGAGTAGACCGGATGGTTCCCTGCCCTCCCGACAGACGGGATCCAATCAAGGCCGCATTCCGGTTCCTCAATACAACCCGGCAGGTTTTCTCCGATGCCCAGCAAAAGTCGGACACGGCCCCGCCGCCGTTGGTCCTTTCGGCCACGGTCCCATCTTTTGCTTCCTATTCTGCATTCCGGCAGGCTGGCCTCAGCAGGAACGTACAGTTTTCGCAAGGCTGTACTCTCCCCCCTCCCCCTCCCCCCCTTTTGACCCCACCCCCACCCCGGTGCTACACTTCGCCGTGATGGGGCACGGCGCACCAGCGACCCTCACCCCCACACCACCCTCACCCCACAAGGAGGCGCTGGCTTATGAGTGAAGTGATCATCTCGGCCGATTCCCACGTGATGGAACCCCACGACCTCTGGTCGACCCGCCTGCCCGAAGCGCTGCGGTCGGCCGCCGCCGTGTTCCCGGCGCCGCAGTCCGGGCCCGGCTTCGACCACCACCCCGGCGGGTCCGACCCCCACGCCCGCATCAAGGAGATGGCGGTGGATGGGGTGAGCGCCGAGGTGCTGTACCCCACCCTCGGCCTGCGCCTGTTCGGCATCGACGACGCCGCGACCCAGGAGGCGTGCTTCCGCATCTACAACGACTGGCTCATCGACTACTGCGCGGTGAACAACGACCGGCTGCTGGGCATCCCCGCGCTCTCGGTCTACAACATCGACGCCGCCGTCGCGGAGTTGCAGCGCACCCACAAGGCCGGGCTGGCGGGCGCCATCATCTGGCAGACGCCGCATCCCGACCTGCCGTTCACGTCCAGACATTATGACAAGTTGTGGGCCGCCGCCCAGGACCTGGACGCCCCGGTGGCGCTCCACATCCTCACCGGCCACAACTACACCAAAAAACCCAACATTACGGGTACCGACGTCATCAAGACCGCGGTCAACGCCAAGATGAACGACACCCTGAACGGGCTGTTCGACATCATGATCAGCGGCACCCTGGACCGCTTCCCGCGCTTAAAGGTCGTCATCGTGGAGAGCGAGATCGGCTGGATGCCCTTCTACTTCCAGCAGTGGGACTACTACTTCCGCCGCTTCAACAAGAGCGTGGAGTTCCCCATCTCGGTCCCGCCCAGCGAGTACATCGAGCGGGGCCAGGTGTGGGCCACCTTCTTCAACGACACCGTGGGCGGCCACAACCTGGGCTGGTGGGGCCAGGAGGTCTGCATGTGGTCCAGCGATTACCCCCACCCCAACTCGCCCTGGCCCAACTCCCTCAAGGTCATCGAACGCGACCTGGGGCACCTGCCGGGCGAGGTGCGGGCCAAGCTGGTCCGCGAGAACGTCGCCCGCCTGTACCACATGCGGGTGCCTGAAACCGTAGCGGTAGGATAGGTGTACGAGTTCGGTGTTCGGGGATTGGACACGGGAGTGCAGGGGGCGAGAGCCCTCTGCCGGGGGCCTGGGGGTGTTCCCCCAGCAACAAAAACATCTCTCTTCCTCGGGGTGGGGGGACCGGGACGCAGCCCTCAACTTCGAACTCAAAACGGATAGGTAGGAAATAGCCGAAAGAGGAGATCTCGAATGACAACGACCGTAAAGAGCACCGCGCAGATATACGACCTGCGCACCCCGTACCTCAGCCAGGGCCGCACCACCGATATGCGGGCCAAGACCGATCTCACCACCATCATGGTGAAGGTGTACGCCGAGGGCGGCGAGAACGGCATGCACAACCACCCCAACGAGGACCACAGCTTCCTCGTGCTGGAGGGCGAAGCCACTTTCCGCCTCGAGACCGACGACAACACGGTGGTGCTGGGCAGGCATGAGGGCATCATGATTCCCAAGCACGCCAACTACTGGTTCCAGAGCTCGGGTGGTGTGAACCTGGTGATGGTGCGCTTCGGCGCCAACGACAGCGGCAAGCCCACCGGCCGCCTCACCCCCGACGGCCGGGAGATCGCGGGCGACTCCGAAGAGAACAAGGAAGTCGAGCGCATCGAGCGCTCCGGCAAGGGCTTCGGCGGCTAACCGACAACGGTAGCATCGAACGGGGGCCCCTGCGGGCCCCCGTTTGTGTCGCCCCCCCTCGGTCCTCTCCCTCCCAGGGGCGAGGAAGGTCCGAAGGCGGAGTTTTCCTCGGAACCAGGACCCGCGTCGAGACGTCGTAGATTCTCGCTGCGCTCGAACAGTAAGGAAGGCCGCGCGCCAGCACACAATACCCTTCGAGCCCCGCGAGCGTACGGGTTCAGGGTTGAGGTTCAAACACGGGGGTGCAGGGGGCGAAGCCATCCTGCCGGGAGCCTGGGGGTGTTCCCCCAGGAACAAACTTATCTTTTGTTCTCGGGGGTGGGGCAAACCACGAGACGCAGCCCGTCATGTCGGAATAGATACCGCGAGACATTTCCAGAGTCCACCACCGGCGCCGGTGATAGAATGCGGTGCGTGCGGCCCACCGCCGCCAACCACGCCCCGTGGAGGAACCCCACCCCACCCATGCGCACCCAAGTAGCGATCATCGGCGCTGGCCCGGCGGGGCTCGTCCTCGCCCATCTCCTCGCCCAGCGCGGCATCGACTCGGTGGTGCTGGAGAACCGCAGCCGGGACTATGTCGAGCGGCGGGTGCGGGCTGGGGTGCTGGAGCAGGGCAGCGTCGACCTGCTGCGGTCGATGGGCGTCGCGGAGCGGCTCGACCGGGAGGGCATGGTGCACCACGGCATCGAACTCCGCTTCGACGGAGCGGGCCACCGCATTCCCCTCTCCGAACTCACCGGCGGCGCGTCGATCTTCGTCTACGGGCAGCAGGAGGTGGTGAAGGACCTCATCAAAGCCCGGCTCGACGACGGCGGCGTCATCCTGTTCGAAGCCGAGGCGGTCGGGATCGAGGGTGCGCTCACCGATGGGCCGGTGGTGCGCTACACCCACGAGGGTGAGCCACGCGAACTCGAGGGCCAGTTCGTGGCGGGGTGCGACGGCTTCCACGGGGTGAGCCGGGGCAGCATCCCCGCCTCGGCCCTCACCGTCTACGACAAGGAGTACCCCTTCGCCTGGCTCGGCCTCCTCGCCGCCGTGCCGCCGTCCAGCGAGGAGGTGGTCTACGCCTACCACGAGCGCGGCTTCGCGCTCCACAGCATGCGCTCACCGGAACTGAGCCGCCTCTACGTCCAGGTGCCGCCCGACGATAGCCTCGACGCCTGGCCCGACGGCCGCATCTGGGATGAACTGGGGGCGCGACTCTCGGTCCCCGGCTTCACTCTCGATTCCGGCCCCATCCTGGAGAAGGGGATCACCGGCATGCGCAGCTACGTGGTGGAGCCGATGCAGCACGGGCGGCTGTTCCTGGCCGGCGACGCCGCGCACATCGTTCCGCCCACCGGGGCCAAGGGGATGAACCTCGCCATCGCCGATGCGCGGGTGCTGGCGGCGGCCCTCGGCGCTCATTACGGCGCCGGCGACGACGCCCTGCTCGACCGCTACTCGAACGATTGCCTCGGCCGGGTGTGGCGGGCGGAGCACTTCTCGTGGTGGATGACCGCCATGCTCCACCGCTTCCCCGACGACGACCCGTTCCAGCAGCGCCTGCAGCTCTCGCAACTGCGCTACGTCACCAGTTCGGAGGCCGCGTCGACCAGTCTCGCCGAGAACTACGTGGGGTTGTATCGGGGCTGAATCCGGGCCGGTACCCCGCCCGCTCCGAATGCGGCTGAAGAACCCACCGGTACTGGCCCACCCACCCGCCCATTTCGTTTGGGTGTGGGGACACCCCACACTCCAGCAGAGAGTTTGTGACTTTTTGCTGGATCGAGCCGAAATCGCCCCCATTTAATGCCTGGCTTGCGGCCAAAACTACCCCGGAACGCCAAAAACTCACAAACTCAGAGGGGCTGCGCCCCTCGTGCACTCCCCATCCGGGGAAGGTTCCTGCGGCACTGCTGGGCGGGCCTCACCTGACACCGCTGACCCATCGCGGTATCATTTCCCTCACCGGCCCCTCCTCAAAATCTCGGGCCGCCCGCCAATCGCCCCCAGGAGCCACCCCATGCCCATCGACCCCAAGCCCCTCCGGTCCGCCCTCTTCATCCCCGGCAACCGGCAGCGCTGGCTGGACCGGGTCCCCACCATCGAGTCCGACAGCTTCATCTTCGACCTGGAGGACTCGGTGCCCGAGGCCGAGCGGGAGGATGCCCGTCGCCTGGTGCGGGCCGCCATCGGCCAATTCGGCGGGGACCACACCCTCTTCGTGCGCACCAACGCCCCCGACACCGCCCACCTCCTGGACGACCTCGAAGCGGTGGTGTGCCCCGGCCTGTGCGGCATCCTACTCCCCAAGACCCGCGGGCCCGAGGACGTGGTGGTGGTGGCGGCCATCCTGGACTGGCTTGAGTACCGGGCGGGAATGCCTGCCGGTTCGGTCATCATCAACCCGCTGTTGGAGACCGCCGAGGGCATCCGCCAGGCCTACGAGGTGGCCAAGGCCTCGCCCCGCGTGGCCCACATGGGCGCCAGCGCTGCGCCGGGCGGCGACGCCGCCCAAGCCATCGGCTTCACCTGGACCGCCGAGGGCGACGAGTCGCTCTATCTGCGCTCCAAGATCCTGCTGGACGCCCGGGCCGCGGGCGTCGCCTATCCCATGACCGGGCTGTGGACCGATATCCACGACCTGGACGGCCTCCGGGGGTTCGCCCAGCGGGCCCGCCAACTGGGCTACACCGGTATGAAGGCCATCCACCCGCTGCACCTCCCCGTCATCAACGAGGTGTTCAGCCCTACCACCGAAGAGGTGACCTACTGGGAGGAGTTGATCGAGGCGATGGAAGAGGCGGAACGCCGCGGCACCACCGCCGTCACCTTCCGCGGGGCGATGGTCGACACGGCGATGGTCAAGACGGGGCGGGACAAGCTCGCCCTCGCCCGCAGACTGTCGAAGTAGAATTGCGGGGGAACATGCCCCGCACCCCTTTGCAAAGGGCTCCACCCTTGTATCTCGGCCCTGCACTCCCGCCGAAACCGGAGGGGAGCGGGGGGGGCTACAGAACACCCGTAGGGCACTGCGAGTGCAGCAGTATCGGCGATGGGGAGTGCACGAGGGGCGAGAGCCCCTCTGCCGGGGCGTGGGGCGTCCCCACACCCAACGACGCGAGAAAAAGAAGGGGACCAATGGTCCCCTTCTATTACTCGCGCTACCCCACGTATCGCTTCAGCCAGTTCAACGCTTGGAGGTTGAAGTCCGAACAGGTGTCGTGCGCCAGGTCCGGGTACACCAGCAGCCCCTTGATGCTCTTGATGTTCGCAAAGGTGGGGGCGATGGTGTCATACGTGACCGTCACATCCTTCATGCCCACGTTCATCAGCACCGGGCACTCAATGGCATCCACCAGGTTCATCGGGTCGAAGTACTCCAGATTGGCCATGATGGCCGCCCGATCAGCGGGGTGCTGCTCCAGGTAGTCCCGGAGCTGGGTGTAGGGCGAACCACCCCCGGCCGCGGCCACGGGGAAGTTCGAAAGGAACGCCTCCTCCGCCACCGACACCTTAATCCGCTTGTCGAGCGCTGCCAGCGCCAGCGAGAGACCGCCGCCCTGGCTCCTGCCCCACGCAGCGATCCGTTCGGTGTCGACCTCAGAGCGGGTCATCAGGAAGTCCACCCCGCGGATCAGGTCCATGTAGCAGCCGCGGTAGTAGTACCGCTCCTTGTCCTCCAAGTGGTAGGTGATCTTGGTGCCGTGGTCGAGGTCCCACTCGGGGATGCTCTCACCCTGGGCCCGCGGGTAGAGGTTCAGCACCGCATAGCCCAAGTTCAGCAGCATCGATTGAATCGGCCGGGTGCCCACATAGCCAGGGATCGATACGATGACCGGAAAGCGGCGGCCGGGAGCCGCATCCTTCGGGGCCGAGAACCAAGCCCGGATCTTGATCCCGCCGAAGGTGTCCAGCACCACCCGCCAGGTGTCGTACTCCCGGGCGCTCTGCTCCGGGGCCGGGGTCGCCTCGGCGTTCATCGGAACGCGGTCCAACTCCGACCGGGTCCGCTGCCAAAACGATGCGATATCTGCTCGCACGATGCCTCCAGAAGACCAAAGGATGCGGCCATTCTACCCTATCGCAGACGCCGGGGCGGGCGGCCGTTGCCGCGCCAAGGACGGGTTTGAAACCCGCCGCTACATCCGTGATGGCGACGCCAGGGGGGGTTCAAGCAACCCCTCAACCTCGGTATTTCTGGAATCCGTGAAAATCTGTGCCCATCGGTGGGCCAGTTCCCTATCGGTAAGAGTTCACTGTTGAGGGGCATCCGGGCTCAGGGAGTGGGAATGCACGAGGGCGACAGCCCTCTGCCGGGGGCATGGGGGTGCCCCCCACAGAGGATTCTCCTCTTTTTTCGTGGGGTCCGGGGAGTGGCTCATACCCCCGACCCCCTGACACTGAATAGATATCCCTATCGGTGGGGCGTTGACGGCGGCAGGTCATCGATCTACGCTGAGCGCGCCTTTTCCAGGCACAGCGCACCATCAGGAGGAACGATGCCAGACACCATGCGAGGGGCCGCCGCGATCGTCGGGATTGGGGAATTGAAGCCGGAGCGGGAACGCCCCGACCGGGATACCATCAGTCTGCTGACCGAGGCCTGTTACCTGGCCATCCAGGACGCCGGCCTCACCAAGAGCGACATCGACGGCCTCATCATGGAGCCCGAGATTCAGCAGACGGCCAGCGGTTTCAACGCCGTGATGGCGGAACACATGGGCATCTTTCCCACTTGGGCCACGGGTTGCGACGTCCAGGGCGCCGCAGGCGTGGTGATGGCGGTGCAGGCCGCCGCTTATGTCAACGCGGGACTGGCCGATTTCGTGCTTTGCGGCACCGCCACTGCCATGGACCCTCGGGCCCCCCGGCCGGAGCATTCCCGCCGCACTGAGACCTGGGGCTCCGAGTTCACCGCCCCCTTCGGTCCGGTGGTGGCCGCCAACGGCTGGTACGCCATGATTGCGCGCCGGCACGAGATGCTCTACGGGACCACCGTCGAAAAGCGGGCCAAGATCTCGGTGGACCAGCGCTACAACGCCAACCACAACCCCTGGGCGGTTTTCTACGACTCCCCGCTCACCGTCCAAGACGTGGTCAATTCCCGCATCGTGGCCGACCCGCTGCACCTGCTGGAATGCGTCATGCCCGTCTCGGGGGCCTGCGCTTTCGTAGTAACCCGCGCTGACCTCGCTCGCGGCATGCGCAACAAACCGGCCTACGTGCTCGGCGGCGCCCACTCGATCCAGCGCAACAATCTGGCTCACGTGGGCGAGATCAGCATCTCCCCGGTTGGCCAAGCGTCCCGCAAGGCGTTCCGAATGGCCGGCTATGGCCCCAAGGACATGCAGGTGCTGGAGATTTACGATTCCTACACCATCACGGTGATCTGTGAAATGGAGGAATCCGGCTTCTGCAAGAAGGGCGAGGGCGGCGACTGGATCCAGGAGCAGGACTTCACCATCAAGGGCAACCTGCCGCTCAACACTCACGGCGGCCAGATGTCCTACGGGCAGGCGGCGCTGGCCGGCGGCTGCAGCCACGTCTCCGAGGCGGTGCGGCAGATCCGCCGGACGGCCGGTGAACACCAGGTGGCCGGTCCCACCGACCTCGTGTTCGTCACCGGATCGGGCGGCCTGTTCTCCCAGCAGTCGGCAATGGTGCTGGCCAGCGAAGCCGCGCTGTGATCCGATTCGAATCCAACAGGAGCAAACCATGACAACCCCACCGCCCTACACCAAGCCGCTGCCCACACCCAGCTACAACAGTCGCCCCTTCTGGGAGGCGGCCAAACAGCACCGCCTCACCTTCCAGCGTTGCAAAGCCTGCGGCGCCCGCGTGTTCTACCCACGGGATATCTGCCCCGGCAAGGAGTGCTTCGGCGTCGGCACGCTGGAGTGGGTGGAATCGACCGGAAAAGGACGGGTCTACTCCTTCACGGTGGTGCTGCAGCCCGCCGATCCCGCGTTCCGGCCCGATGTCCCCTATATCCTGGCGGTGCTCGAGATGGACGAGGGTTGGCGCATGACCACCAACGTGGTCAATGCGGACGCCGCATCGTTGAAGATCGGTGACCGGGTGGAGGTGGTGTGGGAGGATGCGACTGCGGAGTTCAGCCTGCCCAAGTTTCAGCCCACCAAAGGCAGGTCGTCCCGGCGAAGGGGGTGAGCAACAGGCGCTGCTCATAACAGAACCATCGAATGTTGTCATGGATTCCAAAATTATTGGCCAGTCGATAGCGCACAACCGCCTTTTTTGTTGCACAATAGCAACATTAGTTGGGTCCGTAGATGTTCGGCCCAGCTGAACACCAAGCGGAGGTGGCAGCGATGGCTCTAGCCGAGGCGGTTTGGAACGCGATGGCGGCAAAAGGGTTGATCCGGCGGCAACTCTTGGAGCGGGTGACGCGGGAGTCGAGCCGGTGGGCGGTGTACCGCATCCTATCGGGCAAGAGTGCCGACCCGCGCCTGTCAACGATTCTCATCCTGTGCCAGGCGCTGGACATCTCCCCCACGGAGTTGATCCAGATGGCCGGCTTCGTGCCGCACATCGACCGGCGCTCGACGTCGCTCGACGTGCGCCTCCGACAGGCGTTCTCGAACGCTCAGGCGCTCCCAATTGGGCTGCGGGAGCTGGCAGTGATGCAGATAGAATCGAACATCGAGGACTTGGCGCAGTGGCAGGAAAATCGTACCGCGGCTGGGGATGCCGAGACGGTTGAGGCGGTTCCCGCCTGAGCGACACCGAAATGCAATACACAAGGCCCCCGAGTCATCGGGGGCCTTGTGTATTGCGCTCTTGGAAACGCTGCCGGCTAGAGAGCGTAGAGAGCTCGGGGATTGTCGTCGACGATCTTCTTGTACACCGCTGGGCTCAGGTCGCCGGTGTCCTTGAGCTTCTGCAGCCCGTCCAGGTCGGCCGCATGGTCGTGGTGCCCGTAGTCGGTGCCCATCACCAGGTTGTCCTCACCGCTGTACCGGACGATGTAGGAGACATCATCATCCCGTTGGCAGGCAACATACATCCGGTAAGCCTTCATCGGGTTCTCGGCGATGAGCCGCCCGCGCTGCTGCGGGAGCCGCCGCATCGCATCCTTGAGCGCCCACGGCACCCATTGCGCTGCCAACTCCACGAAACCAAACCGGAGCGTCGGGAATTTGTCGGGCAGGCCAGTCATGATCATCGAGTGGAAGGCCCCGATGGCCGACATGCGATAGGCCCAGAAGGTGCCGGGGTTGTTGCGCTGCTGGAACAGATCTCGCACGTATGGATTGGCGTTGCCGGCGTGCACACCGACGGCCATGTTCAACCGGGCAACCTCTTCGTAGATCGGGAAGAAGTAGGGGTCATGCATCAGCCGCTCGCCCTCGATGCCCCGCATGAAGATGCCGACGGCCCCGTTCTGATGCGCCCAGTGCAGTTCATCCAAGGCGTCCGGAATGCTCAAGAGCGGCAGCACCGCAACCCAGCGGAGCCTGCCATTAGCCTCTTTCCAGATCTGCCCCAGCCAGCGGTTGTAGCCACGGCACACCGGCACCTCGGCCTCGGCGCGGTCGGCGATCCGCTCCAGAAACACCGTAGGCCACAGGACCTGGATGTCCACTCCCAACTGGTCCATGTGCTTGAGACGGGCCTGGACGCCGCCCTCGCGTGCCTCGTCGGGCGCGTTCATCTTTCGCCCGACGGTCTGCTCCATCTGGTGCACGTCCTGCGCCGTAACCGCAGTGCGAGCACCGCCGCGGATCTTTCCGTCAATAAACCAGTATTGTTTGCCACCCTCCCCCTTGGGGGCGACGATAATCGGCCGGTATTGACTATCGGCCTTGTCCATGAAATCCCAGGTCTGTTCGGTTTCGATCAGATGCGTATCCGCGTCGATGACAGGCATGATGCACGCTCCTCGTTAGAGTCATAATGGCTACCAGAACGGTATAGAAGGGGCGCTTGCGTGTCAAGGTTGTGATGTGTTTCACAAGTTGTTTCGGAGGTTGACAAGCCGCCTTTGCCCCTCGTAGTGTACCCCTGTCTATATCGACACGCGATCCCCTCCTGAGGAGCCGAATGAACCTCGCGAAACGCATCGACAAACTGCCGCCATACCTGTTCTTCGAGATCAGCCGGCGCATCCAGGAGAAGAAGGCCCAGGGAGTAGACGTCATCTCCTTGGGCATCGGTGACCCTGACCTCCCGACTCCCCAGCATGTGCTGGACAGCATGTGGAAAGCCGCGCAGGACCCGGTCAATCACCGCTATCCGGAGTCGGATAGCCTCCCGGAGATGCGGCAGGCGGTCGCCACCTGGTACCAACGCCGCTTCGGCGTCGAGTTCGACCCGGAGAAGGAAGTCCTCGGACTGATCGGTTCGAAAGATGGCATCGGGCACATCGCGCTGTGCTTCATCGACCCTGGGGATGTGGCGCTGGTCCCGGACCCGGGCTATCCGGTGTACTCCGTGGGCACCATGTTCGCCGGAGGTGAAAGCTATTTCTTCCCGCTGAAGGAGGAGAACGGCTTCCTGCCCGACCTCGACGCCATCCCGGCGGATGTGGCCACCAAGGCCAAGGTCATGTGGCTCAACTACCCCAACAACCCGACCGCCGCGGTTGCCAGCCTCGACTTCTTCGAGCGGGTGGTCGCCTTCGCCAAGAAATACGACGTGGCGGTGCTCCACGACGCTCCCTACACCGAGGTTGCCTATGATGGCTATCGCCCGGTGAGCTTCATGGAGGCCAAGGGGGCGAAGGATGTTGGCGTCGAGTTCCACTCCCTCAGCAAGACCTACAACATGACCGGGTGGCGGGTGGGCATGGCAGTGGGCCAACCGGACATCATCAACGCCCTGCTCCGGGTCAAGACCAATATCGATTCCGGCATCCCACAGGCCATCCAGCACATGGCCATAACCGCCCTCCTGGGGCCCCAGGATACCCCCGAACGGAACTCTCAGATCTACGCCCGCCGCCGCGATGGCATCGTGTCTGTACTCAAGAAACTCGGCTTCCGGGTGGAGAGTCCCAAGGCCTCCTTCTTCGTGTGGGCGGGCATCCCCACCAGCGAAAAGAGCATCCCCTTCAGCGCCCGCCTGCTCGACGAGACCGGCGTGGTGGTGACGCCGGGAATCGGCTACGGCCCAAGTGGTGAGGGCTACATCCGAATCGCCCTCACCACCCCCGATGACCGCATCGATGAAGCGATGCGCCGTCTGGAGAAGTGGAGCGTCAAGTGACCAACGAGGCGAGGAAATCGCGCTCGAAGGCCTCGGGCCGCAGCGAGGCCCGACATGGCAAGTAGACTGTTCAAGAGCGGCAGCGGGCTGGCGCTCATCGTCCCCAAA
Source organism: Dehalococcoidia bacterium (assembly GCA_009692945.1). GTDB lineage: Bacteria > Chloroflexota > Dehalococcoidia > SHYD01 > SHYD01 > SHYD01. The sequence goes on along the minus strand of SHYD01000036.1, from coordinate 8,115 downwards.
AAGATGGCGGAACGCTACCACCTTGTGCCTGGAGTCCGGATGGAGGTGATCGCCACCGATGATGGCCTGTTCCTGCACCCCATCGATGTGGCCCCCTGGTTTTCCATCGAATGGGAGAAGGCGTTGGACGCCGTGGTCCAAAGGCACCGCACAGCCTTGGAGCATTTGAATGACTAGCAGGCCGCAGCAGCCGCCCCAGAGCCAACCAGCCCCCGCCTTCGCTTATCCGGACGTCGATCAGACCGTCGCATTCCACGCCGCACTGCTGGAGCGGCTCGCCCTGGGCGAACCGGGCGAGGTGGACAGGAACCGGCTGAAAAGCACTTTAGACCGGGCTATCAACGCCGCCCGCGACCAAAAGGGCGATATCCTCTGGCTCGCTTCCTACCTGATGTTCGAACTGGTGCGGGGAAAACCGTTTGCTAAAGCCAACACCCAGACCGGAGTGGCGCTGACCCTCGCCTTCCTGCAACGCAACGGGATCATGGTGACGGTTCCCGATGAGGAGATAGCCGGCGTCGGCGTCGCCATCACCAGCGGCGGCATCTACGTGGCGATGCTGGAGATGTGGTTGCGGGACAGCGTCCGGCGGGTGCCGCAGTGACCACCGCCACTCCGGTGCTGGAACGAGACGTCATCACCGAGGAGGTCCTCGGTCCGCTGTACGTAGTGTTCCTGTTCAACGACAACGTGAACTCCATGGACCATGTCGTCAATTCCCTCACACACTGCGTCCCTGAGTTGGACCACGCGCGGGCGGCAGATGTCATGCTTGAAGCCCACGCGCACGGCATGGCGCTGGTGATCACCTGCCCTCATGAGCGGGCCACACGCTATCGCAATTGCCTCGAATCCCGCGGCCTCACCGCAACCATCGAACCCGCCTGACCCGCGCGTTCGTGCTGCTCGACCCCCTGTGGGACCTGTTCACGAGCCAATTGTTCCCCTTCTCCACGACCGGCTTGCTGTTCAACCAGTACCGGGACGAGGACTCCGAGTTCGATCTGCCGGGAGCCGCACCCATGCGGCGAGACAACCTGCGCAGCTATCTCGCAAGCTTCGAAACGCCACCAATGATGCTCGTGGTCTCCGAGGCCCCGGGTTATCGGGGAGGGCGCTTTTCCGGCATCCCGCTGGTGAGTGAACGGATGCTCGTTGCCGGCCCCACCGACGGGATCAACGGCCGCCCGACCAGCCTTGGCCGGCCCTATGCCGAGGCCACCGCCACCATTTTCCGTCGCGTCTCCGCGGCAATGGCACTTTCGCCCTTCATCTGGAACACGGTGCCCTTCCACCCGCACCATCTTGGACAACCTCTCACCAACCGGACTCCCACCAGATCCGAAATCAGCGCCTTTGCGCCGCTCCTGGGCGAGGTCATCGGGATGGTGCAGCCCCGGCTGGTCGTCGCCCTTGGACGCCAGGCGGAACACGCTCTGGCTCTGTTGAAGGTTGAATGCCGGCCGGTGCGCCACCCCGCCAACGGCGGGGCAACTGCCTTCGAGATCGGCATGCGCCAGGCTGCGGCGGAATTGCAGCGGCTCACGTAAGACGGTGAGGCGAAACGGGTGTGCCAAGTTCCTGTAGATGTTTGGCAGTTCAAACTGGTGGAGGCGTTGCCTGAGCCTGTCGAAGGCACCGCCGGCCGCGTGTCAACGGACGTCAACCTTTGAAGACCGCACGTTGCCCTTCCCCGGTGCCTTCGAGGGCCCCTTTCGGCAAGCTCAGGACGGGCTCAGGCAACGCCCCGCCGCCCGATCTACGAGCCGGATTCCCCCTGAGCTTACTCTGAGGTACAAAAACTTGGTGCACCGCGGACAGGCGGACAGGCCGCCGCCTTTACACCGGCCCTGCGCAACCCTACCATGAGTGCAGTGAAAACAGCCGCAGAACTCCACTCCGCCGCGAACCCGAACCGGTCACCTTGACCCACCCCACGGCCACACCCCCCGAGCGCGCGCTGCTCGTGGCGGTCGATTCAGGCGCGCACGACGGGCTTTTCCCCGCCGAGGACTCGGTCGCCGAACTCGCCCAGTTGGCCACCACCGCGGGCGCTGAGGTTCGTGGTCGCTTCATCCAACGGTTGGAATCGCCGTCGCCCGCGCATTACGTGGGCAAGGGTAAGCTGCAGGAACTGGTGAATGCCATCGAAGCGGAGCAGGCGACCCTCGTCCTCTTCGACGACGAGCTTTCCCCGACCCAGCAGAAGAACCTCGAAAACGCCCTCAAGGTCAAAATCCTGGACCGGACCGCCCTGATCCTGGACATCTTCGCCCGCAGGGCCCAGACCCGTGAGGGCCGCCTCCAGGTGGAGTTGGCGCAACACGAATATCTGTTACCGAGGCTGGCGGGTCAGTGGAGTCACTTGGAGCGGTTGGGCGGCGGCATCGGCACCAGGGGGCCGGGCGAGACCCAACTCGAAACCGACCGCCGGTTGATCCGGCGGCGCATCGAGCGGCTCAAGGATGACCTCGAAGCCGTGCGCCGCCATCGAGCGCTGTACCGCAGACGGCGGTCGGGCCGCGGCGTCCCCGTGGTCGCGCTGGTCGGTTACACCAACGCCGGAAAGTCGACGCTGATGAACGCCATCGCCAAAGCGGGGGTGCTGGCGGAAGGCAAACTGTTCGCCACCCTGGACCCCACCACCCGCCGAATTAAGCTGCCCAGCCAACGCGAGGTGCTGCTCACCGATACGGTGGGCTTCATTCAGAAGCTCCCCACTCACCTCGTCGCAGCATTCCGGGCGACGCTCGAAGAACTATCCGAAGCCGCGCTGCTGCTGCACGTGTTCGACATCGGCCATCCCCGCGCCGCGGAGCAGGCGCAGACGGTCGATGACCTGCTCGAGGAACTTGGGGTAACGGGGAAACCGGTGCTGCGCGTGGGCAACAAGGTGGATCTGCTCGCCAGCCACTACCCCGGCCCTGGCGACGGCTCAGTCTTCGCCGGGATGGTGCCCGGAGACGAGGTGGTGCTGGTGTCGGCCGAGAAGGGGTGGGGGCTCGATCTGCTCATCGACCGCATCACCGGCCGCTTGGGCGAGGATATGGTGGAAGTCCGAGTGGAGATCCCCTACCAACTCCCTCACCTGCTCCATTTCTTCCGCAGCTACGGCCAGGTGCTCTCGGAAAAATACAACGAGCGGGGCACCCTGTTCCACGCCAAGATCCCCCACCACCTGAAACCCCGCATCGAGCAGTATCTGGTGGGGCCCAAACGCAAGCGGCCTGCCGGCGTCTGAGCCCTCGACGAACCTGGCGCCGGGGGCTACTTGGTCACGTTCCGGTATTCCTTCCCCTCAGCAGACGCCACGAGTTCCCGGATGGCGGGGGCGAACTCCTTGAAATGGGCGGTCTCCCGGTGGGCCGCGCGTGCCGCCTGGTCCCGGTACACCTCATAGGCCACGATGTTTCCGGGCGCGTCCGACTCCTCGATGACATCGAAACGAAGCGCACCCGGCTCGTTGCGGGCCATGGCGGCGGCCATCCGGCCCATCGTCGAGCGATAGGCCTCCAGTGACCCTTCCTTGATCGTCTGACTCAGCAAGCGAAAGACCATGGTATCCCGGGCGTCGAACGGCGCCCGCTTGACCCAAGCGCTGTCATCCGGGTGAAGGTTGTGCAACATGTGCCGGCTCAGCGGGCCTGCCACCAAGTCTTGAGTCCGTTCGAAGTAACGCTTGAAGTGGGGTGTCTGCCGGTGCGCCGCCAGGGCGTCCTGGTCCCGGTACACCTCGTAAAACACGAACTTCGTCGTATCATCCACGCTCTGCAACACATCGAACCCCAAGCACCCCGGCTCGTCCCTGACGGCGCAGGCCGCGTTATCGCGGATTGCGGTAAGGAACTCGGGAATCCGATCCGGTTTCACGTCAACGTTCACGTACAGTATCAGCACTGTGCTTCCTCCTCGTAATTCACGGGTGCAACCTATCTATTCAGACGCCCATGACCATGGGGTCACCACCGGTTCATGAAAAGGCTAGGAGGGCGGCCTCCCGCCAAGATCACTCATGGCGGACGGGGCGCGCCCTTGACACCCTCCTCCCCCGGAGGAGGATAAAGAAATGGATGGCGAGGGTACACCCCTTACACTCCCCGCCAGCGGGAGACCCGCTGGACACCCCTGGAGGGGATGCTGTCCCTGGTGAGCCAACGCCTTTTCACAGCAGTGATCCATGGGCCGTCGGTCCGCCACCGAGGATGAAAATAAGTTGTTCCGTTTATCCCGCCGGGATACGTTTAACCGCATTTTCATAGGAGGAGGGTCAGGGGTTCGTGGATATGACCCACTCGCCAGCAGGAGGGCTGCCGCCCTCGTGCACTCCCACTCCTATTCACGGACGCCGCTCAACTCTCAATTCTTCCGGGAAATCCCCACCGCTCCGACGCGCCATGCCGTGCAGCCACCTCCCGCAGCGTCGCAAGCGCCTCCAAACGAACCGCCTCTGCCGCCGATTGCGCGGCTGCTTCCACCGCCTGCTCAAGGTCGGCCCAGGAGGCGCCTGCGGTGAGGGCGACCTCGGTTGCCGCCCATAAGGCCGGGGCGCTCCGCAAGGCTGCGGCTGCGACGACGGCTTGAAGGCGGCTGTCGGTCAGGGTAGCTTCCAGCATGAACGCGTTCTCCGGGGACCTCGGCGGCGGCGGCGCCCCTTGGCGGGCTGTGGGTATCCTACCCGCTAACCCCAGCAGATGGCAACAAGAAGGCGGGCCCCGGAAGCCGCCTCCTTCGTCCACGCGGTTGGTTACTTCGGGAGGTTTTTCAGCGCCCAGTAAGCCGGGCGCGGCGACCAATCGGGGTTGATCACAGCGAAGGCGCGTTTCGCTTGGTCGGTGCCGAAAAAGTTCAGGTTCCAAACGAACATCACTGCAATGTAGGGCCGCTCCTTGCCGATATGGAAGGCCTTGGCAAGCCATTCCGCCTGGTTGGTCTCACTGTTTTCCTGGGCGTAACCCCACTCGGCGCCTGCCTGGCCGCCGGTCGCCCAGCCGAACTCGGTGAACCACAACGACTTGGCCTCATCTCCGTTGCGCACCATCACGTCCCGGTAGTACTCAAAGTTTCGGAAGTAGAAGCTGCGGTGTCCGTGAAAGCCGCCCGCACGCCCCTGCACCGCAGCGTCGCCGGGGTCCAGGTCAGGGGCGTTGTTGAACCCGCTGGGATGCACGCCGATGCCATCGTAGAACCCCTTGATTCCAGCGTCGTACATCTCCTGGAGGTATTCCACGTCGTCGCGCGCCAGAACGCCGCCCAGGTCCGGAATATTCACGTTTCCCGCGGGAGTGAGTGCGCCCGTGATGACTTGGATATTGGGATCCACGGTCTTGATCGCCTGATAGGCCGGTTTCAGGAGGGCGGCATAAGCTGCGGCGTTCTGCTTGTTGGCTCCACCCCATTCGCGGCCAAGGTTCTGTTCGTTCCACACCTCGATGGCATGGATCCTGCCTTTGTACCTGGCAGCGACCACACCGACGAAGCGGGCGTAGGTGTCTGGATCTTGCGGCGGGCCATGCTGGGCCAGGTCCTGACCGGTGCGGGCCCAACCCGGCGCGGCCACCACACTGAGCAGAAGTTTCAAGTTAGCCGTCTGGGCGCCGTTCACCACCCGGTCCAAAAAGGTCCACTGGTAGCTGCCCGGCCGCGGTTCAAACTCCTCCCAACGGATCTGATACTTCATCCAATTAAAGCCGGCGTCTCGGGTCAGTTGCTGAGCCCGTTCGTAACCCTCGCTGGGGTCAATCTGGAACCCATAACCCAGCGGCGCGGTCCGCACTGCAGGCGGTGGGGGTGGTTGACGGGTGGGGAGCGGCACCGTCACCAGGGGCCGGCTCTCTCCCGGAACGCTCTCGGCCTCGATAACCTCTTTCGGGAAGATCCCGAGTTCGATGGCGATGCTGCCTCCCAGCGCTGCAGTTACCTGACCGGCGGAAGCCCACGGGACGTTCACCTTCCACTGCTGATACAGCACACGCTGGGTCCGTAGGGCAAAGTGGTTGCCCATGTCGGTGACACGAGACGTGGGCAACCCGTTCATCGTCAAGGGATCACCCACCACGCCGTTGTAGGCAGCCCGGATCGGGGGGGTTTCGTCCAGCAACGCCAAGCGAGCCTGCACCACTTCGGGGAAGCTCCGGCCGGCGTCGAATGACGGCGGCAGCGGCTTGGGGGTCGAACGCGTCGCCAACAGCCGGTCGTCCTGGCCGGCCTCGGAGAACAGATCGAAGACGTTGACGAACAACACCTGGTTCAGGTCGGGGCGCCACTGGAACACGACCCGCTGCATGACCTGGGTCACGAAACCGCTCCACAGGAACCGCCGGGAAACCGGGTAGCCCACCGCCGCGGCTCCACCCAGCCGCTGAAACTCGCTCCAGAACCGAACGCCGTCCTGATCGGTAACACTGTAACCCTTGCCCTTGGGCGCCGCCTGGGTGAAGAAATGCCCATTGGCGATGTCGTAGTCGTCGGCGGCGAAGGCCAAGGGGGCGAACGGCGCCGACGTAACAAGTATGACCAATGCGAGCAGGATACCCACTATCTTTCGCAACATGATAGGTCTCCGGTAACTAGATAGGATGTGGTCGCCAACCGAGCGTACACCATATCTGGTGGGTGGTGCAACGAAAATAGCGGTGCGTATCTATTCAGTGTCGGGGGTTGGGGGATATGAGCCACTCCCTCACCCCTGGAAAAAAGAGGAGCAATCTATGTGGGGGGCACCCCCACTCCCCCGGCAGAGGGCTGCCGCCCTCCTGCACTCCCACTCCTGATCCCGGCCGGTCCTCAACAGCGAATTCTTACAGCGCTGCCTCGTGGCACGGGTTTCCCACGGTGCGCCCGCCGCAATCGGCCATCAACTTGAAACGAGCGGTCTACTTCAGATCGGCATTGGCGATCTCGCGATGGCGGCGGTCACCCCACTCAATGTATCAGTCCGCATGGGCGCCCTGCCCCGCGCCAAAATAAGTTGGCCTGTGCTACCATTTCCACGAGAGAACCGCGGCCCTGCCTGCCAACAACGGACGGCGCGGCCCCGAAAGGAAGAACTCGATGCAGCCAGCCGACCCGGTCAAGCCCAGCGAAGTCATCATGTTCGCCATCGGAATGAGCCCGATCCTGGGGATCCTCTTTGTCCTGGCTTGGTGCATCCCCAAGGTCCTGCCTTAACTGCAAGTCCGGTTAAACAACAGTCGAGAGCCCCCGTCTTCCACCGACGGGGGTTCTCGTGCGCTCTGTGAGCCGTTGCGTACCCATCAGTTCAGCGCCGCTTTCGCCAACTCCTGGGTCTTGGCCAGTTCCGGGACAAAGTCCCACGCGTCATTCTGAAGGTACTTCTTCCCCGGCGTTGGCATCATGTGCGGAGCGGTCGGCGGGACATCCAATCTCCGGCTGTTGGTGAACGCATGCTTCGACCAAATCGTCTGACCTTCCTTGGTCAGCAGCCAGTTGGCAAACAGCTTCGCGGCATTGGGATGGGGCGCCCGGTCGAAGGCCCAAACAATGTTGGAGCCTCCGCCGACGTCGTCGATATGGTCGATACCCACCCAGGCTAGGTTCTTGCCGAGGCCATGGGACATGAATTCGTCGAGGATGATCCGCTGGACCCCGCCGATACAGATGGGGTAGCTCCCCCGGACCATGAACTCCGTCATCTGGCGCAGGTCCCGGCTGAGCACCGCCTCCTGGTCCTTCCAAACCCTCTTGACAATATCGTCGCCGAGGCCCAGCCGCATGACCGTGGCGGGCACGAAACCGCCCCCGAAGCTCCGGGGGTCTCCCGCGAGAATGTTCCCCTTCCGCTTTTGGATTCAGCAGGTCCTCCACCCGGGTGATCTCCCCCGCCTTGACCATATCGGTATTGACCCAGAGCCGCTCCGACCGCTCAACAAAACTCGCGTACACCCATTTCTCGTTCTGGTCCAGGTAACCCTGGTCAAAGCCACCCTGCCAGACCTTGTCGTCCAGCACGTCGCCCCGAAACAAGACCGACTTGATGGGAAGCAGCGCCTTTTTCTCCGCCAGGACCCTGGGCACAATGGCCCAAGTGGAAGTCATGGCATCATACGAATAGATACCTGCCTCCCGCTCATGCTGCATCCGGGGGACGAAGGCGCT
>SHYD01000035.1 GCA_009692945.1 Dehalococcoidia bacterium | reverse complement strand
AATGGTGCTCGCACGGTCATGACCCTGGTTCTTGCCGGACGAAGGTTCGTGGACGGGATCCTTCAAACAGAGGAGGTAAACACCGAAGCCGCGGCCTGATCAGACGACGATCCTGGAAGGGTATTTACACAAGATTTGACGAGAGCTTCAGATGAATTTGATAGAATACAAGACGAAGACACTATTCGCCGGTTCGCCGACACTATCAAAGGCTTAGCCGATCGTAACATCCCCGTTACTTTAGTTCTCGTCGGTGTTGGCGATACTATCGATGAATTGATCGCCGACCATAACTCAATAGACAGGAACCTAGTTCAGGTTTTCGTGCCCCGCCTCAATAGTGGGGATATCAAGGAGATCGTCGTGAGCCGCCTGGAACAGGTTGGTATGGCGATTGAACAGCGCGCGTTAGACTACATTGTACGGCTTTCCCAGGGGCTACCATACTACGCACATCTGATCGGGATGAGTGCGGGGCTGGCGGCAGTGAAGCACAACCAGAACCGGGTCGACTTCAGCTTTCTTCTTGATGGGTTAGAAGTTGCTATAGAAAACGCCTCAGAAACAATTAAAAGCTCTTACTCACGGGCCACGTCAAGCACTCAACAGGATAGTCTGTATAAACAAGTCCTGCTGGCGTGCGCAATGACTCCTGTAGATGAGTTAGGCTATTTTACCGCCGGCGATGTTCGGGAGCCTCTTCAACGGGTGTTGGGGAATAGCGTGATTATTCAGAAGTGCTTGCGCCATCTCAGCGAGTTCTGTTCAGAGGGGCGGGGTGGAGCCCTTGAAAAGACCGGTCCACGTTGGAAGCAACGATACCGGTTCGCTGACCCGTTGCTCAAGCCTTATGTTTTCCTCAAGGGGTTGGACGGGAAACAGGTGAAACCTGAAGCCCTGTCCGAACCCCTTGCTCCAACCGAACCGCCGCCGCCCTCTTCGCAATCTCCCGAAACTGGTCCGGGGTCCGCTTAGCGGCGCCGGCCGGTCGGCCTGCGTGGCGCCGAGACAGCCTGGTGCCACCGCCGCGAGATTCTTCCCCTCTTTCGAACAACGCTGTTGCTTGCGGGTTGGTGTTTCGCGGTCTCGCCCCACACGCTGGAATGCCCTGAGCGGGCCACCCGTAACGTGTTTGTAATATCCGCGCAATGCCGTGGAAACATGCGGCTCCTATCATTCTGGGGCGCAACGGGAGTGATTCACGCCGGTTTTTGCTACGAACACGGGGGCGAACGATGGTGGTGACGGACAGCGGCGCGACCGGCGGCGATCAGGGGAGCCTTCCAGTCCCCCTGTTGGAAGCCCGCGGCGTCACGATCCGCTTCGGCGACTTGGTGGCGAACCAGGATGTGGACTTCTCCATCTATCCGGGTGAGATCCACGCGATCCTGGGTGAGAACGGCGCCGGCAAGAGCACCATCCTCAAATCGCTGTTTGGCGTGTACCATCCCCAGGCGGGCAGCTTTTTCAAAGAGGGACACCCCATCCGCATCCACAGCCCGGCGGACGCCCGGTCCCTAGGCATGGGCATGGTGTTTCAGGACCTCCGGCTGGTCCCGGCCTTCACGGTTTTGGAGAACATAGCGCTCGCCAACAGCCGGAATGCGTCGCTCGACCTCGGGCGGCTGCGGGGCCGGATCACCGCGCTGGCCGAACGCTACCATCTGACGGTTGACCCCGATGTGCCGGTGTGGCAGCTCGACCTAGCCGGCCGCCAGCGGGTCGAGATCGTGAAGGTCCTGCTCACGGGCGCCAACATCATCCTGCTGGATGAACCGACCAGCGTGCTGGCCCTCAGCGAGGTCGACGCCTTCCTCGCCATGCTGCGCCGGCTCAGGGATGAAGGCCACGCCATCGTGATGGTTACTCATAAGATGCGGGAAGTGCTGGCCTGCGCTGGCCGGGTCACGGTGATGCGGGCGGGCCGGGTGGTCCACACCACCAACTCCTTGGAGGGGTTGAACGAGGACGAATTGGTGCGGCTCATGATTGGCGACTGGGCTCCCACCGGCATAACCGGACGCCCGGCGGTGACCCGGGCCGGTGAACCGGTGCTGCGGGTCGATAACCTGAGTGTGAAGGACGACAAGGGCCGGCTGATCCTGTCGGAGGTCAACCTCACGCTGGAAGCGGGGGAGATCATCGGCGTGGCCGGCATCTCGGGCAATGGGCAGCGGGAACTGGCCGAGGCGCTGCTGGGGCTCCGTCCTCTCAGCGCCGGGCGCATCATCGCGCACGACGAGACGCTGTCAGGGGCTCCGGCGGCGGCCTTTCTCAATGCGGGAATCGCCTCCATACCCCAAAACCCGAGGGAGGAAGGCGTGGTGCCTGGGCTGACGGTGCTTGAACACTTCGCGTACGACGGCCTGCCGCGACGGGAGCACCGAATGCAGGTGGACTGGGCCGCCCTCAGCGCCGATTTCGCGGCGGCGCCCGCCGTGGACGAACTGAACGTGCCGGAGCCCGGCCGGGTGGCGGCCACCCTCTCCGGCGGTAACGTCCAGCGGATGATGGTGGCCCGCGCCTTGGCCCGGCGCCCCCGGGTGATGGTCGCCAGCTATCCCACCCAGGGACTGGATATTGCCACGACCCAGCGGCTCATGGCGCTGTTGCTGGGGCTGCGGGGACACGGCTGCGGAGTTCTGCTCTTTTCCGAGGACCTCTCCGAGTTGTACCAGGTCGCCGACGTGCTGGTGGTGGTCACCCACGGGCGGATGCTGGGCCCCTTCGATCCCGTCAAGATCCCGGCCTACGACGTGGCCGGCCTGATGGTCGCCGGTGATGGCTATCGCTCGAACCGCCTGGGGCATCCGTTGGAGGTGCCGGCGTGAGCGTTTTCACGGTAGGACTGACGTTGAGAGTCAAGCGTGATTTCAAACCGATCGCGCAGCGCTTTGGGGTGGCCGCAGTGCTGCCGGTGGCGCTCTTTGCCCTCTTCCTCATGCTGGCTGGAGTGGCGCCGATCGACACCTTCGCGGCCATGCTCCAGAGTTCGGTCGGTTCGTCGTACGGCATCGGCGAGGTGTTGGTGCGGGCCGCGCCCTTCGCCCTGACCGCATTGGCAGCGGTGATCCCGGCCCGCGCGGGGCTGCTGAATGTGGGAGCCGAGGGCCAACTGGTGTGCGGCGGCCTGGGCGTTGCGGCCATGGCCTTCGCCCTGGGCGACGTTTCGCCCGCCGGTATCCCGCTGCTCATCGTGGCCGGCATGGCCGGCGGCGCGGCCTGGGCCGGGATCGCGGGAGTGCTGAGGACCAAACTCCAGCTCAGCGAGACGATCTCGACCCTTCTGCTCAACTACATTGGGTACCTGCTGGTGGCCCATGTCCTACAGGGGCCACTGAAGGACCCGGCGTCGTTCAACTGGCCCTACTCGGCGCCGCTGTCCGACGCTTTGCGGTTCGCCACCCTCCTCGGGTCTCGAGTGAACGTTGGCATGCTGCTGGCGCCGCTGGCGGCCGGAGTGCTGGCGGTGCTGCTGTTCCGGACCTACTGGGGACTGAACCTCAGGGTGACGGGGGGGAATCCCCAGGCGGCGCGGCGGGCCGGCATCAACGTGCCCCGTACCTACCTCACCGTGATGCTCATCGCGGGAGCGCTGGCCGGCCTCGCTGGAGTGCTGCAGGTGATGGGGGTGGAGGGCCGGCTCCGGCCGACCTCCGGGGTGGGGTTCGGCTACGCCGGTTTCCTGGCGGCCTGGATGGTGGGCCACCACCCCATTTGGGTGCTGCTCTCGGCCCTGCTGCTGGCGGCCATCGCGGTGAGCGGCGATGCCCTGCAGATCACAGCCGGTCTGCCGGCGTCCTCCATCAACATCCTCACGGCGCTGGTGCTGTTGGGTGTGCTGGCCCGCGGGCGGGCCCAGAGCCGGGGCTGATCATGCTTTCCATCGTTGAGGCGGTGCTCGGTGGTGCGGTGCGGTCCAGCACCGCGGTGCTGTTCGCGGCGCTGGGGGAACTGATCGCCGAGCGGGCCGGGGTGGTGAACCTGGGCACCGAGGGGTGCATGCTCACCGGGGCGCTGGGCGCCTTCGCCGTGACCGCGGCCACCGGCAACCCCTACCTGGGGGCGCTGGCGGGCGGTGGGTGCGGCGCGCTGCTGGCCGCGGTCCACGCCTACGTGGCGGTGGTCCGGGGCGCCAATCAGTTGGCGACCGGTATGGCGGTGACGATCCTGGGACTGGGCGTGACCTCCTTCTGGGGCCGGTCTTTCGTGAGCACCCAGATCCAGGGGATGGAGCCCATCAACCTGCCGGTGCTCTCGTCGATGCCGCTGCTGGGCCCCATCCTGTTCCAGCACGACCCGCTCACCTACCTTTCGATGCTGCTGGCGCCTGTCATCTGGCTGTTCCTTGCCCGGACCCGCTGGGGCCTGGCGCTGCGGGCCACGGGTGAACGCCAGGAGGTGGTGTATTCCGTGGGGTACTCGCCCACCATGATCCGGTTCGCGGCGGTGGTGGCCGGAGGGTTCCTCGCAGGGCTCGGAGGCGCGCAACTGGCGGTCGCCTACACCCTGAATTGGGTCGAGAACATGACCCAGGGGCGCGGCTACGTGGCGGTGGCGATGGTTATTTTTGCTTCCTGGAACCCGCTGATGGCGGTGGCCGGGAGCTATCTGTTCGGAGGGGCCCTCTCGTTGCAACTTGCGTTGCAGGCCCAGGGCGTTGGAGTCTCTCCGTTCCTGATGTCGGCGGTACCCTACCTGGTGACGCTGGGCGTGCTGATCGTGGTGGGGCGACGGCGGCGTCAGGCGATGCCCGATGAATTGCGGGCGGTGTTTGAAGGCAGCAGAGGTTAGCGAATTTCGGAGGAGGTGTCATGATGGGGAAGAAACGGTCAGGGTTCTTGGTCTCGGCGGCGTTGGGGCTGTCGCTGCTGATGTTGGCGTGTGGCCCAGCGTCGCCCGCGGGCGACGGGGCGGCCTCGGGCACGACCACGGTGGGGTTCCTGTTCGTGGGACCCAAGGACGACTACGGTTATAACCAGGCGGCCTATCTCGGCAGCGTGGAGATGGAGAAGGCGATGGGCGCCCGCGTCAAGGTGCTGCGGGCCGAGAACGTGCCGGAAACCGAGGAGGCGGAGCGGGTCATGGAGGGGATGATCAACCAGGGCGCCAAGGTGATCTTTCCCACCTCCTACGGCCACCTCGATCCGGCCCTCAACGTGGCCAAACGCCACCCAACGGTGACCTTCATTCACCAGGGTGGTTTGAAGACCGCCCCCAACTTGGGGACCTATTTCGGCAACATCTACGAAACGGTCTACCTGGGCGGGGTGGCGGCCGGCAAGATGACCAAGACCAACAAGCTGGGCTTCATCGTCTCCTTCCCCATCCCGCAGGTGCTGATGAACATCAACGCGTTCGAACAGGGCGCCAAATCGGTGAACCCTAACGCCACGACCGCCGTGGTGTTTACCGCCAACTGGTGCGACCCCGGCAAGCAGGCCGAGGCCGCCAACAACCTGATCGCTCAAGGCGTCGACGTGCTGACCCAGCACCAGGACTGCAGCAAAACCATTGTTGAAACGGCGGAACGCAGGGGCATCATGTCCGTGGGCTACCATGCCGACGCCTCCGCTCTCGCTCCCAAGGGCTGGCTGACCGGCGCCGTTTGGAATTGGGGCCCGCTCTACACTCAAGAGGTGAAGGCGGTGCTGGACGGCAAATGGGCTGGAAGCCCCATGTCGGGCAAGTACCGCCTGGGCATTAAGGATGGCGCGGTGGACCTGGCGAAGTTTGGCGCGGCGGTTCCGGCCGACGTGCAGGCCCTGATCAAAGCAAAACAAAAGGACATCATCGACGGCAAGTTGACCCCCATCGAGGGACCGGTGAAGGACCAGAGCGGCAACGTGAAGATCGCGGCGGGCGTCAAGCCCTCCATCGATGACCTTGAAAAGACCGACTACCTGGTCGAAGGCGTCATCGGCAGCGTCCCCCGGTAGGATAAGCGGACCGTGATCGACGCTACTCCCTACCCGTGGCCCTACGACGGGCTGCCCGCGCCGGACCGGATGGCGCTGGTACTGGTGGCGCCCCAGGCGGCCTTCGCCTGGATGGACGCCACCGGCCGGGTGAGGGAGGTGTGCGTACGGCTCCGGCGGGCGGCCGAGGCAGCCGGGCTGGACCTGTGCCTGCTCCGCTTCGGCCGGGGGCTGGGAACGCCCCGGCGTTTGAGTTGGCTGCCTGACCCGGCGGCGCCGGGGTGGGCCTGGCTGCCCGGATTCGAACCGGGACCAGGAACGCTGGTGGTTGATGTGCCGGCGCTGGATGGTTTCTACGCGACCGGGCTGGAGGCCCACCTGTGGTCGAACGGCATCCGCCACCTGCTGCTGGCGGGCTTCGGCACCGAGACCGCCATCCACTCGACCCTGCGCTCCGCAAACGACCGGGGGTTCGAATGCCTGGTGCTGGAGGACGCCTGCGCCGATGCCGATCCGGCCATTCACCGGCAGTCGATGAATTCCATCGAGATGTCCGGCGGGATTTTTGGGGCTTACACCGGCAGCGACGCGGTGCTGCGGGCGCTGGACAAGCAGGTGTCAATCCGCTGACACTGCGCTTGGGATAATTCTGGCAAGAGTTCACTGTTGAGGGCCGGTTGGGCTGGGAGCGGGAGTGCACGAGGGCGGCAGCCCTCTATCGGGGGCGTGGAGGTGCCCCCATAGGAGTGGGCACCTTTTGAACTCATGCCTAGATGGAGGCCTCAGGACGGGGGTGTGCAGAGGGGGCGAAGCCCCTTCTGCCGGGGCGTGGGGTGTCCCCCACAGAGAATTCTCCTCTTTTTTTCCTGGGGTGGGGGGAGTGGCTCATACCCCCGAACCCCTGACACTGAATAGATACTGATTATTCTGTGACCAATGGGAGGAACCCGTGACGGCCTCTAAGATCACTGCCGACCCCTACGATTGGCCCTTTGAAGGGGGTCTGGACCTCTCCCGCACCGCGCTGGTGTGCATTGACTGGCAGACCGATTTCTGCGGTCCCGGCGGCTACGTGGATGCGATGGGTTACGACCTGAACCTCACCCGATCCGGGGTGGAACCGACCCGGCGCCTGCTGCAGGCTTGGCGGGGCCACGGCGGCTTCGTGATCCATACCCGGGAGGGCCACAAACCCGACCTCTCCGACTGTCCCCCCAACAAGCTGTGGCGCTCCAAGCGCATCGGGGCCGGCATCGGCGACCCCGGCCCCTGCGGCCGCATCCTGGTGCGAGGTGAGCCCGGTTGGCAGATCGTACCGGAACTGGCCGCCCTGCCCGGCGAGGCGATCATCGACAAGCCGGGCAAAGGCGCGTTCTACGCCACCGACCTCGACCTGGTGCTGCACACCCGTGGCATCTCGCATCTCGTCATCACCGGCATCACCACCGATGTGTGCGTGCACACCACCATGCGGGAGGCCAACGACCGCGGCTACGAATGCCTCCTGATGGAAGACTGCACCGGGGCCACCGATTACGGCAATTACCTGGCAGCCTTGAAGATGGTGAAAATGCAGGGTGGGGTGTTCGGGGCGGTTGCCCCTTCGGAGAATGTCATCAGGGCGCTGGGCGCGGAATGACTGCCGCCAACCAGATTGTCAGCCGCAACTTTGAACTAGCCCGGGCCCACATCCGCAGCCGCTTGTTCCCAGACGCCGATCTCGCGTTGGCGGTGAATCTCAAACCTCCGGACCTCGGGCGGCCCTTGCCGGTCCGGCCGGCGGCGCATCCTCAGTCCGGACCCATGCTCCGGTGGGTGGAAGAGGCCCTGATCGGGACCCGGTCATCGGAGGCTGCGCTAAGGGAGGCCATCAAGGCTGCGCACGGGTGTGCTGAACTGGGCGGGGTGGTTCACCTGGATGAGCAAGGCGCGCTGGCGCAGGCCCGCACGCTCGATGCCGCCGCCCGCGCCGGGCGGTCCGCCGGACCGCTGCACGGCGTCCCCATCACCGTCAAGGATGTCATTCACGTGGCGGGCATGCCCACCCTGGCTGGTTCTGCGGCCTACCGAGCGATGCCGGACCGGGATGCCGCCGGGGTCGCACTGCTGCGTGCCGCCGGCGCGGTCGTCCTCGGGAAGGTTGCCACCCATGAGTTCGCGTTGGGCGTCACCACGCCTCAGGCGCGCAACCCGTGGGACCCCGCCCGGATCCCAGGCGGTTCGAGCGGAGGGTCCGCCATCGCTCTGGTGAAGGGTATCGGCGCCGGCTCGCTGGGCACCGACACCCGGGCCTCGATACGGGTGCCCGCTGCGCTGTCGGGCGTGGTCGGCTTCAAGCCGACTTTCGGGAGGATCTCCACCGCCGGGGTGGTCACCCTCTCCTGGTCGATGGACCACGTGGCGCCCATGGCCCGCAACGTGGCCGACGCCGCGCTGCTGATGGACATCCTGCTGGGCACGCCCGGCGACCTGACCGGCTACAACGGCGCGTCGGTGGCCGGTCTGCGGATCGGCGTGCCGGCGGCGGCCTTCGAGGATGCGGACCCCGACGTGGCGGCGGCGGTCACTCGGGCCATCGCGGTTTTGGGCGAGCTCGGCGCGGTAGTCGTCCTCGTCGGACGGCCCAACCGGGCCGATTTCGAACTGGCGAATCTCGCCGGGCTCATTGTGAGCCGCTGTGAGGCGGCAGCCTATCACCGGGCGCTCGGCACCGACCTCAGCCGGTATTGGGACGAGACGCGCCTGCAACTCGAGGCCGCGGCGCAGATCCCGGCGGGTGAGTACCTGGCGGCCCAGCGCGCCCGCTCCGGAATGATGGCCGAAATGGGCGCGGTATTCGACGGCATCGATGTGCTGGCCATGCCCACCAGCTTGGTCCCCGCCCCGCTCGTTCCTGAGGCGGAGCAATACCTCATGACGTTGGCGCGCAATTGCATCCCGTGGAGTTTTGTGGGGTTTCCGGCGATATCGCTCCCCGCGGCAGACCGGGTGCGCGGCCTTCCCGTTGGGCTGCAACTGGTGGCGCCCCCCTGCCACGAAGCCGTGCTGGTGGCGCTGGGGACCGCGTACGAGCGGTCCACCGGACTTGCATGATGCCGAACGGAGAGAGGGGTTCGATGGGGCGCTGGCGGCAGGAGCAGCGCCGCCTGTGGGAGGCCAAGGCATCTGAGGTGGAGGCCAACACAAGGACCGTCCGGAGGATCTACGAAGAGGTTCTCAACACCGGCGCGTTCGATCTGGCCGGCGAACTCTTCGGCCCCCAGGTGGTCGATCACCGGCGCCTGCCCGGTGACCCGGGCGGTCTCACCAACATCCTGAAGGGCGCGCAGCTCAACCGCGCCGCCTTCCCCGACCTCCAGTTCACCCTCGATGTGGTGATGGCCGATGGGGACCTCGTTTTCGTGCGGTGGACCATGCGCGGCACCCATCAGGGCGAATTCATGGGCCGCCCGCCCACCGGCCGTCCGGTCGAGTGGCGCGGCATCACCCAATTCCGCCTCGCCAACGGGCGGGTGGTGGAACGCTGGCTGTACGCCGATGACCTGGCGCTGCATGAACAGGTGGGGGGTCCGGCGGGGTAGGAGGCAGGCTGCTGACCCTGTGTTCCCCCACGGTAAGAACCCACAGTTGAGGGGCTACCGGGTTCAGGAGTGGGAGTGCAGGAGGGCGGCCGCCCTCTGCCGGGGGCCTGGGGGTGTCCCTCAGGAATAATCTCCCTCTTTTTCCCTCGGGGGTGGGGCGGCAACGCCTGGAGAGCAGCCACCGGGGCCTGCCCTACCCAGACCCACCCTACCAACGGCTCATCACCCGCAGCTTCGCGACGCGGTCGGCCGTGGACGGGTGGGTCTGGAAGAGATTTTGTCCCTTCCGGGCCAACACATTTTCACAGCGGTGCCGGGTTAAACTCCGGAAAAGGGGAGTGCAGGGGGGCAATGCCCTCCGGCCGGGGGCCTGGGGGTGTCCCCCAGGAATAATCTCTCTCTTTCTCCTCGGGGGTTGGGGCGGCGACGCCGGAGGGCAGGCACGGGAGCCTGCCCCTACCCCGAACCACCCTACCAGCGGCTCATCGCCCGCAGCTTCGCGACGCGGTCGGGGGTGGACGGGTGGGTGCTGAACAGCGCAGCGAAGCCGAGTCCCCCCAGCGGGTTCACAATGTAGAGGTGCGCTGTCGCCGCGTTCACCGGCATCGGCTTCCGGTGGGCGTGCGCTTCCAGCTTCTCCAGCGCTCGGGCCAATGGCTCCGGGTCGCCGTTGATCTCGGCGCCCGCGGCGTCGGCGCTGAACTCCCGGGCGCGGCTGATGGCCAGCTGGATGACGGTGGCGGCGATGGGCGCCAGGATCACCATCAGCAGTCCCCCCACCAAGCCGCCGGCGCCCTGGTCCCGGTCGTCGTCGGAGCGGCCTCCGAACCCCCCGAACATCAATGCCCACTGCGCCATGTGCGCCAGCATGGTGATGGCCCCGGCAATGGTGGCGGCCACGCTCATGATCAGGATGTCCCGGTTCTTCACGTGGCCCAGCTCGTGGGACAGCACGCCCGCCAGTTCGTCCCGGTCCAGGATGTCGACGATGCCGGTGGTCACCGCCACCACCGCATGCTCGGGATCGCGCCCGGTGGCGAAGGCATTGGCGCCGTCGCTCTCGATGACCGCAACCTTCGGTTTCGGCAACCCGGCCCGCTGCGCCAGGTCCGCCACCAGTTGGTGGAGCCAGGGGGCATCCTCTTCGGAGACCTCCTTGGCGCCGGACATCATCAGCGCCACCTTGCCCGAGAACCAGTAGGCCAGGAAGTTCGTGACCACGGCGAAGAAGAACGCCATCACCATGCCGCCGGTTCCACCGATGGCGCCGCCCACCACCACCACCAGCGCCGTGAGCGCCGCCAGCAGCGCCGCGGTCTTGAACATATTGGTCGTGGCCATCCGGTGACTCCCTTCGTCAGCGTCCGGGGCTGAAGCACCCCGGAGATCAACAACTCAATGCGACCCTCACCCTATCAATTATACCGGGCGGGAGCCCGGTTCGTTCCGCGCGCCGTCCACGCGTAGCTATTCAGACGCCCATGACCAAGGGACGCCACCGGGCCATGAAAAGCTGAGGGGCTAACCGCCCCAATACCACCTCCGGCGTCGGCCCGCCCCCTCCCCAGAGAGAGAAAAAAGGGGAGTGTGAGGGGCGTACCCCTCACACTCCCCGCCAGCAGGAGACCCGCTGGACACCCCTTTTCATCTTTTCATCGATGAGTTGACAGTGGAGGGGCCGTCGGGTTGGGGAGCGGGAGTGCACGAGGGCGCAGCCCTCTGCCGGGGGCGTGGGGGTGCCCCCCACGGAGAATTCTCCCCTCTTTTTTCCGGGGTGGGGGGCCGGGTTCATGCCGTCGGCCCCTGAGTTTGAAACTCCCCGCTCTCTGAATCTGCGGGAATCCGTGTAATCTGTGGATCACCCTCCGGCTCCGGGGGTTCGTTGACAGGGCGCGGTGGGGGGCCTACCATACGGGGCATGCTTCGGGGGCCGTACAACCTGTGGTATGGGGTGGTGGTGACGATGGTGGCCGCGGGGCTGCTGCTGCTTCCATCCCTATCTCCGCCCAAGTCCTGGGGTCTGCTGGTGCTGACGCTGGCGGCGCTGTGTGGGGGCTTGCGGCTGCTCATCCACGGTCACCCCGAGTTCCGCTACTACCGGCGCAAGCCCGCCACCTTCCTCTACTGGGTCGCCCCCTCGGCGCTGGCCCTCTCGGGTGCGCTGTTTTCCACCACGGTGCTGGGCGGCGAGTTCAGCTACCTCGGACTGCTGGCCACCAGCGCAGTGGTGGCGGTGCTGGTCTACTTCCAGGTGCTGCAGGCCCTGCCGCTGGGCGAACCGCCGCCGGTGGCCCACCTCGGCGCCAACGTCTCCATCTATGTCTCCGCCTTCCTCTTCTTCGTGACGTTGCAGAACAGCGACCTCGCCTTCCTCCCCCGCACCGCGCTGTTGGGCGGGCTGGGGGCGGCCCTGTCGCTCGAATTGTTCCGGGAAGGGTCGGACCACCCGCGCCGGGAGGTGCTATATGCCGCGGTGGTGGGGCTCCTGCTCATCGAGTTGAGCTGGTCGCTGCAACTGCTGCCCTTGGGCCGGGTGTTCACCGGGTTGCTGCTCATGCTGGCGTTCTACCTGCTGGCGGGGCTGATCCACAGCCACCTGCTCAAGCGGCTCAACCACTGGGTGGTGCTGGAGTTCGTGGGGGTCACCGCCGTCGGGCTGGGGTTCCTCTACTCATTCCAGGCCATGGGCCGCTGAGGTGGGTACTATCGTCAGCGCCGGCGAACTGCCCGGAATCCGTGCCGGCGCGGCGGCGGCGGGCCGGCGAGTGGTGCTGACCAACGGCTACTTCGACCTGATGCACGTGGGGCACAGCCGCTACCTCCAGCGGGCCCGGGCGCTGGGCGACGCGCTGGTGGTGGGGGTGAACCAGGACGCCACCGCCCGCCGCCGCAAGGATCCCCACCGCCCCATCCTGCCCGCCGCCGACCGCGCCGAGTTGCTGGCGGCGCTGGCCTGTGTCGATTACGTGGTGCTGTTCGAAGAGGACACCGCGGTCCGGTTGGTGGAACTGCTGCGGCCCGACGTGTACGCCAAGGGCGGCGACTACGCTGCGGGCGGCGCCGAACTGCCCGAAGCAGCGGCCGTCGCAGCGTGCGGTGGACGGGTGGTCATCCTCCCCTTCGAGGCGGGGCACTCCACCACCGGGATCATCGAGACCATCCTGCGGCGCTACGCCACACCCGCCGGCACGCAGGTTCGGAGTGATCCACAGATTTACACAGATTTTCAGGATTAAGAAGAGCAAGTGTTTGTTTCTGGGGGAATCGGGATTCCAAAGGGCGGCGGCCCTTGGGCAGGGGGTGTGGGGGCGCATCCCCCACGAACAATGCCACCTTCTTTCTTTCTTTCTCGTGGTGGGGTGGGGTTCGCCGTGGGGAGGGCCGAGGATCAGGTCGAGTCGTGGGCCGGATTGGTCCCGCGCAGACTGAACGCGCCCCAATGAGCGGCCGGCCGGCGCTGGGACGGTCGGCTCTGATCATCGGGCTTGGCGGCGCCGGCAGCCGGGTGCTGGGCCTGGTGCGGGAGCAGGTGGTCGCGGCGCTGTTCGGAGCAAGCGCGGCGACCGACGCCTTCCGGGTCGCGTTCCGGGTGCCGCTGGCGCTGTACGACCTGCTCATCGGCGGCATGGTCTCCTCGGCGATGGTCCCGGTGCTGTCCGAGGATGCGGCTGACAACGCCGCCCTGGGCCGCCGACTCAGCGTGCTGCTGACGGTCGCAACTCTGATCCTCCTGGCTGCCGTCGTCCTGCTCATGGCACTCGCGCCGCAGTTGATAGCGCTGCTGGGCGCAGGCTACAGCGCCGGGGTGCAGGCTCTGAGTGTGGACCTGGTGCGGGTGGTGCTGCCCGCATTGGTGTTCATGGGAGTGTCCGGGGTGCTGACGGCAGCGCTGAATTCCCGGGAGCGCTTCCACTATCCCGCCATCGCCACGGCGGCGTTCAACGGCGGGGTGGTGCTGGCCGCGCTGGCGCTGCACCAGCAGTTCGGCATCGCCAGCCTCGCCCTCGGCGTGGTGGGCGGCGCGGCGCTGCAGGCGGCGCTCCAAGCGCCGGGACTGCGAGGCGTGCCGCTACGGCCCCGCTTCGACCTCACTGATCCCGCGCTGCGGCGTATGCTGCGGCTGTACCTGCCGGTGGCGCTGGGGCTGGTGGTCTCCACCGTTGGCATCGCCATCGATACCAACCTCGCCTCCCGCACCGGCGAGGGGAGCCTGGCGGCCATGGGCTTCGCCACCACGCTGGTGCAGTTTCCGCTGGGGCTCATCGCCACCGGGGTCAGTTCAGCGGTGCTCCCGGCGCTGGCACGCCACGCCAAAGTGATGTCGGGCGACGGCGGCGGCTCTGCGCGGCAGGCCTACCGGTCCGAACTCGCGCTGGCGCTGCGCCTGGTGCTGGTAACCATTGCGCCCGCCACGGTGGCGCTGGTAGTGCTGCGGGAGCCGGTGATTGCGCTGCTGTTCCAGCGCGGCGCGTTCGACGACACAGCGGCGGCCCGCACCAGCCTCGCCTTTTTGGCCTATGCACCGGGATTACCCGCAGCAGCGCTCGACCAGGTGCTGATCTTCGGCTTCTATGCGCAACAGCGGACCATCCCGCCGGTCCTGGTGGGTGTGGCCGCCGTGGGCATCTATCTGGTGTGCGGGCTCGCGCTCATCGGCCCGTTGGGCATGACGGGCCTGGCGCTCGCCAACTCGGTGCAGTGGCTAAGCCACGCGATCATCATGGCGTTGCTGACACAGCGATCGCTGGGCGGACTGGGTGGGTTGGGGCTCGGGCCGGCGGCGCTGCGGGTGGTGCTCGCGTCGCTCGCGATGGCCGCGATCCTGTTGGTGGTGCGGACTCAATTGCTCCGTGAGGCGCCTGGCGATGGCCTGTTCCTGGCGGGTGGGCTGGTGGTGGCGGGCGTCGCCGGAGCGGCGGCGTACGTTGGGACGCTGGCGGTGTTGGGGCGGGGGGAACTGACGCTGCTGGTCGATGCAGTGCGGGCCCGGCGGGGGTGAGGCGCCGGTCGCCCACCGTAAGAATTCACTGTTGAGGGGCGGCTGGGCTCATTAGTCGGAGTGCACCAAGGCGGCAGCCCTCTTGCTTGTCCTGAGGTTCCCCTGAGCCTGCCGAAGGGCTCGTCGAAGGCCCCGGGGGTGTGGGAGGTGCCCCATAGGAGTCGCAACAGCATCTCCTCCAGGGGTGTCCAGCGGGTCTCCCGCTGGCAGGGAGTGTGAGGGGTGTACCCTCACCATCCATCTCTTTATTTCTCTTCCGGCGGGGAGGGGGTCAAGGGGCGTGCCCGTCCGCGATGAGTGATCTTGGGTGAGGTCGCCGTCCTCGCCTTTCCATGACCCGCTGGTGTCCCCAGGGTCATGGGCGTCTGAATAGGTACCTCGTTACACTGTGGCCAACACCTCGTTACTCGTTACACTGGCCTTGACACCCTCTCAGGCTGCGGCGTATCGTCTGTGCCGCAGGAGGCGCCGGCAAGGCCGCCCGCTTGGCACACCCCGCTGGACGTGAACCATTGATTGCTTTTCTGCTGAGCAGCGCGCCGCTGTACGCCATGTTCTTCCTGTGGGGCCTGGGTACCGGCGCGCAGCAACTGGCGCGGCCGCTGTTTGCCGCCTCGTTTGGCGTCTCGCTGTTCTTCGTCAGCCTGATCCAGGCATCCAACTCCCTGGCCTGGCTCTTTTCGGGCCCCATCACCGGCTACCTCACCGACCGTTTTGGCCGCCGCCCGCTGACCATTTTCGGCAACGGTCTGCGGGCGGTGACCATGGTGGGGCAGTTCTTCTGCGCGGACTACCTGCAGTTCTTCATTCTGGAGTTTATCGGCGGCATCGGCGTGGCGACCTGGGTGACGGGATCGTCGATCATCATGGCCGACGTGACTGATGCGCAAAACCGGGGCCGAGCGATGGCCGTCCGCAGCCTGACGATGAAGGTCGGACTCATCGCCGGGCTGTTTCTCGGTGGACTCATGGCCAACATCGACATCCGGCTCATCTTCATGTTCGGCGCCATCACCAAGATCCCGATCCACCTCCTGCTGGCCCGGCTGATCAAGGAAACGCTGGACCGGGATGAACCCGCGGCAGTTGCTGCTGCGCCTCAGGTTTCCCGGTGGGCCATGGCAAGGGCGATGTTCCTGAACTGGCCGCTGCTGGTGCTGGCCATCACCGTCTTCACCATCAGCGCAGTGGGCTCGCCCCAGGGGGTGTTCGGCTCGCTGTTCCCGCTGCTGGCGCAGGATTCGGCCCACCTCTCCAAAGGAGCCGTCGGTGAACTGCTGGCCCTGGCCGGTATTGCGGGGGTGATCATCTCCTTTCCCAACGGGATGTTGGCGGACCGTTTTGGCCGCAAGATTTCGCTCATCCCCGGCCTGCTGTTCCTGGCCGCAGCATCCTACGGGCTGACCATGGCGGAGGATTACTGGACGCTGCTGCTGGTGGTCATCCTCTACGGGATCGGAGATGGCATCACTCAGAGTACCGCCGAGGTCGCCGCGATGGACCTGGCCCCGGCCCAGGGGCGGGGCGCCTTCCTGGGCGTGTGGTCGGTCTTCCGCAACGTCGGCGGGATCTACGCCCCCATTCTGGTGGGGAGCCTGGCGGCGGGGTT
The DNA here is from genome assembly GCA_009692945.1 of Dehalococcoidia bacterium. GTDB lineage: Bacteria > Chloroflexota > Dehalococcoidia > SHYD01 > SHYD01 > SHYD01. The sequence goes on along the minus strand of SHYD01000035.1, from coordinate 9,797 downwards.
CGGCATGGAGTCCGCCTTCGTCGTCATCGCCGTTCTGCTGATCATCAGCAGCGTCATGATGACGATCTGGGGACTGGAAACCCTCAAGCGCCCTTCAAAGGTCACAAAACCCGCCTCGACGAGCCGATAAAGGAGGACGCGACGTGTATCCAGGCGCATCATCACAGGAGTCGCTTCGAAACGAGTTGGAGCGGATAGCTGGGGCGCTCTGGGGCGCCGCCCGCATCGAGGCGCTCCGTCCCGGGCTCCAAAACCTCGCCCGAGACCTCTGGCTGGTGGCCCAGCAGCCGCTGGGCCCGCTGGCCGAAATTCCCGACCCGTTCGGCGCAGCACTTCCGGCCCCAGTGGGAGGCGAAAATGGCACAGCCGTTTGACCTGACCGTCGCGGAGATCCAGGCCGAGATTGCGTCGGGAGCGCTCTCGCCGGTCGAACTGGTCCAGTCGCTGATCGACCGGGCCGTTGCCGTCGACCCTAAAGTGCAGGCCTGGGAAACACTCGACGCCGAAGGAGCGTTGGCGGCCGCGCACAGCGCCCAGGCCCAGTTGCGTCACTTTCCCGCCCGGCCGCTGGAGGGCGTTCCAGTTGGCATCAAAGACATCTTCTACACCGCAGGGCTGAGGACCGCCGCCGGCTTCGCCCCCTTCGATGGACTGGTCCCGGATTACGATGCCACAGCGGTGGCCCGGCTCCGCGAGGCCGGGGCCACCATCCTCGGAAAGACCGTCACCACGCAGTTCGCCTTCAGCGATCCGCCGAAGACGCGCAATCCCTGGAACCAGGACCGCACCCCCGGCGGTTCCAGCAGCGGATCGGGCGCCGGGGTGGCGGCACGCCTGTTTCCCGCTGCGTTGGGCAGCCAGACCGCCGGGTCGGTGCTGCGCCCCGCGGCTTACTGCGGCGTGGTCGGCTTCAAGCCCAGCTTCGGGCGCATCAGCCGGTTCGGTGTGCTGCCGCTCAGTTGGTCGCTGGACCACGTGGGGATCATCGTCCGCACCGTGGTGGACGCCGGGTTGGTGTACCAGGCCATTGCTGGAGGCGACGCACGAGACCCGGCCTGCCTGGTGCTTCCCGTCCCCAACGTGACGGAGGCAACGCACCCCCCAGCCGCCGCGCCGAAGCTGGGGTTGGTGCTGGATTTCATGGAGCGGGCGGAACCCGAGGTACGGGAGCATCTCGAAGCGGTGACGATGCGTTGGGAGCGGGCCGGCGCCGAGGTGCGGAGGGTGCGGCTCCCCCTCTCCCTGGACACCGTGCTGGCCACCCATCAGGTGGTGATGCAGTCCGAGGCAGCGGCGGCCCATTCGGCCAACCTCACCGCACACCCCGCAGACTACCGGCCGCTGTTGCGCGCCTACGTGGAGAACGGGCACCTGATACCTGCCGCCGCTTACGTGCATGCCCAGCGGCTGCGAAGCCGCATCAAGACTCAGGTCGAGTCCCTGCTCGACCGCCTCGACGCGTTCCTGATGCCCACGGCGTCCAACGTGGCGCCTGGGCCCGCCACCACCGGCGACCGGTCGTTCCAAGCCATGTGGACCATGCTCGGCGCGCCGGCCATCGCACTGCCCAGCGGGTTCGATGCTTCCGGAATGCCCTTCAGCGTGCAGTTGGCGGGCCGCCACCTGGACGATGGGGGCCTGCTCGCCACCGCCCGCTGGTGCGAGGCGAACCTCGACCCCATGCCTGCGCCGTTGCTGTAGAAGAGCGCCGTCTCAGTCAGGGTCTGGCCGGGGCGTGCACGAGGGCGGGGGAGCCACAGGGGCATCCTCACGTTTGCTGTGGTCTTTCTCCTCTTTGGCAACTTGAAGAACCTCTTGGTTGTAGACACTTGGCCCGCAGGCTGGCTCCAGAGCGGCCTCGCCTTGGGCGCGGTACCAGTCCTGTTAGTGTTGGCCTGGAAGGGATGGGGATTGAGCCTGGAGGAGATCGGGTTGCGCCGCCAGCGCGCCGGGATCGAAGCGGGGCTTGGCCTGGGCCTCGGAGCGGTCATGGCAGCAGCAAGCCTCCTATTCCTCCGGTTCCCGCTAGTTCTGGAAAGCCCCATTACCTACGAACCTGTCCGTGCTGCCGATGCCGCCGGACTGGTCCAGCGAGTGCTGGTCTCCATGCCCCTGGACACGGTGCTGCTGGAGGAACTGGCCTTCCGGGGGGTACTGCTGGCCGGTCTACTGCGCACCCGCGCACCCGTTGTTGCGGTCGTTGTTAACGCCGGCCTGTTCTCAGCCTGGCACATAACCATCAACTTTCAGACCGTGGCCTCCACCAACTTGCACGAGAGCCCGCTGCTCTTCGCTCTGGGGCTGATAGGCGCCCACCTGGCCATCTTCGGAGCCGGCGTCGTACTGGCCGTACTCCGCATGAAGTCCCTGACCCTGGCGCCCTGCTTCGCCGCGCACTGGGGGGTCAACACCGGGCTGCTTTTGGGGCTCTTCCTCGGAAGTCGCTGATGGTTGGTGACGTTCCGCCCAGGGACGGCCCCGAAAGGATGTGGGTTTGGTGCTCCCACCGAGGGAAGGTGGGTGAGAAGCACGGCAGTTCGGGCAGCCACACTACCCCGGCCGAATGTGCCCAGCGCCCCGGACCACCCACTTGTACGAGGTGAGCTCCCGCAGCCCCATCGGCCCGCGCGCGTGCATCTTCTGCGTGCTGATGCCAACCTCAGCGCCCAGCCCGAACTGACCGCCATCGGTGAATTGCGTGCTGGCGTTAACATACACCGCCGCAGCGTCCACCTCCCGCAGGAAACGCTCGGCCGCGCTGTAGTCCTCAGTGATGATCGCCTCGGAGTGGCCTGAACCGTATTGGTCGATGTGGGCCATCGCCTCGGCCAGCGAGTCCACGACCTTCACCGCCGCCACCAAGTCCAGAAACTCCTTGCCCCAGTCTTCGGGAGTCGCCGGGACGGCAACGGTCCCCTCGGGCGCTCCTCCGGGAGCCGTGAGAATGGCCAGTGCGGCAGGGTCAGCCCGCAGTTCCACTCGGGCGCCGCCGAGTGCTGCCGCCACTCGCGGCAGCAGCGCGGGAGCGACATCCCGGTGCACCAGCAGCGTGTCGAGGGCATTGCAGATGGTGTGCCGGCGCACCTTGGCGTTGTACACCACCGAGCAGGCCATCTCCAGATCGGCGGAGGCGTCAACGTAGGTATGGCAGACGCCGATGCCGCCGGTGACCACCGGCATTGCGGCGTTGTCTGCCACGAAGCGGATCAGGTCTGCGCCGCCCCGGGGGATCAGCAGGTCGATCGTTCCCCGCAGTTGGAGGAGTTCGCCCACCAGGGCGCGGTCCGGGTCGCTGATGTATTGGACGGTCGCATCGGGCAGACCGGCGTCGCCGCAGGCCCGCTGGACCACCGCTGTGAGCGCCAGGTTGGAGTGCAGCGACTCCTTCCCGCCCCGCAGGATGGCGGCGTTGCCCGACTTGATGCACAGCGCAGCGATGTCGATGGTGACATTGGGGCGGCTCTCGTAGATCGAGCCGATGACCCCCAGCGGCACCCGGACCCGGCCCACCTCCATACCGTTGGGGAGCCGCCGCGACTCGATGGTCTCGCCTACCGGGTCGGGGAGGGCAGTGATGGCGCGCACGTCATTGGCGATCCCGTTCAGGCGCTGCTCATCCAGCAGCAGGCGATCGAGCATCGCCGGTGAGAGCCCGGCGGCCTTCGCCCCCTCGCAGTCGCGGGCGTTGGCGGCGAGGATGGCGCCGGTACTCGCCATCAGCCCGTCAGCAATACCGAGGAGGGCGAGGTTCTTGGCGTCGGTCGAGAGAAAGGACAAGCGCCGGGCTGCCGCCTTAGCGGCGGCACCGATGGCGGCGAGGTCCACAGTGATGGTCTTCATGAGTCCACCTGTCGGGCGTTGCCCATAGCGGTATCATCGTCGTAACCTTCGACCCTGACTTCCGAGGGCTTGCCAGCCGCATTCCCGCTGCACTCCAGTTGGAGAGCCCCTCGCCAGAAAGCTGGTCCGGGTGAATCGGCGGCCCACCTAACCTCTGGTTGGGCGAATCCCTTCTGCATCATTGCCCTTCAGGAGAAGGGAGGCCTGCGTACCCGCGTCGCTCCGGACACCATGGAGGTGGTTGGACTGGAGATCCGGCACTTCACCGCCGCGGTGAACCAGGAAGGCCCGGTCCAGACCCCTATTTGGCCCGATGGTCCAAGCCATCATGCACCTTGGCGGGTTCCACCTGGAGCCAGCGACCACCGGCGCCCGTACCGTTGCTGAAGACCTCGGGAAGATGCTCGTTTCCGCGTAGGCGACCGGGGCCACCCATCTCGTGTCCACCGCCCTCGCCCCTGGGGACAACGTCTGCCCCCGATGCACAGCGAAAGAACCTACGGCTGGCACCCAACTGCCACCCTGTCTGGGACCGGGCACCAGCATGAGCCGGGTTGTCTCAACTCCGAGAGCCGCCCGAGGCGTTCTCATCAGTTCGGGTTGCTCTTGAGCCACTCGATGTACTCGGGCATCGCCTGATCCATCTCGTAGCGGGGCTTGAAGCCGGTATCGGCAGTGATACGGCTGATGTCCATGTACGCGTTCTTCCGGCCGCCCGGGCGGCTGCCGGGCTGCAGTTCAATCTGGGCGCTGGGCGCCACTTTCTTGATGGCGGCGAGCGTTTCTTTGGCGGTTACCCCGCGCCCATGTCCCAGGTTGTAGATGCGGTGGTTGAGCTTCGGCGCCATCTGCAGCAACTGCAAGCCCAGCCCGCAGTCCTTGATGTAGTTGAGGTCGGTCTCGTCGTTCTCGAAGGGCTGGCCGCCGGCGGCGCCGGTGAAGTTGACCGGCAGGCCGCGCGCTGCGGCCTGGGCCATGCGGCTGTTGGGTTGCGACATGCTGTGGTACAACGGGCCGCAGTTCACGTTGATGCGGACCGAGATGACGTCCATCTTGGTGCGGTCGGCGTAGTGGAGGGCCAGGATCTCCCAGGCCTTCTTGAAGGCCTCGGTGGCGCTGCCGGAGGTCATGGGCAGGGGCATCTCTTCCTTGAAGGGCCCCTCGGGCAGGCTGCCGTAGGCGCCGATTGAGCTGGCCAGCAGGACGCGCTTCACGTCGTTAATCCGGGCTGCTTCGAGGACGTTGATCAGACTGAGGGTGTTGATCCGGTTGTCCTCGGCGGGAGTCAGCGCACCGAGGCCCGGAACCACCAGGTGGATGATGCCGGTGACCTTGTGCTTGCGCACCACGTCGTTGATGTCATGGGGGCTGGTGGTGTCGACCCGCTCGATCTGGACCCGCTTGCCATACTCGTCCTTGATGAAGGACGGCTCCCGCCACGAGCTGTAGCGGGTGATGACGACCTCTTCGCCAACATCGACGAACTGGCGTGCGGTGTGAAGTCCGATGAAGCCCATGCCGCCGGTGATCAGGATCATTTGGTGTCTCCTTTAATGCGGTACCCCTTCGGGGTGATTATCAATAGTGGGGGAACATCCCCCACACCCCTTGGGAAAGGGCTGCCGCCCTCTCCACTCCCGCTCCAGACCCGCCCCTACGGGTCTTACATCGGGTGGGCTTTGAGCCAGTCGACCCACTCGGCGATGCCCCGCTCGATATTGTACTGGGGCTGGTAGCCGGTGTCGCGCTTCAGCGCGGTGATGTCCATGGCGACGTCGGGGCGGCCACGGGGGCTGAACCCAGGCTTCATGTCGAACTGAAGGGTGGGGAACACCTTCTTGACCGCTTCGGCCTGCTGGATATTGCGCACCGGCGTACCGGCGCCGATGTTGTAGGCCCGCTGCGCCAGTTTCTCGGCCATGGTCAGCAGGGCGATGCTCCGGGCGCAGTCCTTCACGTAGGTGACGTCGTTGGCGTCTTCCTGGTAGGGCTCCGCGGGCAGGCCGTCCCAGCGGGCCTTGGTGTTGGTCATGCCCGCTGTGATGAGGCGGGTGTTCATGCGGTTCTCCCGCAGGTAGAGCGGGCCGTAGATGTTGCCGATGCGCAGGAACACCACGTCCAACCCGGTGCGGTCGGCGTAATGGCCCGCCAAAGTCTCCTGGGCCTTCTTGAAGGCCTCGGTCTCGCTGCCGGACTGGAGCGGGAGGGGGAGCGCCTCGTGGTAGGGGCCCTCGGGCACGCTGCCGTACACCGCCACCGAGCTGGCGTGGGCCACCCGCTTGACCCCGGCGATGCGCCCCGCCTCCAGCACGTTCACCAGCCCCGCCGTCTTCACCCGCAGGTCCTCGCCGGCCGAGAGGGCGCCGCGGCGGGGGACGAACAGGTCGGCGATGGCGGTCACCTTGTGGCGACGGCAAACGTCGATCACGTCGAAGGGGCTGGTGAGGTCCACCGCTTCGATGAAGACCCGCTTGCCAACCTCGTCCTTCAGGAAATCGGGCACATTCGAACTGCGGTAGCGGGTGAGCACCACGCTTTCCCCCCTGTCCAGCAGCGCGCGGGCGGTGTGCAGGCCGATGAAGCCAAGGCCGCCGGTTATGAGAATCATAGTGAAACCTCGCCCCCTCAGTTCCCCTCTCCTTGAAGGAGAGGGGAACGTAAAAGATTGAGTGAGGGGACACCCCTCACGCTCCCTGCCAGCGGGGCGACCCCGCTGGACACCCCTCATCCTTCAGCAATCGCTGGTGAAGTCGTACCCGTTCCACGTAAGAGAGGCCAGTCTTTCATAGTCACAAAGATCGGAAGCGGAAATGCCAGAGGGCAGCCGCCCTCTGACTAGGTTTTTGGGGGCGCCCCCCAAGAACAAGATCACTGTCTTTTTCTGGGTGGTGGGAGTGGGTCATTCCGAAGGCGCCCTACATCGGATGGGTTTTCAGGTAGTCGATCCACTCGGCCATGCCGCGGTTGATGTCGTACTCGGGCACGTAGCCCACATCATTCTTGATGCGGGTCAGGTCCAAGCTGGTGTCGCCCTGGTCGCCACGCGGGCCCAAACCGGGCTTCATCGTGAACTGGAGGTTGGGGTACACCTTCTTCACGGCGTTCGCGATGTCGAGGTTGGTCACTTTGCCGGGGCCCCCGATGTTATAGGCCCGGTTAGGCAGTTTGTCCGCCACCGTGAGAAGGGCGCAGGCGCGGGCACAGTCCTTGGCGTAGGTGGCGTCGCCGGAGTCCTGTTCGTAGGGATCGCCCTCCGGCAGGCCGGCCCAACTGGCGGGCGTGCCGGTCATGCCCGCCTTGATGAGGCGCGGGTTCATCCGGTTTTCGCGCAGATACAGCGGCCCGTAGATGAACCCGATGCGGAGGAAAGCGACCTCCAGTCCGGTGCGGTCGGAGTAGTGTCCGGCCAGCGTCTCTTGGGCCTTCTTGAAGGCCTCGGTCTCGCTCGTTGACTGTAGCGGGAGCGGCAAGTCTTCGCGGAACGGGCCGTTCTTCAAGCTGCCGTAGACGGCTACCGAACTGGCGTGCGCCACCCGCTTGACCCCGGCGATGCGGCCCGCTTCCAAGACGTTGACGAGACCCACGGTCTTCACCCGCAGGTCCTCGCCGGGAGAGAGCGCGCCCCGGCGCGGCACGAAGAGGTCGCAGATGGCCGTCACCTTGTGGCGGCGGCAGACATCGATGACGTCGAAGGGGCTGGTGAGGTCGACTCCTTCGACGAACACCCGCTTGCCCACCTCGTCCTGAAGGAAGTCCGGGACCGCCGACGAGCGGTAGCGGGTGAGCACCACGCTCTCGCCCATGTCGAGCAGGGCGCGGGCGGTGTGCAGGCCGATGAAGCCGAGACCGCCGGTGACCAGGATCATGTTGAAACCTCTCCCCCTCAATCCCCCTCTCCTCGGAGGAGAGGGGGAAGCAAGCAACCAAGTGAGGGTACACCCCTCACACTCCCTGCCGGCGAGGCGATCCCGTTGGACCCCTCTTGTCCGCGTTCGCGGCGCCACCCGGCCATGGCCGGGCCACATGATGCCCAACCGGCCCGATCACATACCTTCGGAAACCAGTTGCGTATAGTACGCCCAGATACCGGTGTTCTTCGGCATGCCGGTCACGTCGGTCCGCGCTTTGAAGTGCGGCTGGGTGAAGGACTGGTGCCGTATCATTGCCTCAACGTTCTCGGCCGGGATACGGCTGTGCTGCACGCCCTCCGCCAGGTAGCCGTAGTAGTTCATCTCGGCCTGGTGCTCCAGGTTGATCATCGCCATGCAGGAGTCCTGCAGGTCGACGCCGGTGGTGGCGGCGCCGTGGCCCTGGAGAATGATCAGCTTGTGCTGGCCCAGCAGCCGCGCCACCTCCACGCCCTCCTCCTCGGTGGTCACCACCTTGGCTTTGGGGTAGACCGGCAGCGGGTTCAGCACCAGCGCCGCGCCCTCCTGCACCATGGGCACCAGCGTCTGCTTGAGCGAACTCATGATCACGGTGTACTTGGGGTGCACGTGCACCACCGACATCACGTCGGGTCGGGCGTTGTAGATGCACGAGTGCATCTTCACCTCGCCGGGCTGCATCGATTCCGGGGGGCCGTCGATCCACTCGCCCTCCATGTTGCAGACCACCATGTCCTCGGGGCGCATGCGGGACATCACGTCGATGTAGTAGCCGCGGCCCTTCACCACGAACTTGGTGGGGTCCGACGGCAGCCGCAGCGAGGCGTGGCCCAAGGAGGCCCGCACCCCCGCGCCCAGCCCGATCTCGGCCAGGATGCGGTTGGCCACGGCCACCTTGAACAGGGTTTCTTCCATTTCACTGCTGGTCCAGAGTCGAGACATTACGTCCTCCAGGAATCAGGTTCGGTGGGCGACTACAGCGGCCGGCTAGAAATCCGGCGTGACCTCGCGGGTCAGCCAGCCCCAGATACCGCCGCCCTTGGGCATGCCCACCTTGCTGGTGCGGGCCAGGAAATGGGGCTGCGAGAAGGCGGCGCTATTCATGACGTCGTCGGCATTCTCGTCGGGCATGTAGTCGTGATCCTTACCCGCCGCGGCGTAGGCCCAGTAGTTGGCCTCCGCCTGGTGCTCCAACCAGATCATCCGCATCACCGATTCCTCCAGCGTCTTGCCGGTGGAGGCGGCGCCGTGGCCCAGCAGCAGCACCACCGGGGCGTCGGCGAGGATGGTGGCCACTTCCCGGCCCTCCTCCTCGGTGGTGACAACCTTGGTCTTGGGGTACACCGGCAGCGCGTTGCGCACCACCGAAACCCCCTCCTGGACCATGGGGTACAGCCGTTGCTTGAGCGTGCTCATCACCACGGTGAACTTGGGGTGCACGTGCAGCACCGATTGCACGTCCGGGCGGGCCTTGTAGATGCAGGAGTGCATCTTCACCTCGCCCGGCTGCATCGACTCGGGCGGGCCGTCGAGCCAGTTGGCCTCGAGGTCGCACAGCACCATGTCCTCGGGCCGCATCCGAGACATCACGTCGATCCGGTAGCCCCGGCCCTTCACCACGAACTTGGTGGGGTCGGAGGGCAGCCGCTGGCTCACGTGCCCCAGCGATGCCCGCACCCCGGTGGCAAGGCCCATGTAGGCCACGATGCGGTTGGCGACCGCCACATCCCGCTTGACATCATCGTATTCAGCCATGGATCCTCCTCGACTGGGCCTGCCGGGTGACCCGGCAGGCGATTAAGCATGGGGATTGTACTACAAGTGGTGGGGGGAGGACAGTCAGACATGGAGTGATGTTGGCGAACAATGAAAGTGTCCGCCCTTAAGCAATCAGTGAAAATGTCCTCCTATGAACAAGGACATGATCACGCTGACGGCGAAAGAACAGCGACGGATGCACGTGGTGACGCAGGTACTCAGCGGCGCGCTGAAGCTGCAGGAGGCGGCGGTGGTGCTTGCGGTGAGCGTGCGCCAAGCCCGGCGGCTCAAGGCGGCCTTACAGGCGAGGGG
>SHYD01000034.1 GCA_009692945.1 Dehalococcoidia bacterium | reverse complement strand
TTGTCCGACCCCATCTGATATCGTGTCCCCATAGCGTACCCTTCCTTGCTCGCCCCTCATTGAGGCGGTGTTGCTCTTCACCTGGAAGGGTACGCTCCTTTTTCGACCGGAGCCCAATTTCCACAACTTCTGATGCTAGCTCGGGGGGGTTCTGCTGCACGTCAAAGTGCCGGTGCAGGCTGCTCACGCCGCTGCCCGTGAAGTTCGCGTAGCCGATGATCTGACCTTGGGCCACAGGAGCGTTTAGGTTTACCAGGCTCGTGTATGCCGGACTCCGGTTTAAATGGAGGTACCGGGTGGCGTAGTCTGTAGGCGTGTTGGCAATACCGTGATGGATTATGATCATGTAGGCGGTCGGGCAGTCATCGTTCGGGCAGTCACTGATGCTGGTTACAGTGCCGTCTGCCGATTCCCGGACCGGAAATCCGCGTTCTGGTTGCATGTTGATAGCCGGTGGCACGAGGTTGAAATCGAATCCCCAGAATTGAGACGCCGAGTTTTGGTGACTGCCGTTTCCCGGACCCTGGGAGATGCCGATCTGGAAGGGCTGTCCGTCCAGCGCGAGGTCACGCGTGTCGAAGGGGAGTCGCCAGCCTTCAGCGAACTGGTGGTCGGCGTGAACGACGACGGATCCCCAAAGCGCCCAAAGGGCGCAAATCAATCCGGTGAGGAAGCGTAGTTTGGCCTTCATTTGGGACTCACCCGCATGCTGTTGACCATGCGATCGAAAACCGTACGGGCGAGCTGGTCTGAGTAGTCGGCGGAGAAAACGAACAGGCTCTGACCGACGAAGAAGCCCACCCCCACGCGCGTGCCAGGTTCGTTTTCCGGGATGGCCGGCGGAATTTGAGTCGTCACCTTAAGGCCAGAAACGCTGCCGACTCGGATGGCCTCGTTTGTTCTCGCCACCCCCTGTGGACTACTCGAGGTGGCGAGGTAACTCTCCAATCTCCCGTAATGTTGGCGGAACCCCTTCTGCTCGACGAGTTTGTAAAAACGGAGACTTCGAGGCACTTCCGTTTGAAAGCGGTCCTTGCACGCTGCGCCGACGCTGAGCAATCCGATATTGTTCTTATGCTCGCCGGTAACCGTCCAGTTGGCGGGGAAATCGAAGGTGATCACACCACCCGGTGTAGTGTGGGTGGTCCACCGGTCACTCGGCACAAGCGGAGTCAAGCAGAGATCGGGTGTGGCTGTGGGCTCCGGTGAGCCAGCTGGGGTGGGAGGGGCCGAGGTCGGCAGGAAAGCTCGTGACCGGTTGGGATCGACAGTCGGGATCACCACAATCGGTCGCGGCGTCGTGCGGACGGCGGCGTCGTGCGGACGGCGGCGGTGGTGGGCGCCGGCGGAGGCGTGGCTTGATGCGTCGGCGCCACGGTCGGGACCGGGGTGGGGGACGGTTCCAACGCGTTGGCGGCGAAGGAGACGCCCACCAGCAGCGCCGCCATGGTGGTGACCGCGCCCAGGATGAACCACAGGGTGCTGTGCTTCGGCCTCATGATGACCTCCTCTTCGTCCGCTGTCGTAGGTTTGGCGTTGTAGGCATTGGTGGCCGGATCGGTTGTCGCGTAATGCTGCTGTTTTTTTGCTCAATACAAGCGCGGATATGGCGAATTTGCCATGGGCAGTCGTGGGGGTGCGTGGGTGGTGAGTCGCCGGGGGGACCACGGCAGCGATCACTGCCGGCGTGGATTCAGCGTTTCTGGCAATGGGAGGGAGGGGAGAGACGTAGAGGTACGTTGCAACGGTTGCAACGTACCTCTACCACCGATCGTACCAACTCTGGCATGTAGCGCAGCAGCAGCAGGGCCGCTGGCGCCACCATTCACCGTCGACGGTTCCCCTGAACCGTGCGACGCATGCGTCGCCGCTGCACGGAACCCTACCCCTTCTTCGCAGCCAGCCGCTCGTCGATGTAGCCGATCTGCAAGCCGGCATCGTAGTCCGGCGGCACCGCCACCTGATGCGAGAGCATGATCTCTTTGCGCTCCCGCGCCGACTCCATGATGGCGAGGCCCACTTCGAGCGTGCCCATGCCCCAGCGGCCGTCGTGGAACAACGGGTGGCCCAGCACCACGGCGTTGTAGAACTCCTCCAGTTCGGCCCGCCGCTGGGCGACCGCGTTCTCCTTGCGCCCGCCCAACTCCACGTCGTGCTGGCCGGTGTCGTCGTAGACGTACAGTCCATACTCGGAATGCCGGATGTCGCCGCGGTCGCAGGAGGCGATGACCATCCCGAGGTCCTCGGGCCGCCACGGCTTCGGGCCCTCGGCCCGGAAGGCCCTGGTCTCGCCCGACCCGCCGATGCGGAGCGCCTGCTTGTCGCCCTCCTCGTCGCGCCGGCCCTGCTGCATAGCCTGCCGGATCTTCACCCGCTCTTCCATGTTGTAGATCTGCACCGAACCACCGCCCCAGGGCACCAGTTCGGTGGCGACGAAGTAGCCGTAGCCGTTGTGGAGGATGGTGCAGGGTGTCCCGTTCTCAAATTCGAGGTAGGCGGTGTAGTAGCCCGGAATGGGGCGCTCCGGCATCCACTGGCCGGTCATGCCCCGGACGCTGCGCACCTTGCCGCCGCCCAGCACCCGGATGGTGTCCACCTGATGCGGCGTCTGCCGGTAGGGCACGCCGCCGCCCTGGGAGGGGTCGAGCTCCTCGCCGGAGCGGGGACGCAGCATCCAGTCCGAGTACGACCACACGTGCAGCGCCCGCAACTCCCCCAGCACCCCGGAGGCGATGATGCGGCGCATGGCCCGCACGGGAAGGCTGTAGGCCATGGTGTGGCCCGCCATCAGCTTCACATTGTTCTTGTCGGCCGCCGCCACCATCTGCTCGGCCTCCCTCATGCTGAGGGCCAGCGGCTTCTCCGCCACCACGTGCTTACCGTGTTCCAGCGCCATGATGGCGTGGGGAGCGTGGAACCGGTTGGGCGACGACACCCATATGGCGTCGACGTCGGGGTCGTTGCAGATCGCCTCGGCGCTGTCAAAAATCCGGGCGTCGGGGTAGCGCTCCTTGAAGCGGGCGCGGGTGACCGGGTTGATGTCGGCCCCGGCAAACAGCTTGATGCCGGGCACGGTTTCCATGGAGGGCAGGATCTCGGCGCCGCCGACGCCGATGCCCAGCATGCCCATCCGCAGTACCTTATTGGTGGTGGTCATCAGGTCTCCTATGTGTGGGGTGTTGCCGCCGCCGGAGGCGAAGCCGCGTCGGCTCGCCCGCGATCCGCAGCGATCCTATCACGCCGGGGGCCGATCGGAAAAAGGGGCGGTGCGTGAACTTTTCAGCCCGGTCATGCTACTCATTAGCAGGGAGAGGTGACGATGCAGCTTGTCCGCCGCCAGAACCAACAGGCGATGTCTGAACCTGCCGCGTCCACCGGCCAGCAACCGGAGCGCGCGGTGTTGGATCGAATCGCCACGGGTGACCGCGACGCCCTGGCGCACTTTTACTCGACGTACCAACGACCGCTGTTCCGCTACCTCTGCACGCTGACGCCGGACCAAGGTCTGGCCGAGGAGATCCTCCAGGATACTCTGGTTGCTGTGTGGCGGAGTGCGGGCGCCTTCGAAGGCCAGTCGGCGGTGCGCACCTGGGTGTTCGGGATCGCCCGCCGCCAGGCGCACAACGCCCTGGGGGCCGCGGGGTGGCGGTTGTCGATGGCGACACCCTCCTCGACGTGCCGGACCCGGCACCCCAACCCGAAGAGCGGGCGCTGGCTCGGGCTGAATCGGCCGAACTGGCAGCGGCGGTGGCGCAGCTCCCGTCGCTCCATCGAGAAGTGGTGACGCTCAGTTTGGTTCACGGGCTCGCCTACGCTGAAATCGCCGCCATCGTCGGCGTGCCGGAGGGTACAGTGAAGAGCCGTCTGAACACGGCGCGGCGGCTGCTTCGACGGCTGGTGAACCCGTGAGGCTATCCCGACGACCCGGCGTCGAGCGCTCTGGAGGTTAGGAACCATGCCCGCACAAACTGCCCATCACATTGAAGACCTGCTGCCTGCATATCTGAACCGCACCCTCGGTGCTCCGGACGCCGCTCTGGTCGAGGCCCATCTTGACAGCTGTGCCGCCTGCCGCGACGCATTGGCCGAATGGACGGCTGTTGGTGACGCGATCCGCAGGGTCGCTGTCCCGGCGCCGAGCCGCGGCGTGCTGGACCGGACCTTTGCAAAACTTGACTCGCCCCCTCCGGTCAAGGGGTGGAGGCGCTGGCCACAACTGCTGGACCGAAGTGCCTTCGCGACCCGTCCGGTCCAGGCGGTCCTGGCGGCTTCGGTGTTGGCGCTGATGGTGTTGTTCACCCCGTTGGGGTCCTTGGCCGCAGACCTGCTGTTGGTGTTCCAGCCCAGGCAGTTTGTGGTGGTTCCCGTCATCCTGGCGGACCTCCAGGCCCTGCCCACACTGGGTCAATACGGTGATCTTGCGCTCGGGCCGGGGGCGCGGCCCGCGGCAGCGGCCGACGCGACCGCGGCACAGGCTGCCAGCGGCATCCGGCCATTGCTCCCAGCGGTGCTGCCACCGAGCGTGACCGGACCGGCCCATTATCTGACCATTCCCAGTCATAACGGCTCCTTCACGTTCCGGGCGGCCAAGGCTCAGGAGGCTGCCATGGCCACCGGTCAGGCCCTGCCGCCAATGCCGCCCAATATCGACGGGACATCCGTCCAGATGACGACAGGCAGAGCGGTCGTTACCTACTTCGGCAGCGAAATACCATTGGGTGGGGCTCCGAAGGCCGAAACGTCCCCGGTTGACCCTCCCCAACTGGTCATCGTCCAAGCCTTCGTTCCGACGGCCACCTCCAGCGGCGCTCCCCCCAAGGAGTTGCAGCAGTACCTGCTGAGCCTCCCCGGGGTATCGCCCGAACTGGCCAACGCTATCCGGGCCATTGGCGACCCTACCACGATGTGGCCGATCCCCGTGCCAATCGGCAAGATCCAGACCCACAACATCAGCATCGATGGGGTGCCCGGCACGGTGTTTTCGGACACCAGCCGGTTCGTGACCGGTGTGGTGTGGGTCAAGGACGGCATGGTGTACGCGGCCGGCGGACCCGTCAAAGAGCGTGAGTTGCTGGCCGCGGCAGCGTCGCTCCGGTGAGCCTGAACATCCCACAACCGGCCCGGGTTGCGAGGCAGCCCGCATGACCGGCCCTGAGGGTGTTCGTCCGCCCGGGCCAGTGGTGGCGCCAAAGGCGGCCATTCACACCGAGGCGCTGACCAAGCGCTACGGGAAGTTCACGGCGTTGTCGGGGCTCACCATGACCGTGCCGTGCGGCGAGGTGTTCGGGTTCCTGGGCCCCAACGGGGCAGGCAAGACCACGGCGGTCAAGCTGCTGCTGGGTCTGTCGCACCCAACCGCTGGGGAGGCGTGGGTATTGGGTGCGCCGCTTGGGGACCGGGAATCGCGCCGTCGCATCGGTTACCTGCCCGAGTTGTTCCGCTACCAGGACTGGCTCAAGGCGCGCGAAGTGCTGCAACTCCACTGCGAACTCCTGGGGTTACCGCGCGCCCGCTGGCTGGCCGAGATAGCGGCCGCACTCGATAGGGTGGGCCTCGTGACCCGCGCCGGTCACAAGGTCGGGCAGTTCTCCAAGGGGATGCAGCAGCGGTTGGGGCTCGGTGTCGCATTGCTGGGTTCCCCAGACCTGTTGGTGCTCGACGAGCCGACATCTGCCCTCGATCCTATCGGCCGCCACGACGTGCGCGAGGTGATTCGAACCCTTAGGCAGCGGGGGACCACGGTGTTCTTGAATTCGCACCTCCTCAGCGAGGTTGAGCAGGTCTGCGACCGCGTGGCCGTGGTGGATCACGGACAGATTATCGCCATCGGCCCGCTGGATGACCTCATTGGCGGGGCGACCACCGTGCGGCTCCGGGTGACCCAGTTGACCACCAGCGCGGAGGAAGCGCTGCGCAGGTTCGGGGCGTTCACCGTAGAGGGCGATTGGTACACCTTTTCCCCCGCGGTCGAGGAAGACGTTCCCTCCCTGGTGGAGGAGGTCGTCCGGCTGGGGGGCCGGGTCCACGGGGTCGAGCAGCGGCGCCGCAGCCTGGAGGACCGCTTTCTCCAACTGCTGGGGGAGAGGGGTGAGGCGTGATTTGGTTGACGCGGTTACCCGTCGTTGTCATCGCCCGCCTCACCATTCGGGAGGCCTCGCGGCGGCGGTTGTTTCGGGTGGTCGGCGTGCTGACGCTGGTACTGATTGCCTTCACGGCCTGGGGCTTTGAGAGGCTCACGTCGCTGCCCTGCCGGGCGGGCCGGCCCCTGCACGCCAACCGAGGTCAAGGCTCTGGCGGCGACCCTGCTGATTCTGCTGATGTTTATGTACAGCTTCGTCTTTGCGATCGACGCCGTATTCATGGCGGTGTCCGCCATCCAGCCCGAAATCGAGTCGGGGGTCTTGCTGGCAATCGTGCCGCGGCCGGTGCGCCGCAGTGATGTCGTCCTCGGCCGCTGGTTGGGGCTGGCAGCGGTCATCGGGGTATTCGTCTCCGTCACGAGCGCCCTGGAATTCTGGGTGGTCGGTACGGTAACGGACTACACGCCGCCGCGCCCGGACCTCGCCATCGCGTTCCTGATCGCCGAGAGCCTGACCATGCTCACGCTGGGGCTGCTGTGCAGCACCCGCCTTTCGCCGATGGTCGGCGGCATCGTCGCCTTGGTGCTGTTTGGCGTGTGCTGGGTGGGCGGCATTGTGCGGGGCATCGGGGTGGCCCTGGATACCGACCTGCTCCGCAGCATCGGCACGGCCACCAGCCTGTTGCTGCCCACCGATGGCCTGTGGCGCAGCGCCCTGTTCAATCTGGAACCGGCGCTGCTGACCGGCGCCCTCAGTCCAACCGCCCTCGCCGCCAACCCGTTCCTCACCCCCACCGGGCCATCGCCCGAGTATTTGGCGTGGGCCGCGGCCTGGATGTTCGGGGTCCTTGGAGCCGCCATGGTCAGCTTCGCCCGCCGTGAACTGTGAGCCGGCAGCACTGGGAGTTCCTTCGTAAGAGCTCAGTCTTCGGGGGACGCCGGAACCTAACCCCTCACCCCTTTCCTACGAGGGAAGGGGAACCGGTCTGCCCTCTCCTCGTAGGAGAGGGCCGGGGGAGAGGTTTATCCGGCGACCGAACTTCGACTCCCGAAGACTGAGTAGTTACACTCCTTCGTGTAACGCTGATCATTTCCGGGTACCTGCTTGCGTTGGCCGTGGCGAGCGCGGCGGTGTGGGTCAGGAACATGGGCATCGCCCCGGACGTGGCGGAGGCTTCCTCCGGAATGTATGCCTTTGGCGACCTGCTTCTGTTCGTCGGCGTCGCCGGGGTGGTGGCGCTGGTGCCGACGGTGGCGCTCATCCGGATGCTCACCCGCACCCCTTCGATCCAGGAGATGGTCGGTTGGGCGGCGCTCCTCGTCTCGACAACGTCCGCCCTGTCGGCGGCGGCCATTATAGGTCGTCTCGATGCGAGCGAAGACCCTTCCTGGAGCGGCATCGGACTCTTGTCCTCTCTGCGCCTGATCTTCGTGCCCGTGTCAGTACTGTTCCTTTTCGTGGGCGCTTTGGCGATGCCAAGCGGCGGCGCAAAACGACGTTGCTGGTTTGCAGCGGTGTTGGAGGCGGCGTCCATCCTCCCGTTACTCGCGCGGATCATGCTAAGTTAGCGCTCCGGGAGCTGGCTCCGGCTACCGCTGAGGCGCACCAGGGTTGAAGAATACCGCGACCAGCTCGCCACCTTGGGACTGGTCCAGCGCCCCTCAACGCCCCCGCACGGTATAATCGTCAGCACACCCAGCGCTCCGGGAGACTGCCCATGCCCGCCTTCGCCTCGGAATACCAGGAGATGCTCGAATCGGGCGGCGCCTGCCGCGGGGCCGACGGCTACACCGCCCACGCCCTGCCGGGAGACGAGCCGCGCTTCGCGCCCGACCGCACCGCCCTGGTGCGCCACATCCGCCTCGAGATCGATCTCGACATCCCCAACAAGAGCATCAGCGGGATGTGCACCACCACGCTGGAAGCCGTGGCGCCGGGGCTGGAGTCGATCATCTTCGACGCTGTGGAGCTGCGGGTCGGCGGGGTCACCCTGGAGGGGGCCGGCGCGCTGGACTACGAAAGCGAAGGCGACCAACTGCGGGTGAAGCTGCCGGCGCCCGCAAATCCGGGCGAGCGCTTCACCATCCGCATCGCCTACCGGGCCACCCCGCGCCGCGGGCTCTACTTCATCGGGCCCGACGAGGCCTATCCCGACAAGCCGCTGCAGGTGTGGAGCCAGGGGCAGGACGAAGACTCCCGCCACTGGTTCCCCTGCTTGGATTACCCTCACCAAAAGGCCACCAGCGAGGTCATCGCCACCGTGCCCCAGGAGTTGTTCGCGCTCTCCAACGGCGCGCTCGTCGAGACCACTCAGGACCACGGCCGCGGTACGAAGTCGTACCACTGGCGGCTCGATGTTCCGCACTCCTGCTACCTCATCACCTTGGCGGTGGGCGACTTCGCTGAGATCGAAGAGCGGGCCGGCGGCGTTCCGGTGGTGTCCTACGTCCAGCGGCGCCGGAAAGAGGAGGCGCGCCGCACGCTGGGCCGCACGCCGGACATGGTCGCCTTCTTCTCGGAGAACCTGGGCGTGCCCTACCCCTATGACCGGTATGCCCAGGTCTTTGTGGCCGATTTCATCTTCGGCGGCATGGAGAACACCACCGCCACCACCCTCACCGATACCGTGCTGTACGACGAGCGGGCCGCCCTCGATTACAACGTCGACTCACTGGTCGCCCACGAACTGGCCCACCAGTGGTTCGGCGACCTGCTGACCTGCGCCGATTGGTCCCACGGCTGGCTCAACGAGGGCTTCGCTACCTATTTCGACGCGCTCTACCGGGAGCACCACCTGGGCGACGACGAGTTCCGCTACTGGCTGCAGGGCGTGGCGGAGACTTACTTCTCGGAGGACCCCGGCCACTACCGCCGCCCCATTGTGAGCAACGTCTACCACGAGCCCATCGACCTGTTCGACCGCCACCTCTACGAGAAGGGCGCGCTGGTGCTGCATCTGCTGCGCTCTGAGCTGGGCGACGCTTTGTTCTGGAAGGCGCTGGGCCACTATGTGACCAAGCACCGTACCCAGAGCGTGGTCACCTTGGACCTGCAGCGGGCGGTGGAGGAGGCTACCGGGCGCAACCTGGAGCGCTTCTTCCAGCAGTGGGTGCACCGCCCCGGCTACCCCGAGTTCAAGGTCAGTTACGCCTGGGATGAGGCCGCTAAGTCGGCCAAGCTCACCGTCGCCCAGACCCAGGGGGAGGGGCTCGACACCCCGGTGTTCGCCGTACCGCTGGAGATCGAGTTCGGGGGTGCTTCCGGTCCGGTGACCCGCCGGGTGGAGATCTCGGAGAAGACGCATACCTTTTACCTGCCGCTGCCGGAGAAGCCCCTCAGTGTCCGGGTCGACCCGCGGGGCTGGGTGCTCAAGAAGCTCGATTTCGACCGCCCCAAAGAGTTGCTGCTCCACCAGCTTCGCCACTCGGCCGGCGCCCTCGGACGGGTCGATGCCGTGCAGGCGCTGGGCAGGCTCGGCACACCCGAAGCGGTCCGGGCCCTCAGCGAAACCCTGCAGCACGACTCCTTCTGGGGGGTGCAGCGGGAGGCCGCCAAGGCCCTGGGCAGCATTCGCTCCCAAGCCGCCCTGGAGGCGCTGCTCGAAAGCAAGGCATTGGCCCATCCCAAAGCGCGGCGGGCGGTGGTGCAGGCGCTGGGGGAGTTCCGGGACGCTGCGGCGGCCGAGGCGCTGGCCGCCATCGCCCGGAACGGGGACGCCAGTTGGTTCGTGGAGGCCGAGGCCGGGCGGGCGCTGGGGAAGACCCGCTCGCCGCTGGCGCTGGAGACGCTGACCACCACCGTCCAGCGGGAGTCCTTCAACCAGGTGGTGCGGGTTGCCGCGCTGGACGGCCTGGCGGAACTGGGTGACGAACAGGGTATCGCCATTGCCCAGGCGTGGGCGCCCTATGGTAAACCCCAAACAGCTCGTGCCTCCGCCATCGCAGCGCTGGGCAAACTGGGGAAACTTGCCTCCGAGAAAAGCAAGGACGCGGTGCGGGACGCCCTGCTGCGTTATCTCGATGACCCGTGGTTGCGGGTGCGCATGGGAGCTATCGGAGCGCTGGAGGAACTCAAGGACACCACCACCGTGCCCGCGTTGGAACGCCTGGGGCGCGCCGACTTGGACGGCCGGGTCCAGCGCCGCGCCCGCGAGGCGGTCATCGCCATCCGGCGTGGCTCCGACAAGAGCGATGACGTCAAGAAGCTGCGGGACGACCTCGACCGGGCGCTGCGGGAGAACCGCGAGCTGCGGGACCGGCTGGACCAGATCGAGGCCCGGGTCAACGGGGCCGGCCCAGCCTCATCTTGAGTTAGGGCAGGTCATTCTGGAGAGGCCAGGGCCTACCATCTCCCCCAGCGAGTCACGAAACAAGGGAAGGAATACCAGGATGCCCGACCGTGGCAAGACGGAAGAAAATCGAATGCGCCTGATGGCGCAGCGGCGCGGCTTCAGGCTGGTGAAGTCGCAGAAACGCGAGGCTCTGGTTCCCGAGCAGGGCGAGTTCATGATCGTGGACGCGGTGCGCAACACAGTGGTGGCGGGCCGCATCGACACCACTGATGCGTTGACGCTGATTCAGATAGAGGCGTGGTTGAACGCGCTGCCACCCCCGACGGAAGACAGCGGTGGCGGCGAGGGTGGGGGGCGCCGGCGGGGGTCCTCCTCCGGCCGGAGGAGGGACGGTTAGGGCGCTATTGCATCCATCGCGCGCCCACCTGCCTGAATGAGCGTCTTGATGCCGTTCCGCTGACCGCGTCCGGTGCGCCTCACTCCCCGCGAGGTCCTCGTGGGGTCTCGGCCGCTGCTCTCCGATGAGCTGCTCCTCTCGAATCGCCGCCCGCACCTCCCGCTCGATGCTGTGGGAGTTTTGGCGGTGCCAACCGAACCGAATGGAGTTGCTATCATTCACAGTGCTGCGAGAACAGGTTGAAAAAGGCGCGTCATGCCATCGGGCCAGCCGCAGAGGACGCCGATGACCGGATGACCGCCGAGCAGTCCGTGCCCGCGTTTGCCGGTTCGCTTCCCATCGACCCGGAAGGTGCGAGCGAACGGGTGGTGGCCGTCATCGATATTGGGTCGAACAGCGGCCGGGTGATGGTGCTGCGCCGCACCGAACAGGGGCATCTCGAGGTCATCGACGACGAGCGCGCCCCCCTGAGGCTGGTCGCGGCCACCGAGCAGGGTGGCCGGCGGGGAGTTGGCGATCGGGGTCCGTCCAGACTGGTCCCTTCGGCTCGAAGGTGAGGTTGAAGCGGTGTTTACGGGGACACTGAGTGCAGAGTTCGTCAAGAACTTCGTTCAGCGTGTCTGAAGCCGATTAGGAGAACCCAACTGCCACCGTCTTACCATGGGGGTGCCAACGTCCCAATGGCCTCGAACGTTGTTTGGTGGCAGGAGGCGTGCGTGGGAGCGGGAATTGCCGTAGATTGATCTCAGGTACCTGCGGACGCCCTCAATCGGAGTCAGCTCCAAATGGCCTGCATGTGAGTCAAGACAGTCTATGTTGGGCCGAATGAACGACAGAATGATGGAATTATTCTTGAAATCGACCGGCGTCATCGACTGGGAACATCCTCTCGTGCGCCCGTGCGCGGACGTTGTGCAAAGGACTGCTGGATGCCGGAGCTGTGGCCCAGCGATGCTTTGAGTGGGTTCGGGGCGAAATCAAACACTCCCACGATTTCGGGCTACAACGGGTCACATGCTCGGCCTCTGAGGTCCTTCAGGAAATGAGCGGATATTGCTATGCCAAGAGTCACTTGCTGGCGGCTTTGCTGCGCACAAATGGGGTGCCCACTGGCTTGTGTTATCAGCGGTTGAGTCGTGACGACAATGGAGCGCCCTACAGCCTCCACGGGTTAAACGCCATTCTGCTGCCTACTGCTGGTTGGTATCGGGTCGACCCAAGGGGCAATCGGCCAGGCATCAACGCGCAGTTTACGCCACCAACCGAACAACTGGCGTTTCCCATTCGATTGCCCGGTGAAGCCGATTTGCCGGAAATCTGGCCGGACCCCCTTCCGATCGTTGTAGAAGCGTTGAGAGCTCACAGGACCTCAGATGTCCTATGGGAACATCTTCCGGATCTTCCGCTGTGGGCATCATCGGCTTAACAACCAGTCGGAGCCGACGCGCCGGCGGTCTTTGAATTGCCCCTGAACTACACGCTCAGATACCGGCACCAAGCACTCCGGTTGGGGCAGCGCTGCGCAAGGTCTCCCAACAGCCGAGTTGATCCGCCGCGGCGCAGCCGCTAGTATGGCAGCACATCTCCTTCCCGCTTTGGAGGCGCGCCATGGCAGACTGCATCCTTATCAAGCCGCACCAGCGCACCCAGAACACCGCGCAGACTCCCAACATGATCCGGCAGGCCGGCATCGCCCCCGAACTGGTGCAGAACCATGGCCTGTGGATGGGGTTCGTCTCGACTCCCGCCGCGCTCGCCTCCGGCGCGCATCATCACGGCGAGGCCGAGAGCGGCATCTATATCCTGAAGGGCGCGATCCGGTTCTATTTCGGCGACATGCTGCAGAAGTCGGTGGTGGCGGAGGTTGGCGACTTCCTCTACGTGCCTCCGAGCACGGTCCACATCGAAGAGAACCTCAGCAAGACGGAGCCGGTGGAGTTCATCGTGGCCCGCAACGGCACCCAGATGATGGTGGTGAACGTCCCCGACCCCCGAGAAATGCGGTAGCGAGCACCACCCAACATGGCCTACTGGTTGTTCAAGTCCGAGCCCAACACCTACTCCTACGAGGACTTGGAGCGCGACGGGCGCACCGAATGGGACGGTGTCCGTAACTTTCAGGCCCGCAACTACCTGCGGGACGACGTGAAGGAAGGCGACAAGGTGCTGTTCTACTACAGCAACGCCAAACCCCAGGTGATTGTCGGCATCACTAAGGTGGTTCGAGGCGGCTACCCCGACTTCACCGCGTGGGAGGCGGATTCACCCCATCCCGACCCCAAGAGCACACCGGAGCAACCGACCTGGTTCCTGGTCGACATCGCCCCCGAGCAACGCTTCAAGCGCACCATCAGCCTCGATGAGGTGAAGACCATCCCGGGGTTGGAGAACATGATGCTCATCAAGTCGAGCCGGCTCTCCATCCAGCCGGTGCGCCCGGAGGAGTGGGACATCATAGTGAAGATCGGGATGGGCGGCTGACGCCGAACAAAGGGGAGTGCATGGGGGCTCAGCCCTCCTGCCGGGGGCCCGGGGGTGTCCCCAAGGGAGTGGGCACCTTTTCAATTTGTGCCTGGAAGAGCGTGCTCAATCCGGGGAGTGCACGAGGGGCGGGAGCCCCTCTGCCGGGGTGTGGGGTGTCCCCACACACAAACGAAATGGGTGGGTGGGTGGGAAGTACAGCCGTCGAGGTTGTCCGAGGAGAAACCTGCCCACTCCTATGGGGTGTCCCCCAACAAACAGAACCTCTCTCTCTTTTTCCACCCTTTGCCGGGCGGGAGAGGCAGCGGAACAGGTGGGCCCGAATTGTGAGCGACCAATAGACAGGAGAAAGGGTGCAATGCCAAAAGTAACCGGCCTGGGACATGTCGGAATCCACGTCACCGACATCCAACGTTCCCGGGAGTTCTACCGGGACATCGTGGGCCTCACCATCACCGACGAAGACCTGGAACGGGGCATGGTGTTCATGTCCGCCCGGCCCGAGGAGGAGCATCACGAGTTCGTGCTCATGCGGGGGCGGGAGGACGGCAAGATCGTGCAGCAGATCTCCTTCCACTGTCCGAGCCTGGCCGACGTGAAGGCCTACCACCGGCTGTTCCTGGAACGTCAGGTGCCCATCAGAAGCGTGGTGAGCCACGGGAACGCCATCAGCGTCTATTTCGCCGATCCCGACGGCAACCAGGTGGAGATGTACTACACCAACCCCGCCTACCTCAACTGGCGCCAGCCCTTCATCATGCCGGTGGACCTCTCGCAGCCCGACGATGCGATCCTGAACGCCCACCTGACCAAGCAGTCACCGGAGCTATCCACCGATTGACACAGATTCCCACAGATGTCCATGTCCAAGAGGACACCACCGGACCATGAAAATGCGGCGCAACGACCTGTTCTGCTTGGGTCATTGACGGGGGAATCACCTCCCCCAGCGGGAGACCCGCTGGACACCCCGTTTGAGAGAGCTCCACCCCACGCCGGAAACCTTTTCATAGCAGATTGGGGATCAGAACCGGCCGGGAGCTGCTCCAGCAGTTGGCCAGCACGTTAGCCGGAATTGAATCTCGCCTGAGGATGATGGCGTCATGATGTGGGCGGGATGGCTCTCCATCTGCCTACGGCGGCAGTATTGCCCCTCGCACCACGATGGGCAGCGCCAGTGTCGCCGGCAGCTCGCCCAGGGTCACGTAGCCCGCGCCCACTTGATTGTTCGCACCTCCCGCCCCCGGTCCGGTCGCCCGCTGCAGCAGCATCGAACGGATGGTGGCGGGCGGCATCCCCGGACGGGCGCCCCGGATGAGGGCGGCAACACCGCCCACGTAAGGCGCGGAAGCCGAGGTGCCGGTGAAGCCGCGTGGGCCATAGGTGGCGGTGCTCACCTGGTCTGGGGCCACCAGGTCGGGTTTGTTCCGGCCGTCCTTGGTGGGCCCCTGCGAACTGTAGGGCCGCAGGTTCAATGTGTCCGCTTCCACCGATCCCACGGTGATCGCGTCGCGCGAATCGGCCGGAGG
This sequence comes from Dehalococcoidia bacterium, assembly GCA_009692945.1. Taxonomy (GTDB): domain Bacteria; phylum Chloroflexota; class Dehalococcoidia; order SHYD01; family SHYD01; genus SHYD01. Next base: position 12,027 of record SHYD01000034.1, on the reverse strand, counting down.
TACCAGGCTCTCCGCTGGAACCTGGTACTCCAGGTTGTAGTCGATAGTCACCGCCAGGTCGAGCCTGACGCGACGGTTCGAGCGGAACCGCTGGATGGCAATCCAGTAGTCGCCCTGGGTGGCGGAGGTGTACACGATGTGTTCGATGGGCGGGAACTGGCCGTTTTGAAAGGCGGTGGATTGCGCCACCACCCGGTCGCCCTGAAAGAGGAACAGGTCGTAGTCCTGCCGATAGGTGTCCCAGTCATCCCAGGTGAGGAACACCTCGATCCGGAACACCCGCTCTTCTGCCGGACGGCCCCGGCGCAGGAAAACGGTGTTCCCCTCATCGTTGCCCGCAAAGTTATGGAACCCGTTCCCGTCCGGGTCGTTGAACATGCCGGTCCAATGGGTGTTGCCGTAGTTGCCGGCCGCCTGGACCCAGACGACGCCCGCCCGCTCCGCCCGCCGGATGATCTCGTTCACGGTTCCGGCGCCATCGCCGTAGGACGATCCGGGCCAGCCGACCGAGGATGAGATCACATCGACGCCCTCGCTGATGAGCCAGTCGACCGCCGTTCCCATCTCCACCTCCGTCGAGAAATTCACCAGGTACATGGTTGCGTCCGGGGCAACGTCATAGGCGACCTCGGCGGCGGCCGTCCCATGGTGGTTCCCGGCGCCGGAGAAATCGCCGTCGGACCGGAACGAACGGGTGATGAAACTGCGGGGAAGTTCGCTGCCCACCAGGTTCCGGTAACCATCGAACCCCAGGTCGGCCACCGCAATCTTGGCGCCCCGCCCCCTCAGGCCGAAGTCACGCCACGTCCGGAGCCCCACCGTGTCGAGCCCCTCGGGCTCGACGGCGGCGGTCACGCCGTAGTGCGGTGCCCGCACGAAGCGCACACCGGGGTGGGCGGTGAGGAGGTCCACCGAACCGGGCGGGACCAGCGCTTGGACCAACCCGGCATAGCTGGCCTGAACCACCCCCCCGGCGCCCGTCACGGCCTGCTGAACGGCGCCTGCGTCTGCGGAGTCAATCTCTAAGACCACCTGCAGGAGGCCGTCCTGGGCCACCATGCCCTTTTGCGCCGCCGCTTGATCGACTCGCTGAGGCTGGGCGGCCGCCAGGGTGGCGGCCTGAAACAGCCGGCTCTCAAGCCTTGGCACATCCTGCTTTGCCGGAATCGCGGCCGGTGCGACACGTTCTTCGCTCACGATGGAGGCGGTTGGCTCGGCCGGGTCATCCAACGCGGCGCTGGAGAGGGTGGGACCAAGACTCATCATCGGCCTTCCGTCCTTCGATCCGGTGAGGTCCGACGGAGCCGCGATGCTGTGAAGCAGCGTAAGCGCGACCAACAGCGCGGCGGAGCGTCGCATCATCATGCGTGGTGTTCTTCGGGGGCGCAGCCATAACGGTTCGCCCCAAGGGGCTGGGATGTCGGTTGTTCCCTGGCGCCCTCCGCCGGGTTCAGACTACCGCCAGCGTTGCTACGAAAGGGCTCGTGGGGGCATGAGATGGCAGCTATCAAAGGCGGCAGAGTTACGCTCCTCGGGTGGCGGGCCGCAGTTGTCACCGCCTACTCTCCGCTTCCCACCAACTCTTGGCACTTGCGGATGAATGACGGCATGACCTGTTTGTAATCGGCCACGACCCCGTAGCGGGCCACCTTGAAGATGTTGGCGTCCGGGTCCTTGTTGATGGCGACGATGGCCTTGGAGGTCCCCATCCCGGCGATGTGCTGGCTGGCGCCCGAGATGGCCACCGCCACGTACAGTTTAGGGCTGACCCGCTGGCCGGTGAGCCCCACCTGGTTTCCTGGCGGTGCATAACCGGCGTCGCAACACGCTTTGGATGCCCCCGCCGCGCCGCCCAGGACGCCGGCGGCGCCCTCGATGGTCTGCTGGTAGGCATCGGTGCTCCCGATGCCGCGTCCGCCGCTCACCACGATCTCGGCGCTGGCAAGGGACACCCCGCCGGTGCTCTCCCACCGCTCGTAGGCCACCCAGTCGCTGCGTTTCACCGAGGGGTCGAGGGCGACATCGATGAACTCGACGCTGCCCTGCCGCCCCTCCTGCCGGGGGGCAGGATCTTGGGTCTTGGGGCGGACGGTAGCCATCTGGGGGGAGAAGTCGGTGCACATGAAATGCGCGCGGGCATTGCCGCCGTACACCGGCCGGATCATGATCAGCTTCTTGGTGGCGGGGTCCACCTGGAGGTCCAGGCAGTCCATGGCGAGGCCGGTCTTGAGTCGAAACCCCACCATGGGCGCCACGTCCTGTCCGATTTCGGAGCGGCCCATGAGGAAGATGTTGGGCTGCAGCCGGCGCAGCGCCTGCTCGGTGGCGGCCGCAAAGGTGTCCGGGTGGTAGGTGGACAGCATGGGGTCGTTGATGATGTACACCTTGTCTGCGCCGTGGGCGATGAGGTCCCGCCCCTCGGCTTCAGTGAGGCTATCACCGAGAACGAGGACCGAAAGGGATTCGCCGAGTTCATTCGCCAAGCGGCGTCCCACTCCCAGCAGCTCCAGCGTCATCCCCGGCCGCCCGCCATTTGCGGGCATCTCGCCTCCCAGCAGTATTCCTTGCGCCATGGTCACTTCTCTTTCGTCGTCGGTAACGGTGCCTGGGCCGTAACTATTCACTCCTGATGGGCCGAAATCGGTGGGGCGGGGTGTCCAGCGGGGTTGCCCCGCAGGCGGGGTGCGTGAGGGGTGACCCCTCACGATGCCGTTTCATTTCCCCCACTCTTCGCAGGAGAGGGGGAATCGAGGGGAAGAGATTGTCTTGTTCAAGGGGACACACCGCTTGACCCCTGCCAAGGAGGTTGCGCCTCCCTGGACCCTCCCTCGGAACAACTCGTCCCTTCTATGTGAACTCGTACCCCGGCCCGGGCTAAATGATCTTGGCTTCCCGCAGTTTCAGGGCCAGCTTTTCGCCGGCGTCGGCGGCGTTCTCTCCCTCGATGATCTCGCACTTGCCCTCGTAGACCGGCACATAGAGGTCCACCAGCTTGGTCTTGGGGATGAACTCGGCGGGGTCGAGGCCCAGGTCGCCCGACTTCCAGATGGTGATCTCTTTGCGAGCCGCCGCCATAATGTTGCGCAGGGTGGGGTAGCGGGGCTGGCCTACTTCCTGGCTGTAGCTGGTGAGCACGGGAGTCGGGGCCTCGAACACGCCGATGCCGTCCGGCAGCACCCGCTCGAAGCGGACCCGCCGGTCGTCGATGAATTCGGCGGCTTGGCCGTTGATCAACGCTGGAATCCCCAGCAATTCGGCGAGGCCGATGGCCACCTGGCCTTGATCGAAGTCGGCCGCCTGACGGCCGCAGAAAATGGCGTCGAAGGCGCCCACCTTCCGGACGGCCTGGGACAATGCGTAGGCGGTCTGGTAGGCGTCGGCGCCATCGAAGGCCGGGTCATCCAGCAGCACACCCTCGTCGGCCCCCATGGCCAAGCCGTGTTTCACCACGTCCCGTGCGGAGGCTCCACCCATGGAGATGATCGTAACCTTGGTGTCGGGCCGGGCATCCTTGATCTTGAGGGCGACCTCCACGGCTTGTTCGTCGAAAGGGCTGATAACTGGCGCCACCCCGGGGGCCGGGACCACCTTCTTGGCGGCGGGGTCTATGCGGAAGCTGGCGGCCGGGGTTTCAGGGTCCGGAACCTGCTTGGCGCAACAAATGAGGTGCAATGCCATGGCGACTCCTTGAGACGGCGGCCGGAAAACGGGGCTGGCCGCTGGGCTGGGTGGACCCGTCCCTGGGGCATAGGGCGAGGCAATCTATACCGTACCATCGGTGTTGGGGCCGGTCAACCGTCCTTGCCTTGCAGACGCCGGGCTACGTATAATGCCGTGTACCTCAGGGAAGGGAGCCGGCAATGCCCACTCAATACGCCTATTTCGAAAAGCAGTTCATGCCCCTGGCAGAGGCGAAGATCGGGGTGATGACCCACGCCTTCAATTATGGGACTGCCGTATTTGAGGGCATCCGGGGCAACTGGAATGCCGATGAAGGCCAACTCTACCTCTTCCGGGTGCGGGAACACTTCGAGCGCTTTGCCCGCTCCTGTCGCATCCTGAAGATCGACCTACCCTACACCCTCGACGAATATTGCGACCTGACGCTTAAATTGGCCGGCATGTGCGGCTACGAAGAGGATGTCTACATCCGGCCCCTCGGCTACAAAGCGGGCCAGGTGGTCGGGGTCAAGCTCCACGGCATCCAGGACGATTTCCTGTTGTTCGTCACCCCCTTCGGCCCTTACCTGGACGTCGAAGAAGGAGCCCGCTGCGGCACCGTGGCATGGCGCCGGGTGGACGATACCATGATCCCGGCCCGGGCCAAGGTCACCGGCAGCTACGTTAACAGCGCGCTGGCCAAAACCGAGGCCATCGAAAACGGCTATGACGAAGCCATCCAGCTCAATGGCAACGGGACGGTTTCCGAAGGCTCCGGGGAGAATATCTTCATCATCTATCGCAACCAGCTCATCACGCCCTCCCCCTCGGACAACATCCTGGTGGGCATCACCCGCGAGACCGCGATGACGCTGGCTCACGATGAGTTGGGCATCGAGACCATCGAACGCTCCATCGCCCGCACCGAGCTGTACGTGGCCGACGAGTGCTTCATGACCGGAACCGCCGCTCACGTCACTCCCGTCATCGAGGTGGACCACCGCAAGGTGGGTGATGGGAAAATGGGTCCCATCACTGCGAAGTTGCAGAAGCTGTACTTCGACGCGATTCAGGGACGCCTGCCCAAGTACAAGCACTGGTGCACCCCGGCGTACGCCAAGGCCAGAGTACGCGAGTGACCGCTCTGGTATGGTGATCCGTCCGCCTCGGCGAACGGGAACGATCATCGGGGCGCTGTTGGTGGCGGCATGCGTCATCGTCGATGTAGGGCTGGCTTGGCAGGCCGTACTGCACCCGGTCACCCTCACCTCCTTTGTGGCGGGGGCGGTTGGGCTGCTCCTGTTGGGTGGGGGTGGCCTCTTTGCCTACTGGACCATCGGGTGCTGGAGCCTCCGCTACCACCTGGACCGCAACCGGATCGAGATCTCGTGGGCCGGCAACACCCAGCACATCCCCGTGCAGGACATCCAGCGGCTGGTCCCCGGGGCCTTGGTGACTGGATATTCCCGGTTTCGCGGGTTGCGTTGGCCAGGTTATGCCATCGGATCGGGGATGGCGCCGGGGTTCGATTCGGAAGTCCTCTTCTTCTCCTCCCACCTGCGGCCCGAACAGCTGTTGTACCTGGTGACGCCCGGCCTGGTGTACGCCATCTCCGTGCCCGACCAGGCGGCGTTCGCCAATGAGCTGCGCCTGCGTCAGCGGCTGGGCCCAATCGACGTATTCGAGCCGCATAGCCACCGCTGGCCTGCGTGGGAATTGCCCGCTTGGCACGACATCGCCTTGATCGGGCTGCTGGTCACGGGGCTGGCACTGAACGCCGGGCTGTTCGCGTTTCAAACGGTGTTGCTCCCGGCGCTCCCGGCCGAGTTGCCGGTGCCCTCGCCTTTCGACCTCTCCGCCCATCCTGCGGTGAAAACCGATCTCCTGGCGCTGCCCCTGGCCGGATTGGCGCTCTATGTGGTCAATGCTGCTGCGGGGGTGGCATTGCATCTGCGGGAGCGGTTCGCAGGATACCTATTCCCGGCGGGAGCCCTGCTGGTGCAGGGCTTGTTGTGGGCCGCCACCGTGCGCGCCGTGACGCTGGCCTGAGGGAACGCGATGGAACAGGTGGACATCCGTGAAGCCCGCGACGACGAACTGGACGCTGCGGCTGCGGTCATTGCGTCGGCGTACGAACAGTACCGCCCGGCGATCCCGGTGGACGCTTGGGAAGGCTACCAGCGGGACATGATGGACGTGCGAGGCCGGCTGGCTTCATCGAAATTGCTGGTTGCGGCGGGCGCAGCCAAAGTGTTGGGCTGTGTCACGTACTTCCCCGCCGCCTCGGAGTCGTGGCCGGCGGGAGGGGCTTACATCCGTCTGTTGGCGGTGGCCCCCATTGGGCGCGGCCTCGGCCTGGGACGGCGCCTGACCGAGGCCTGCGTCGAGCGTGCCCGTGCCGCAGGAATAAGCTACATCGGGCTGCACACCACCAGCCTTATGGAGGTGGCACGGGCGATGTATGAACGCATGGGCTTCGTCCGGCTGCCCGAGGCCGACTTTCACCCCACCCCTCAGATGACCGTGATGGCGTATCGCCTGGATTTGTGACGGCCCACCAGCGTGATGCTGTCGATCGGCTGGGATGCTGCGACTCGTCAATCGGGTGGTTGGGGCCGCTCGCCACGGCGCATCGCCTCCCTCGTCGCCAACGACAGCCGCTCGCCTTCTGCGCAGTGAGTCAACGGCGCCTGACTCCACCCGAACTGTATGACGGCCAGGTCGCGGTCGCCGGCGCCCCGGTTGGGACCGCCGCCGTGGATCAGCTTGGGGTGGATCACCAGCACATCGCCGGGATCGAGGCTTGGGAACTGCGCGCCGGCCGGTGGGTGTTCGGTCGCTTTCCCGGCTGTTGCGTCGCCGTCGCTCACGAGGTGCGAGCCGGCCAGCACGCCGGTCCCAGCGTTGGCGGAGGACATGGGGTGCATCGGGACAAGGAGCCGGAGGAAATGGGCGGCTGATTCGGTCTGGACGTAGGGGTTCGGGAAGTCCCGGTGCCAGGACTGGCCGGGTCCCACCCCCGCGGGCCGGCGTAGCACCTGGGCGAAACGGTAGACGATCTCGGACTCGGGTCTGCCAAGCATTGCCGCGGCGATATCCCACAGCGGACGGAACGAAAGAAACCTGATAAACCGCGGGTCGAGCGCAGCGAGGTTGCCCAGCAGAAAGGGCTCGTTGCGGACATCGGCGGGGTCGACGCCGGGGTTTCGCTCGGGATGGGCTTTCGTCACCTGGCCGATGGAGTAGCCGTTGGCGACGCAGCGTTCGTCACCCATGCGGTACCGAACGCAGGAGGCTTCGACTGCGGCCCGGACGGTGCCGAGCGCCTGCTGGGACACGGCCTGCCGGAGCACGAGGAAGCCCTGCTCGGCGTAGCTGCGGGCCTGGAAGCGCTGCGACTCGCCGTCCACCCTTACCCCGCTGGCGCCAAGGCTCCGGGGCCGCGGCTGGCGGTGGGGTCCTGGTGGCGGAACTGCATGAGGTACAGCTCGCGGTACATCCCCTGTTGCCCCAGCAGCTCGTTGTGCGTGCCGCGCTGGACGATGCGGCCGCCGCTCACCACCAGCACCTGGCTGGCGTTGCGGATGGTGGAGAGGCGATGGGCGATGACGAAGGAGGTGCGGCCCGCCAGTACCCGCGCCAGCGCCGCCTGGATCAGCGCCTCGGTGCGGGTGTCGACGCTGGCGGTGGCCTCGTCCAAGATGAGGATGCGGGGGCCGGCCAGCACCGCACGGGCCAGCGCCACCAGTTGCCGCTGCCCCTGCGAGTAGTTCTGCCCTCGCTCGTTCACCACGGTGTCGTAGCCCTTCGGCAGGCGGGCGATGAACTCGTGGGCGTTGGCGAGCCGGGCCGCCTCCACCACCGCCTCGTCGCTCGCTCCCGGCCGGCCGAAGCGGATGTTGTCGCCGATGGTGCCGCTGAACAGGAAGGGGTCCTGAGGTACCAGCCCCATCTGTCCCCGGAGCGACGCCATGGTCACCTCGCGGATGTCGGTCCCGTCGATCAGGATTTCGCCACCTGAGATGTCGTAAAAGCGGGCCAGCAGGCTGGCGATGGAGGTCTTCCCCGCGCCGGTCGGCCCCACGAGGGCGATGGTCTGCCCCGGTGACGCGGTGAAGCTGATGTCTTCCAGCACCGGCACTCCCTTGCGATAGTGGAAGGCCACGTTGCGAAACTCCACCTCCCCAGCGATGGGCGGCAGCTCCCGGGCGCCGGGCCGGTCGTCCACCGTCAGCGGCGTGTCGAGCAGTTCGAAGATCTTCTCGCCTGCGGCCATGGTCTGCTGGAACAGCGAGTAGACCTGGGCCAGTTCCCGGATGGGCTGGAAAAAGCGGGTGACGTAAGTGAGGAAGGCGACCACCACGCCCACCGTGACCGCACCGGACTGGGCGGCCTCGGCGCCGAACCACAGCACGATGGCGGTGGCCAGCATGCCCATGAACTCGACGATGGGGGGGAATGCGCTGGCCAGCAGCACCGCGCCCAGGTTGGCGCGTCGGTTCCCCAGGTTGATGGCGTCGAAGCGGCGCTGGCTCACCTGCTCCCGGGTGAACGCCTGCACCACCCGCACGCCCGACACGTTCTCCTGAAAGCCCGCGGCCACCTCGCCGATGGTCTCCCGGGTGCGCAGGAAGGCCTGGCGGGCGCGGGACGTGAAGAACACGGTGGCCAGCGCCATCACTGGGAGGACGGACAGGGTATAGAGCGCCAGCAGCGGGCTCATCAGGACCATGATGGTGATGATGCCGGTGAGGATGAGCAGGTCGGCGATGACGTTGACCGCCCCCTGAGTGAGCAGTTCCTGGAACACCGCCACGTCGTTCACGATGCGGGACATGGTGACGCCCGATTCGTGGCGGTCGTGGTAGGCCAGCGGCAGCCGGTTGAGCTTGGCGAACAGCTCGCCCCGCATCTTGGTGAGCACGTGTTGAGCCACGTAGGCCATGGTGTACGACTGCCGGGATTGGGTGAGGAAGGTCACCAGCAGCGTCCCTGCGAACAGCAGCGAGACCACCGAGAGGCCGGGGAAGTCGGTGCGGGCGATGATGTGATCGTCGATGGCGACCTTCAGCAGATACGGGCCGATGAGCTGCATGGCGGCGTTGATAACCACCAGCACCACCGTCCACCATAACTGGCGGCGGAAGGGCCGCAGGTAGCCCCACAGGCGGGCCATCACTCTCGTATCGAACGCCCGCCCGTCCACCACCGCGCGCTCGAGGCCGGGGGTGCCCCAGGCGCCGCGCCCGCCGCCGCCGCCGAACAGCGGTCCGCCGCTGCCGCCGATCATCGCCTGGCCTCGGCGCGCCGATCGTTGACGCGCTCATCAGACTGCTCGGGAACGAGCGACGGGGAGTGTACGAAGGGCCTCGTAGGGGCACGTTGCAACGTGCCCCTACCGGGGCGTGGGGTGTCGCCACACACAACAGAACACCAATCAATTGCTATTGACATCACGTCCCCCGCTGCCCACCCGCCATGGCAAGCTCGGGATCGTCCGTCGCCCGCAGCGCCGATTCGTCCATCAACTGGAGGCGGTAGATTTCCGCGTAGATGGCGCTGCTCGCGAGCAGCTCCTCGTGGGTGCCCGAGTCCATCACCCGGCCATGGTCCAGCACGATGATCTTGTCCGCCCGCAGCACCGTGCTGACCCGCTGGGCGATGACCAACGTGGTCCGCCCCGCCATCAGCACGTCCAGCGCGGCGCGGATCAGCGCCTCCGTCTCGGTGTCCACCGCCGAGGTGAAGTCGTCGAGGATGAGGATGCGGGGATCGAGCAGCAGCGCCCGGGCGATGGCGATGCGCTGTTTCTGCCCGCCCGAGAGGGTGACGCCCCGCTCGCCCACCATGGTGTCGTAGCCCTCGGGGAAGCCGGTGATGAAGTCGTCGGCGCGGGCAGCCTTCGCCATTGCCACCACGTCGTCGTCGGTCGCATCGGGCACGCCGAAAACCAGGTTGTCGCGGATGGTGCCGGTGAAGAGGGTGGTGTCCTGGAGCACGATGCCGATCTGGCGGCGTAGCGAGTTGATCTGCACGTCCCGCACGTCGTTCCCGTCGATGAGCACCCGGCCGGCGGAGACATCGTAGAAGCGGGGCACCAGGTTCACGATGGAGGTCTTGCCGGAGCCGGTGGCTCCCAGCAGCGCCACCAACTGGCCGGGCTCCGCCTCGAAGCTCACGCTGTCCAGCACCTTGTCCTTGCCGTAATAGCTCAGGCTCACACGGTCGAAGCTGACCCGGCCTTCGATGGGCGGCAGCGGGACGGCGCCGGGTTTGTCGGTCACCGAGACCGGCGCATCGAGAATTTCGAATATGCGGTCGCCCGCGGCCAGCGCCCGCGACGCCTGAGAGATGAGGAACCCGAGCCGCCGCACCGGACGGATGATGAGCAGCAGGTAGGTGTTGAAGGCCACCAACTGGCCCACGGTGAGGTCGTTCTGGATGATGAGCCAGCCGCCGAACCACAGCACCACCACCGTCCCCAGGTTCGCGGTGGCGTCCATCAGCGGGTTGACGCGGGACTGCACCCGCGCCGCCGCCAGGTATTGGTCCTGCAACGAGGCGTTCTGGGCCTCGAATTTGGCGATCTGTTGGGGCTCGCGGGTGAAGGCCTTCACCACCTTCGCCCCCGCCAGGTTCTCCTGCACGATGCTGGCCAGCAGCGACAGCTCCTCCTGGATCTGCTGGAACAGTGGCCGCACCGTGCCGGTGTAGATGAACACCGACAGCAGCAGCAGCGGCAGCGTGAGCAGCGCCACCAGCGCCAGCTTCCAGTTCATCAGCAGCAGGACGATGGCGATCCCCACCGTCATCACGATCACGTTGGCCAGTTGCAGCAGCGCCCGGCCGGTGAAGTTGCGGAGCTGCTCGACGTCGCTGGTGGCCCGTGCCATCAGCGCGCCCGACTGCGCGCGGTCGTGCCAGCTGAAAGAGAGGCGCTGGAGGTGCCGGTAGAAATCGTTGCGGATGTCGTAGGCCAGCCCCTGCGCGCCGACCTCGGCCAGGTAGGTCTGCCCGAACTGGAACAGCCCCTTGAGCACGGTGAGGCCGAGGATCAACAGCGCAGCGGTGCGCACCAAGTCGAGCGGGGCGACATCGGCGCCGCACACCGCCTGCGAGGCCACGTGTCCCCCGATGCCGCAGTCGATCACCCGCCGGATCAGCTCGGGAACCGTCAGGTCGATGGCGAGCCCCAGCACCAGGCAGAGGTAGCCCACCACGGTGGTGAGCCAGTACCGGCGCAGGTACGACGCCAGCCGGGTCGCAGTGCGCATGTTAGGAGCGGCTCCCTCTGTCGCGGTAAGACGGGGAGTGCAGGGGGGCGAAGCCCTCCTGGCGGGGGCTTGGGGGCGTCCCCCAACAACAAAACCTCTCTCTTTTTTCTCTCTTTCCGGGGGGTGGGCCAACAGAACGGGAGAGCCCCAATTGTGGGTAACGAATAGCCGTCCGCATGCTCATCGCCCTCCCCGCACCGTGACCGCCGCGTCACCCTCCGCTCGCTCCCTCACGCCACCGACCCCGCCCGCGGGCCCCGCCAGCGCGGCATAGCGCTCCATGAAGCGCTCGATGCGCAGCCGCAGCCGGTCGAGATGCCCCGCCCGCTCGTGCAAAAGGGCGATGCCGGGCCCGGTGATCTCGTAGTAGCGGCGGGCGGGCCCGCTACCCTCGGTGTCCCACCGGGAGGCGATGGCGCCGCTCTCCTCCAGCGCCCGCAGCAGCTTGTACACGGCCGCGGGCTCGTTGGGGACCCGACGGAAGCCGTAGTCCGCCAGCCGCCTGATCAGGTCGTAGCCGTACGACGGCTCCCGCAGCAGCTCCAGCAGCAGGAACGCCTCGATGTTGCGGCCGATGGTGCTGGCGGGGTCGCGCCCGCCGGGAGGAATCGGTTCGTTCAAGGTGGTTCGCCCCTAGATGCAAATTGCACTTACGAGGAAAGTGTACACCGGAAGAGAGGGATGGGGGAAGGGGGACGGAGAGGGTGGGAAGGAGAGGGGGAACAGACCATTGGCGAGACAGTCTAAAGCCTGTTTTAAAACAATTATCGCTTTGAACGCCTTAGCGCTCTGAATAAGCCACCAGGCCCCAGGAGCTAGCATCAGAAGTTGTGGAAATTGGGCTCCGGTCGAAAAAGGAGCGTACCCTTCCAGGTGAAGAACAACCCCGCCTCAATGAGGGGCGAGCAAGGAAGGGTACGCTATGGGGACACGATATCAGATGGGGTCGTACAAGGCGAGCGAGGCAACGGGGGTCGGGGCCATCCGGCCAGTGCCGGAGGTTGGTGAGGCGTTGGAGGACCTGGTGAAGCGCGGGGCGCAGGAGATGCTGCGGCGCATCGTCCCATCGTCCTGGCTGGGAGCGGCGTCTGGT
>SHYD01000033.1 GCA_009692945.1 Dehalococcoidia bacterium | reverse complement strand
CTCGCACGGTCATGACCCTGGTTCTTGCCGGACGAAGGTTCGTGGACGGGATCCTTCAAACAGAGGAGGTAAACACCGAAGCCGCGGCCTGATCAGACGACGATCCTGGAAGGGTATTTACACAAGATTTGACGAGAGCTCGGCCCGACAGCTTCTTGTAGTCAGCCGGAGTCAAGCCAAAGGTTGCTTTGGAAATTTCGCCGGTGAGTATGGCGAAGTCTCGTTGATCCTTGATGCCGCGTTTATGCCATTCGCTGGTCAGTTCGCCACGAACGTTAATGCCGCGGACGCGCTTTTCGACCCAATCGTCGGGGTAGCCTTTGTCTTGATAGAGTTTCCGCATCCGCTGCTGGGCCAGTTCGGGATTTTCGATCTCCTGGACGCGCTGGTACCCCACCTCGGCCAGCCAGCGTTTGAACGGCTCAGCCCTCGGGCTGGGGATCGACTGGATGATGCGGAAGGCGGCTTCAGTATTGACCGCCTCAGTCCGGTAACTCTTGCCGTCGGCGGAAGTTAGTTTCAGTTGTCTACAAATTGTAGACAACTGAATTCCACTGGTTTTCTCCTCACGACGCTTCATCGCTGTCCAGTATTTGCTGGGAGCGTCGCTGTCGGTCAGGGCGCCGATGATATCAACCACGGAGAAAAACCACTGGTCATCGACCCACTCGCGGCGAATCTGCTTCGCCCCGAAGACGATCATCTTGCCCTGGGCCTCGGATGGTAACTCTTCGCTCACGATATGGTCCTTTCCGACGGCTGGCTCGAAGGCGCTGCGCCCTTCCCCTCACCGTGTGGCCTGCTTCACCCGGCAGTCGTTGACGAAAAACGGCCCCTACTCAACTCGCTTGGCCGGATTTTACTCCTACCCGCGGGCTTGATGCGGTGGACAGGAGGCCCCCATTCAGAGATGGGTCGAACTGTCATCGGGCCGGCCATCGTGGGGTTCGGTCATCACGCAGATCGGGTTGGAACCGCCACCGCGTTCACCCACCGCCCGCTGCGGAAGCGCAGCCCGATGGTGAGCAGCCGCACCAGGATCAGCGCTCCCACCGCCAGCCAGACGCCGGTGATGCCCCAACCTCCGGCGTAGGAGAGCAGCACCAGCGGGACGGTGACGCCCGCCGAGGCGAGCATCGACCACATGAGGTAGCGGCTGTCGCCCGCCCCGATCAGGATGCCGTCCAGCGCGAACACTGCGCCGTTGAACGGCTGCATCAGCGCGAAGATGGGCCAGGCCGCCGCCACCCGCTCCAGCACCGCGGCGTCGCCGGTGAAGATGCGGGGCAACAGGCCGCCGAGCGCCAGCAGGACCGCGGCGAACACGGCGCCGCTGGCCCCCGACCAGCCGATCATCCGCCGCGCCGAGGCGACGGCCGCGGCGCCTTCCCCAGCGCCGAGCTTACGGCTCACCAGCACCTGCCCGGCGATGGCCACGGCGTCGAGCACCAGCGCCAGGAAGATCCAGAGCTGGAACAGCACCTGGTGCGCCGCCAGCGACGCCGCCCCGATGTGCGCCAGCGTCGACCCCACCACCACAAAGGACCCGTACAGCGCCGAGGTGCGGACGAATAGTTGTGAGCTGGCCCGCAGCAGCGGCCGCATCGCGCCCCATGCCGGAGGGCGCAGGCCGCCCGCCTCCCGCACCAGTTTGGCGATGAACCCCGCGCCCATCGCCGCCTGCGCCAGCACGGTGGCGGCCGCGCTGCCGGGCAACCCCCACTCGAACCCGTACACGAACGCGATCTCCAGCATCACGTTGAGCGTGTTGCCGCCTGCGAGGTAGATCAGGGGCGTCTTCAGGTCCTTCACGCCCCGCAGGTAGCCCTGGGCAGCGATGGCGATCAGGGAGAAGGGCACGCCGAAGACGGCGATGCCCAGGTACAGGTGAGCGATTCCGGCCACCTCAGAACCGCCGCTCAGCAGGTCGAGCAGCGGGCGGCCGAACATCGACCCAAGCACCACAAAAATCAGGCCGAGACCGCTGGACAGCCACAGCGCGTGGTTGGCCACGTCCCGAGCGGCGGTGAGGTCCCCCGCGGCGTGGGTGCGCCCAACGTAGGCGGTGGTGGCGTAAGCAAGGAAGTTGCACATGGCCAGCGCCGCGCTGATGACGGTGCCGGCCAACCCCAGGCCCGCCAGCGGACCCTGTCCCAGGTGGCCCACGATAGCGGTGTCTACCAGCACGTAGAGTTGCCCGGCACACAGCGATCCCAGGACGGGGATGGCGAGGGAGAAGATCTCCCGGTCGTCCGGGCCCCAGATTCGGGGCCATTTAGGACGCTGTGATGCGGTCACGGTGACGCGGCGCCCGGGGGTGGAATCGATGGGGAGTTGCCTGGCCCTTCGTTGATGGAGCGACTTCGGAGCGTTGACGTCTCCTCGGTTGGCGCGGCATGGGGAGTGCAGGGGGGCGAAGCCCTCCTGCCGGGGGCTTGGGGGTGTCCCCCAAGATCAAAACGCTCTCTCTTTTTCCGGGGGGTGGGGCAATGAAACGGGTGAGCCCGCATTGTGCGTAAAGAATAGCTCGATGAGAGGGGGCTCCCGCCGTCCGGGGTCACCAAAAAAAAGAACCCTGCCCGAGCGGGCCTTTCTCGGTCCATAGGCGCGCCCAGTCAACCTGATTAACGGGCGCCGCCGTCTTCCGGGGGCCGTTCGGCGTCGCCGCGGGCGGTGGGGCTGGGGGCGCGCACCGTGCCGGTGGCCGGGGGCGGGTCGGGCGGCGCCACGGCCACCCGCTGCACCGAGGGGATGCGGATGCCATGCAGGGCGAAGGCGATCAGCAGCCTGCGCCGCAGCTCGCCCATGACGTCCCACTGCTTGATGGGTTTGGTGACGCCCAGCACCTTGATGACAACGCCGGTATCCGACAGTTTGTCCACTCTGAGGAACCTGGGCGGTTCGGTAATCATGGGGCCGAACACCGGGTCCGCCGCCAGTTCCTGGCCAAGGTCGTCGATGATCTGCCGGGCGAGATCGACGTCGGCATCATAGGCGACGGTGACATCGAGGTTCACGCGGGACCATTCGCTGGTGTAGTTGCTGGCCACCCGCACATCGCCGTTAGGCACGTGGTGCACGACGCCGTCGAGGTCCCGCAGCACGGTGCGGCGCAGGTTGAGGTCCTCAACCAGCCCGGCGACCCCGGCAATTTTTACAACGTCGCCTTTGCGGTACTGGTTTTCCAAAAGGATGAACAGGCCGTTGATGATGTCTTGGACCAGCTTCTGGGCGCCAAATCCGAGGGCGACCCCCAGGATACCGATGCTGGCCAGGGCGGGCGCCAGATTCACGCCCAGTTCTCCCAGCAGCGTCAGGCCGATCACCAACAGCAACACCAGTTGCAGCGTCCGTTCGACCACCCGCGCCACCGTCTCCTCACGTTTCGCATGCTCATCCGGGGTTTCCGCGACCGCTTCTCGCCGGAGGCTGGCTCGGACCACCCTGGGCATGAGGCGTGCGATGAGCTGCCGCCCCGCCACCGCCAGCACCAGGATGACCAGGATGCGGAACAGCCGGGATAGGACGTCAGAGAGGGCGGGAGAGAGTTCGAAGATCATGTGATGCGCCGGTGTTGCTGGAGGTCCGGCTTGGATTGGGGGAGGGCAGAGGGGGCGAGCGCCCCTTCTGCCGGGGCGTGGGGTGTCCCCACATAAAACATCTTCAGGTCCATCTATTGGCGGCGGCTCAGCGCCAGGCTAAGGGCGGTGCTGAGCTTGAGCACGTCTTGGTGGGCGGTGCGAAGGCGCCCGCTCAACTGGCTGGCCATGTTGCGAGTCACCTTGTAGCCCAGGGAAGGGTCCTCCAGGCACACCCGCTCGAAGCCGCCGTGGGAGATTTCCAGCAACTCGCAATCGGTCAGGGCGGTGACGGTGGCGCCGCGGAGGCTGTTTTCGAGCAGTGCCATCTCGCCGAACGAGGGGTAATCGGTCCCCTGGAGTTCCACGAACGACTTCTCGCCGGTGGCCACCGTCATCTTCGAGAGGCTGAGGGTGACGGTGCGGCTCACGTGCACCCGTCCCTTGGTGAGGACGTACATGGCGTCGCCCCGTTCCCCCTCCCGGATCAGGGTCATGTCCGGAGGACAGGTGATGACGTTACAGATGGCCTTGATCCGTTCGAGCTGCGCCTCGTCCAATCCGTCAAACAGGGGGACGGCAGCGAGGATGTGTTCAATCGAAGGCATGGCGGCTCGCCCCTCCCAACCCCCCCCCGAATGAGGTACCCCTCCGGGGTAGTTATTGAATGGGCGGGGGAACATCCCATGCACTCCCTGGCAAAGGGCTCCGCCCTCTGCACTCCCGCTCCCGAGGCGGCTCGTCGCAGAGTACGCACCGCAAAAGGCACTGTCCTCTGCACTCCCGTTCCCCACGAATGACCGGCCTGGGCCGATGGGTGGGAAGCACAGCCGCCCGCCTTCAAGAAACTCACAGCGCGGCCCCCTCACCGATGATCACCACGCTGTCATTCGGCCCCAGCACGTAGCTGTCGTCCGGGTTCACTTGGACGCCGGAGAGGGCCACGCTGTCGAACGAGATGCCTGCCTCTTCGAACTTGCGCTGAATGAACTCGTCCACCGAGGTCTGGTTGGCGCTCAGGATGCTGGCCAGCGTCAGCCCCTGGCTCTCCGTGACAACGCCCACGGTCAGCACACGGTAGTGTTCCCGCAGATATGCGGCGAACTCGCCGAAGGTCCACTGACGGAAGCGTTCGGGCACCGCCAGTTTGCGCAGTTGCGCTGGCCCCCCCAGCGAGAGCATCGCCCGGACCGCATCGGGGACTCCCGGCGAATGGGCGGCCGAGGCCAGCAGAAAGCTGTTAAATTCGCCGCTGAGCACCACATCGTCCGCACCCGCCCGGTGCAGGTGAGCCACGTTGGTTGATTCCAGCAACTCACCCGTCACTTTAAGATCGGGGCTGAGGTGCTTCATGGCCAGACACGCCAGGATGGTGCGGTCGTCGGCGCGGGCGGTGGTGGGGCTCGATGAATCGGCCAGGATGACGGCAGCCCTGGCCCCGGCGATGTTGGCTCGTTGGAGGACGGCCTCGTGGGTGAAGTCTCCCCGTACGAACTTCATCTCCCAGTCCCGATACTTGAACAAGACTTCGGCGACGGCCTCCTCAGCCAGTTGGTTCACCAGCACGATGCGGGTCGGGTTCGCTGCCTCCGGGTCCAACAGGCCGTCCATCACCCGCTCACCACCCCAATTCCAGCCCGCAACGATGATGTGGCCGCTTTCTTTGATCGCCTCCAATCCCCTGGCCTCCTTGAAGCTCTCGGTCACGAACGACGACGCGATGAGTGCGGTGAGCACCGAGAACAGGCCCATGCCCGAGACCATCGTGAACACTCCCAGTGCCCGCCCCAAGAACAAATGCGGCACCACATCGCCGTAGCCGGTGGTGGTCATGGTCGCCATGGACCACCAGAGCGCGTCCCAGGGAGTCCCGTACTGCGGGTTGTCCCGGTGCTCCAGCATGAACATGAGGTCGGCGGAGACCAGCGTGATGACCGCGGCGAACACCGCGGCCCGGACACCGGCCTGGCGCCATTCACGCTGGATCCTGCGCCACACTTGGCTGCGCTTCCCGCGTCTGAGGCCTCGGACCCGTGTGATGGCCTGCAATCCGGGGATACCCCTCGGTTCGTCCCGCGTGACGGGACCGGGTCGTGGGCCTGCTGGCCTCATGTTCAGCCGCCGCCGTTAAATGATCCCCTTGCCGATCACGATGAAGGCTTCCAGGAGCCGTTTGTTCTCCTGGATCTTGAGGCCAAGCAGTTCCCGCTCCGTGACCTTGGGCTTCACCTCGTTCTGAATGATCCGCCACCTGATGTCCTCCTGCTGCAGCTCCTCCGCCGCCCGCGCGCGGGCCACGCTGACCGCGATCTCGCTGGACATCTCCATGTGCTGGCGCTGCAGTTCGGTCACCAGTTTGTCCTGCTCTTCGTAGACGAACCGCATGGCGCGGGCTTTCGGTCCGGGCTCTAGCTTCTCCCAGGCGTCGGCGATGTTGTCGTAGTCGATCGCCTCAGACTTGGGAACAGTCGATTCTTCGCTCATGCAAGGGATCTCCTTCGGATCAGGGGAACGTACGGTTTGGGCTTTACACTAGGCATTAAATAGCAGGAAGGGCTGCAGCGCAAGGCGGGGTGGGAGCCCTGTCACTCCCCCACGGTGAAACTCCACTGATGCGCGACGCCGCTGTGGGTGATGCCGACCGTGTAGCTGGCGCCCCCGCTCAGCGGCGCCCGGGGCATCAGCACCACCGCGCCGCGGCTGTCCAGGATGGCGCGCGAGAGGCTCTGGGCGTTGGCGTCCGGGTTCTGGTAGGTCGTTTCATCGTAGATGCAGTGATCCAGCGGCGTTCCGTCCTGGCTGAAGGAACTCGCGGTAACGTTGGGGACGAATGAGAATGACCCCAACTGCAGGACGATCGGTGGCCCGGTGGGCGCGGTGTAGCCGGGGCACGAGGTGAGGGGGTCGGGCGACTCGGTGCCGTCGTACAACCGCAACGGCATGAGGCCGCCATCCCCGGGGAAGCGCACCGGATAGGTGGGGCGAACGCTGGAATCGAGCCCTCGCAGCACGTCCAAGGCCGCCCCATAACGGAACCTGCCCGCGTCGTCGGTGGCGGCTCCGAAGGCCACCAGGCGCAGCTTGGGGTCGATGATCCCCAGCGCATGGAACGGCCCGGTGATCCAGGAATCGATGGACCTCGTCTCAGGGGTGTTCGGATTCGAACTGATGAACACGTTGCCCTTCTGGGCGCAGGCCAGGCCCTCCACGGTGACACCGGGCGCGCCCTCCGTTTCGGTGTGGCCGATGAAGTCGTTGGTCGCCATGTACTGAGCGTGCTTCTGGCAGCCATCGCTCCACTCTGGGTTTTCCGTCACCGGCGGCAACCCCGCCAGTGCCCGAAACTGATTGACCCGTGCCAGCCACGGCTTGGCATCGCCGGGAGACACATTGACGGGTGGCGGGCCGCCCGCCACGGCGGTACGGAAGCTGTGCAGGTCCCCCCACGGCAGGGGCGTCCCGTCGCCCTGCACGCGGGGCCGCACCTGCCAGTGATACGTGGTTCCCACTTCCAGGGTTGCTGAGGCAGGAACCGCGTAGCTGCGCGGTGGCTGGGTGAGGGCGCCGTGGAGCAGGGCCGAGTAGACCATGGCGGTGGCCGTCGCGGGGTTGGTGTTGAAGGTCGGGTCTTTGCTCAGCCGCACCTCGTAGTAGAAGACGCCGGGGGTCGGGTCCTCCCACACCAATGAGGGCGTCAGCGAGTCGAGTAAGACGCCTTCCGCAGGCGTCTTGGCGACAATGAGTCTCCCGTCGACCTTGGCCGACCGGAAGGTTCGTTGCCCCCATGGGCTCCACGAGGGGTCGCCGGCGCCCACAAAGGCCGCGGCGTTGGAGGCCCGCACCCGCCAGGTGTACGACATGTCGGGGAGCAGCCCGTACCACAGGGGCGGCGCGGGCACCTCGATCTGGGTGGCGGCGCTGCCGAACTGGAGGTCGATGCCGGGCCCATCGTCGTTGATGGGGATCAGTTGGACCTGCACCTGGGTGGCGCCGGGCGGGTTGCTCCAACCCAGCGAGAAGCCGGGCGATACGACGGCGCCGGCCACAGGGAGCGTGAGAGTCGGTGCCGGGGGCGCAGCGGTCAACCGCGGTGCTACTTCCCTGGGGACCGGGGCCATGGCCGTGGTGGCAAAGGGGATGACAAGGGCCAATGCGGCCAGGGCGTAGCGCAGCGTCATGTTGATTTCAACTCCAAGGTGAACCGTGCGCCGGATTCACGGCGCAACGGTGAAGCTCCATGCGGTGGTGGCGCCCGCCGCCGTGATGCTCACATTGTAGGTGCTCCCCACGGTCAGCGGCGCCCGCGGCATCAGCACCACCGCGTTGCGGGCCGTTGCCCAGCGCCGCTCGTCCCGACTCCTGGGTGGCGGGGTCCGGATGGGTGTAGGTGGTGTGATCGAAGACGCAGTGCTCCACCGGCGCGCCATTGAGCGTGATGGTGGTGGCGGTCACCGCGGGGTCGGTGACCGCGGCGCCCAACTGCAGCAGGACCGGTGCGCCGGTGGGCGCCCGGTAGCCCTCGCAGGCGCTCAGCGGGTTTGGGGACTCGCTGCCGTTATAAGACCTCAGGGGTGAGACTGCCCCATCGCCGGGCCACGGCGCCGGGTAGGCCACGCCGGGTGGGTTCCGGTAGTCCACCCCGCGCCATACGTCCAGGGCGGCGCCGTAGCGGACGCGGCCGCCATCGTCCGTCGCGCTGCCGAACCCCACCTGCCGCAGACGCGGGTTGAGCACGCCGATGGCGTGGAACGGCCCGGTGATCCAGTTGCGCACCCCATCGGCGTCCCCGGTGCGGGTCGATCCGCTGATGAAGGTGTTGCCGTTGCGGGCGCACTCGTCGCCGGCGAGGGAGTAGCCAGCGGCGGCGGGGTCTTCCGCATGGGTGATGAGGTCGTTGCTCGCCATATAGCGGGCGTGTTGCAGGCACCCCTCGCTCCAAAGGGGGTGCTCGATGACCGGGGACAACCCCCCCAACGCTCGGTACTGGTTCACCTGAGCCAACCACTGCGGTGGCAGCCCGCCAGGCGCCGCGGTGAGAAAACCGGAGCTGGGGGACCACGCCACCGGCGCGCCATCGCCTTGGACCCGAGGCCGGGCCTGCCAGAAGTAGGGGGTGTTGTTGTCGAGCGGCGAATCCCGAGGGACGGCGTAACTGTTGGCCGGAGCGGTGACCCCGCCGTGCAGCAGGGCCGAGTAGACCGGCGCGATCGCGGTGGCGGGATCGGTGTTGAAGCTCGGATCCCTGCTGACGCGCACCTCGTAGTAGAAGAGGTCGCGCCGGCCGTCCGCCCAGGCTAGGGTGGGGGTCAGGGTGTCCACCGCGAACCCATTCAGCGGCGCCACGCCCGTGATCAGCGAACCGTCGCGGCGCGGCGTGCGGAAGGTCCGCTGCGACCAGGCGCTCCAAGAGGGATCACCGGGCGGCGCCATGGCAGCGGCGTTGGAGGCGCGCACGCGCCAGGCGTAGCCCATGTCCGGCAAAAGCCCATACCACCCGGGAGGTTCCGGAACCGCCAGGCTGGTCTCCGGGGCGCCCAGATGCAGATCGATGCCGGGACCATCGTTGTTGGCAGGCAGTACCTGGATGTGGACCTGGGTTGTGTCCGGCGGCGGCCCCCAGGTCAGCGTGAGCCCCAGGCTATCGAGCACCTTGCCGTTCGCCGGGTAGTAGAGCACAGGCGGCGTGGCGGCGGCCGCCATCGTTGCGGCAGGGGCCGGATCGGCGGCCGTCAGCAGGGTGGCTCCGAGGGTCACCAAGGGAATGGCGATGGGCCAGAGGAGGGCGCCACGGGGGGTCATGGGTCAACCTCAACCAGCCTGTTTATTGACCAGTTTCAGATACTTCGAAACCCCCACCGAGGGGGTGGCAACCATCGGCTCTCCCGGTTTACGTTGGGCGACATTGACGACGATCCTGCCGCCCCGAAACTCGGTCGTTTGAGGGGCGATTCTGTCACCCAACAGCACCGCGTTGGTGCCTCTATAGCCGTCCTTCGTGCGTAACGCGGCGGCCACGTAGAAGAACGTCCCGCTGCCGCCCGCATTTTGGGAGAGCACGAAAGCCACGTCAGGCGTTCCGTCACCATCGAAATCACCGGTAACGTCGTTCCCGAAGTAACGGGTCGTGATTTTCGACGCGGCGCCCGGGGCTGCTTCGGTTACTGACACACCGTCGGTCATCTCCACAAGGCGACCTTCGATTGCATAGGCGCCATTTTTGGGGCTGCTTTGGGAAGGCTGCGCTGGGGTTGGCGTTGCCTGCGCCGGGCTGCGACCCGCTTCGGAGCACCCTGTAGTCAACAGTGGGGCCGCTACACCAAAGAGCAGCGCCCAACGAATCAGATAACCAGCGAAGCTACCCCGCATAGCTGAGTCCTCTGTGCCTGCGGACTTCCAAGCAAGGCAGGTCTGGACCTCGGTTCATGGACCGGGAATTGTTTCCCGCAACCTACAGCCCGTAGAACGCCTGCGGGTTGGTCTCCAGCACCTTCCGGGCCACGGCCTGGCTGATCCTTCCCTGGTCCGCCCAGGTCCGGACCTCGTCCAGCGCGCTGAGGTTCGCCGAGATATCGGTGTGGCTGTAGTCCGTGCCGATCATCAGGCTGTCCTCGGTCCCGAACTTGAGCAGGTATTCGATGTCGTCGATCGGGTCGATGGTGACGAAGAAGCGGTTGGCGCGGAACAGTTCCGGCTCCAGGTCGAACAGTTGGGGTAACCGGCTCCCGGAGCCCCGCAGCGCAGCCCGTTTATTGGCGCCCCGCTGGGACAGAGAGTACGGGAGCCACGAGGCCCCGGCTTCGATGAACCCGAACCGGAGCTTGGGGAACTTGGCGGGCACCCCAGCGTCCACCAGGTCCATCAACGCCTGCATGATGGGGAACCCGCGGTCCCATTCCCTGCCGGGGAGGGGATGGCCGGTGTGGATGCAGACCGGCAGGCCCAATGCGCTGGCTTCTTCGTAAACCGGAAAGAAATGGGGATCGCTCACCGGCCGATCAAGGTCGTAGCCCCGCTTAAAAAACCCGCAGGCCCCGTTCGCCTTGGCCCAGCGCAGCTCCTGCGCCGCCTTCTCCGGCTGCAGCAACGGCAGCACCGGGGCCCAGCGCAGCCGGCCATTGGATTCGGCGCATTTCCCGGCCAGCCAGCGGTTGTAGGTGGAGGTCAGCGCCCACTCGGCCTCGGCGTTGGCGGTGTTGTAGCGGATGAAAAAGGTGGGAAAGATCACCTGGACATCGACGCCCATCTCGTCCATGTGCGCCAGCCGGCCCGGCACGTCCTCAAGCTCGCGCCGCACCCGTGGCGGGTGGATCACCTCGTCCCGGACGGCGCGGTTCTGGAGTCGGCCCTCCACGAGCCACCAGCGGCTGGTGACCGCGTTCAGTCCGGCGCGCTTGGCCTCTTCGGGCCGCGAGGATATGGTGGGCGGGATATAGCGGGCATAGGAACCGCCGTTCAAGCTCTCCCACGTGGATTCGGACTCGTCGACATGGGTATCGGCATCGATCACGGGCATTTTGAGCGACCTCCTTGCCGCGGTTCTAGTATAAACGGATCGCGCTTTTTCTCGTACAATCAACTCGGCGTGTAAGAGTTCAGACGCCCATGACCATGGGACACCACCCGGCCATAAAAAGGCTGCCTTTTCACAGCAGCGTTGAGGGCGGCCGGGCTCAGGAGTGGGAGTGCACGAGGGCGGTAGCCCTCTGCCGGGGGAGTGGGGGTGCCCCCCACATAGAATTCACCTCCTTTTTCCTTAAGTGGGGGAAGTGGCTCATAGCCCCCGAACCCCTGACACTGAATAGGTATCTCTGCGTCCCCGACCCGACCCGGGCCGGAATCCCCACCCCAGGAGACCCTCCCATGAAAGCCATCTACCTGAACGAACAGGGCGACTACGAAAAGTTCATCTACGGTGATCTCCCCGAACCGGTGCCCGCACCGGACGAGGTCCTGATCCGGATCCATGCCGCCGCGGTGAACCGGCGGGACACCTTCGAACGAGAGGGCTCCCATGGCATCCGCATCCGCCAGCAGCACGTGCCGGGGATCGATCTAGCGGGGACGGTGGAGCAGCTGGGTGACTACGTGGCCTTCACCGGCAAACTCGCCAAGGGCGATCGCGTCATGGGCGTGGGCCGGGGCGGCAGCTACGCCGAGTACGGCCGGGCCCATATGGACTTTGTGGCCAAAATTCCGGACTGGCTCTCCTACGAGGAGGCCGCCGCCATCCCCACGGTGTACGCCGCCGCCTACCAGGCGCTGCTGATCCGGGCCGAAATACGGCTGGGCGAGGACGTGCTGGTGATGGCGGCGGGCAGCGGCGTGGGCAGCGCCGCCATCCAGTTGGCCCACGCCGCGGGATGCCGCGTCCTGACCACCGCCAGCAGCGACGACAAGCTCGAGAAGGCGAGGGCGCTGGGCGCCGACATCGGCATCAACTACCGGGAGCATCCCAAGTTTAGCGAGCAGGTGCTGGCCCACACCGAGAAACGGGGAGTCGACGTGCTGTACGAGCACATCGGGTCAAGCGTGTTCGAGCAGGCCTATCGCAGTCTGGCGGTGGGGGGACGCATGGTGTACAACGGCGTCACTGCCGGGCATATGGCGGAGATCCACCTCGGCCGGTTGTGGACGCGGGAGATGAAGCTCATCGGCGCCACCTTCCACCCCAGCGAGGACCTGCCCGCCATCGCCCGCCTGGTGGAGCGCCGCACCGTCCGGGGGGTGGTGGACCGGGTGTTCCCGCTGGCCGAGGCAGCGGCGGCGCACAAGCTGCTGGAGTCGAATCAGTTCTTTGGCAAGGTGATCCTGGCGACGGGGTAGGGGAGGGTGGGCAATCAGGCACCCCCGCGTGAGGGAGTACCACTCTTGACAAATCCAACGATTCCTAAGATACGGGCTTACAATGGCGCGTAGAGAGTCTAAGGGGTCGAGCCCAGGGGGCCTGCTAGCTGAAATGACAACACGTTTGCTCTATGGAACCACCTCAGAACTCGCGGTCACTATATTTGAGCGATTCAACGGTTCACGGTACCACCTTTTCCTTGCCGACAGTTTTCACGCTTGGCCACCCAACCCATCGTCGGCCAATCCGATTGAGGTCTTTCTCGAGTTCACCTCGATCTATCAACGCCCAGACCGGTTTGCACCGAAGTTCTTCACTCAGAAGCGCGGAATTAGGCGCATGCTCCGTGAACGATTGTCAGGCAGTCTGGTTTACAACGACGCTCTAAAGACGGTGGATGTTGCGGACGCCCCGTCTATGCGGCCGTACTTGGCAATCATAGAAGTCCATGCCTATGAGACCAATCATGATACGGTTGTCGCTCCGTTGCTTCCCCATCGCGCAACTTCGATACCGAGTATTGAATACTTCTTGGAGGACATCCATGGTCCTGCACACGCGGAACCAGAAATGCATCTTCAGAAGCTGTTCTTTCCATAAAGCATTGTACGTTTAGATACGAAGGGTGCAACGAGTGAAACTGATAGATATGGCAGCAACAGCCTTCTCATTGTCTCGTCTCGCTGTGAGAAAGCCCGACTTGCGAGATTTGGTTGAAAATACCGTCGATCTCGCGTGGGTTGGCTCCGTCTGGATGTTGAAGGAGCGGCTGACTCGTTATAGTTCTGCAACTAGCCAGCGCCTGTTCACTGAAGCTCGGGCCGGCCTACACTTCGACCTGCTCAGAACTTACGTCTGTTCCGCAGCGATAGACACTTCCAGCTGGTCCGCCTCTACCTTGGTCAACGATTTTGTATTATCAGCAAGCAAGCTAACCTCCGCAATAGAGCAGAGTAATGATCCCGCCTTGAGACAGCTTCAGTACCTATCCAGCCAACTTTCGTTTAACCTGGATGAACGAAATCCAGATGACGGCCAAAACTTGATGGATCTCTGCGACACCAGTCTCCAACTCTTCTTTCTTTTCGAACTAGAGGTGGCCTCGGTCACCTCCTTATCAGGCACTTTCGAGGACTGGTTCCTTGGGCTAGAGCCAGTGCCCCCATCTCTCGAAAGCGGCGTCGAGCGCGCTCTAGCACTTGCGTTGGAAAGGGTCTCGTCAACCAGGGTGGTCTAACGTGAGGGATCTCTGTGCCCGCTAGCCCCTGTGAAGCTGAAGGGAATGACCAAATCTGGCAGCAACAATAGAGAAGCCTCGTGCTTCATTGCTGCAAGTCTGATGCCTCATCGGACAGAGAGGCTGCGCTGAACGACGTCCTTCACGAGGTGGTCACCCGTTACAAGGCGGACATTAAGAGTGCTCTTATAAGCCTGACTCGGCGCTATTCACCGTTAGAATCATCGGACCTAGCGACCGAGTGCTTTGTTAATCTCCAATCCAGCTTGTGTACGATAGCACAGGACCAAAGTCTCGACATACGACGAGAGGTATTGCGAGTCTTGTATTACACTGCATTCCTGCGTTGGATTCAACGAAGTCACGAATTGCCATGACGCTGCGGTGATTAACACGCTCGTGGCAGCCACTTGCGCGTTGTAGGCAGAATGCATAATGGGTCTGGTTTGGAGCACCCCCTTCTCACCCCCCCTTGTACGCGGCGTTGCGGAGCACCGCGCCCGGCAGCACGCCGGTGGGCTGGCCGTGCTCCATGAGGAGCTGGCCGTTGACCAGCGTGTACTCGACCCCGTCGGCGCGCTGCTCCAGCCGTTCGCAGTCGCCGGGGAGGTCCCGTACCAGCTCCGGCTCGCGCGCCCCCACCGTAGCGGGGTCAAACACGGCGATATCGGCCTTGAAGCCGGGTTGCAGCAGGCCGCGGCCGGTGAAGCCGTAAAACTGAGCATTCATGAAGGTGAGCTTGCGGACGGCAGCTTCGAGCGAGATGACGCCCTTCTCGCGTGACCAGAACCCCAGCAGACGGGTGCAGAACCCGTAGCCCGCGTCGAAGATGACGTGGGCGCCCGCGTCGGACAGCCCGATGAGGGTGTAGGGGCTGTTCAGGAAGGTGGCAACCGCGGTCTCGTCGCCGTTGATCAGGTTGATCTCGAACCCGGTCTCCAGGTTCTCCTCCACCGCCAGGTCCAGGAACACGTCCATCACGTCCGCCCCGCGCGCGGCGGCGATCTGGGCGATGGACCTGCCGGTGAGCCCCTGGTTCTTGGCGAGTTTGGGGATGGTGACGAACAGCATGTCCCAGCGGCGGGAGAAGGTGGTCTCGAAGGTGCCGGTGACCGACTCCTCGTGGAGTTTGGCGCGCACTGCGGGGTCCCGGAACGCTGCCAGTTTCTCTTCAGGCGTGCCCAGCATCACCGGCCGCCAGGCGGGCAGGCCATCGAACACCTGGCAGTTCTTCATGTTGAACCGGGTGTTGTTGCGGCGGGGGCTGGACAGGGGATAGGCGCGGGCGCCGGCGCGGAATCCCTCCTCCGCCAGATTCAGTTGCCGCCGCCAGCCGTCGGGGTCGCTCCAGCGCTGCTGGACGCTGAGCCACACCACGGGGCGGCCGGTGCGCTCCGCCAGCGCCTGGGACATGCGGGCGTTCTTCTCCAAGGCCCGCGGCTGGCTGGTCTGGATCACTCCGGCGCCGACGTCGGCAAGCGCCTCCACCAGTTCGAAGATCTCGGACTCTGGGGCGATGACGCTGGGCACCGGCCGGCCCTGGAAATCGAGGTGGTTGGGGTTCTGGTTGGTGCTGAACCCGATGGCCCCCGCCACCATCCCCTCCCGCACCACTTGGCGCATCGCGGCGATCTCGTCGGGTGTCGCGTCCCGCTCGCTGGCGGCGGGTCCCATGGCCCAGCGCCGCACCGCGGAGTGGCCGATCATCACGGCGGTGTTCAGCCCGAGCTTGCCCTCAAGGGCGTCCAGGTACTGGGGGATGGACTCCCAGTTCCAACGGATGCCCGCCCGCAGCGCCTCGATCGGGATCGCCTCGATGCGAGAGAGCATCTGCGCCAACACGTCCTGGTCGCCGTCCAAGACGGGCGCCAGCGCCAGCCCGCAGTGGCCCATGACCACCGTGGTGACGCCGTGGTAGCACGACGAGGTGCAGAGCGGGTCCCAGGTGATCTGGGCGTCGTAGTGGGTGTGGTTGTCGATGAAGCCGGGGGAGACCGCGAGGCCGTTGGCGTCGATCACCCGGCTCGCGGCTCCTGAAACCCGGCCGATCTCGACGATCCGCCCGTCCTTCACGGCCACATCGCCGGTGAACGACGGTCCGCCCGACCCGTCGACGATGCGTCCGCCTTTGATGACCACGTCATGCGCCATGATGGAGTTTCTCCCTCGTATGCGTTTACCGGGACCAGATTGGGGCCATCATACACAAATTGCGGAGGAAGGCAAAACGGGGGGGGTCGGTGATCCGCAGATCGACACGGATCTCGACGATCCCGGAGACAAGGACCACGAGGGGAGGGTACCGAACTTCGGAGCAGTGCGCCAGGGCGAGGGGCGGCCGGGCCAGGGGTGGGAGTCACCCTTACTTGCTGAACAGGATGTTCATCACGTCGCCGTCCTGCACCAGGTAGGTCTTGCCCTCGGAGCGCAGGTGCCCTGCCTTGCGGGATTCGGCCCAGCCGCCGGCATCGAGGAGCCGCTGCCAGGGCACCACCTCGGCGCGGATGAAACCCTTTTCGAGGTCGGTGTGGATCTTGCCGGCGGCGCGCTGCGCCACGTCGCCCTGGGTGATAGTCCAAGCGCGGTTCTCGTCGTCGCCCACGGTGAAGAAGGAGATGAATCCCAGCAGGCTGTAGGAGGCGCGGATGACGCGGTCCAAGCTGGACTCGAGAACGCCCATTTCGGCGCGGAACTCCGCCGCTTCGGCCGCTTCGGCCGCTTCCATCAAGCCCAGCTCCATCTCCAGTTTGCCGCACCCTGCCAGCACCTCGGTGTGGGGCCGGCGGAAGCGGACGGCGTAATCGGTCTCGATTTCGGCGGCGCGGTCGAGCTGCGCCTCGCCGATGTTGACCATGGTCAACAGGGGCTTCGCGCTCAGCAGGGCGTAGTTGGCGATGATGGCCCGTTCGTCGTCGTCCAGGGTCATCTCGCGCACGGGGACCTCGTTGTCCAGTTCGTGTCTGAGGCGCTGCAGCAGTTCCTGCTCCCGCAGTCCGGCGTCACGCTCGCCGGCCCGGGCGGCCTTCAGCGTGTTGGCCAGCCGCTCCAGGCGGCGTTCGATCAGGGCAGAATCTGAAAATGCGATCTCGAGGTTGACCGAGGCGAGGTCCCGGTCGGGATCGACGCTGCCGTGGGGGTGCGGGATGGCGAGGTCCTCGAAGGCACGCACCACATGGAGCAGGGCATCCATGCGGCCTAGGGCGCTGAGCATAACCCCGGCGAAGCCTTCGCCCTTGCCGAAGCTGGGCGGGGTTCCGCCGATGTCGGTGTAGCGCACCTCGGCCGGGGTGAACTTGCGGGGCTTGGTCAGCACGGCAAGCTGGTCCATCCGAGGGTCGGGTACCTTGACCACGCCCACGTTGGGCTCGAGCCCGGAGCGGCCGAAGGCGGTGGTCTCGGCATGGCCGCGGGTGAGGGCGTTGAACACGGTGGTCTTGCCACTCTTGGCGAGGCCGATGATGCCGATATCCATGTGAGGTTACCGTTCGGAGTGGGCGACCGTGGGTGGGGTCGCCGGTAGGGGGATTGTTATCTCCATTATTCTACACGGTCGGAGATGGGTGAAGGCCCAGCCATCGACCCCGCGGCCGCCGGATTTTGTGCGTCAGCGCATAGCCGGGACCGGGGTCGATGGCGTAACGTTGACGATCATCACAGCGCGGTGTTGGACCGGCCCGCCAGGGTTGAGGCAATCGCCGCACGGGGAGTGAACCATGCCGTCTTCGTCGCTCGATCATCCGCCCCTCGACGGGCGCAGTTTCCTGCGGGCTGCCGGGGGGATGGGCGCGGCCGTGCTGCTTGCCGGCGGCCTTTCCGCCCCCACCGCGGAGGCGGCCGCGCCCCGCACCATCGCCATCTCGGGCCGGACTTGGACGGTCAAGGGGTACAAGAGCCGGGTGGGGCCGGGCCCCAACTAGTTCTCCGACATCCCGAACAACGTTTGGGTAGATTCCGCCGGAGCGCTGCACCTCAAGATCGCGAAATTGGCCGGCATATGGTACTGCGCCGAGGTGATCTGCAACGAAGCGCCCGGTTACGGCTCCTATCGTTTTTCGCTGGACAGCGCGGTGGGGGGCTGGGACCCGTCGGTGGTGCTGGGGCTCTTCACCTGGTCGGACGCGCTGGCCTACCACAACCAGGAGATCGACATCGAGTTCGCCCGCTGGAGCACTTCAGCTAACCTGAACGCCCAATACGTGGTGCAACCCTACGACACGGCGGGGAACATGGTGCGGTTCAACCAGCCTGGGGCGACGCGTACGCTACACACCTTCACCTGGCGTGGAGACTCGGTCGCGTTCTCAAGCCTGGACCGCGACACGGGCGCTCTCATCAGCAGTTGGAGGTACTCCGGCGGCGACGTGCCGGTGTTCGCCGGCCCGAATCCTCGCATGAACCTGTGGCTGTTCCAAGGGAGGGCGCCGGCGTCGGGCAAGGCTGTCGAAGTGGTGATCGGCAGGTTTGAGCACGTGCCGCTGGTGTGACGGGCAGCAATGTGGTGTTCAGGTTTGGGCGGTTCCACCTGAGCGCTGCTGAAACCATCGCCCTCCGCCGCACCCGAGTGGGTCCTGCCCGCTACTCCGCACCAAAGGGATCGAGCAGGGACGAGCGCGACGCCGTGTGACCGCCCTGCAGGTAGTGGCGAGGGACACGCGCGGCGATGGCGCATAGCACTTCGTAGTTGATGGTTCCCGCCAGCGTGGCGATCTCCTCGACGGTGATGACCGATTCATCCTGCCGGCCGATGATCACGGCCTCGTCGCCCAGTGCGGCCTCGGGGATATCGGTCACGTCCACCATGTGCTGGTCCATGCATATCCGGCCGGCGACCGGGGCGCGGCGGCCCCGGATCAGCACGGCGCCGCGGTTCGAGGTGATGCGGGGCAGGCCGTCGGCATAACCGCATGGGATGAGCGCGATCCGGCTGGCGCGGGTTGCGGTCCAGGTGCGGCCGTAGCTCACGGTTTCGCCCGCCGCCAACGGGTGCACCCGTGCTACGTAGCTCCTGAGTGACAGCACGGGCCGCAGGCCCAGTTCCCGGCCCACATGGGCCGAGGGGTAGCATCCGTACAGCGCGATACCGGGCCGCACCATGTCCAGGGCCATCTCGGGCAGGTCGGCGATGGCGGCGCTATTGGCCACATGGCGCAGCAGGCTCGACGACAGCCGATTCGCAATCTCCATGAACACGGCGAACTGGCGGCGGGTGAACGCCTTGTCGGCCTCGTCGGCCACGGCGAAGTGGGTGTAGACGCCCCGCAGGGTAAGGGTGGGGAGCGTCTGGAGGTACCTGACGAACGCCGGGGCCTCGTCCGGGCCGACGCCCAAACGGGCCATGCCGGTATCGAGTTTGAGATGGACGTCAACCGTTGTTCCGAGCGTTTGGCAAGCCGCGTCCAGCGCTTGTGCGGTCTCAGTGGTCGTAACGGTGGGGGTGAGCCGGTGAGCGACAGCGCTGACGGCTTCCCAGGGGGGCAGGAAACCGAGTAGGACGATGGGCGCCATAACTCCGGCTGACCGGAGTTGAACTCCCTCGTCGACGCACGCCACGCCGAGGTGGGTGGCTCCTGCGGCCACTGCTGCCCTTGCCACTGCGGGGGCGCCGTGTCCGTAGGCGTTGGCTTTGACGACCGCCATGATCTGACGGTCAGGCCCAATCCGGCGCTGGATCTGCCGGATGTTGTGGGTCAGCGCGTCGAGGTCAACCTCGGCCCAGAGGGGCCGCCCTGCTTGCACGGTCTTCCTCATCGTCCCCGTGGTCGTGCCGCGCGGTTGGGGCGGCCGGGATGAGCGGTTCGACCCGCTCTTTCGGTTTCTTGGGCGGCGGCAGGACCCGCAAGGCCGCCCGGAAGTCCTTCACCTTGCTGGGCACCACCATGATGCCCGCCACTCCCGCGTCGCGGAGCACGCCGATGCTGTCGGCGGCGATAGAGGGCCCCAAGGAAGCGATGAGCGGCTTGCGGACCAGCAGGACCACCCGTTGCAGTTCGATGAGCTGCTGAATCGTCAGGTGCTCAACGGAGTCGACCCGGTAGATGACGCCTGCAATGGGGAGGGAATCGACTGCTCTGAGCAGGGCGTCGGGCCAGTCCTGCTCCACCTCGAGGAGTTTGTCGATTTCCGGAGTCAGAGCGTCGGCCTGCAGGCCCGCGTTGCGGAGCAGGGCCAGGTCGCACCCGGCTTTTTCCAACCGCTCCACGTCGAGCCGCCCACCTATTTCCACGGACCCACCCCACATGGCGCGGCCGACGGCCTCGCGGATCGCTTCCATGGTTTCGTTGGTGGTCGCGGGCCCCACCCCCACCAGCACACCTTCGGCTCCCTCGTAGGCCGCTTCGGTGACGGCACGGAGGTCACCAGCGTCGGCTCGTGCGAAGAGGATGAGCGGCAGCGGAACAGGGCGCTGCGCGGCAGGGGCAAAGCCCATCGGGCGGGGCGCTCCCTGGGTCAGTTCCTTGACGCGGTCTAAAAATTTGCTCAAAGGCGGCTCCAATGCTGAGGGTGTGGTGGTTGCAACCATTATAGCAAAGCAGAGCACGGGGCAGATGGCGTTCGGTGCGTGGTGGGCGTCTCTGCCACCCCCGTTGACCTAACAGAACCTATATTCTATGGTTCCTCCAACGATACAGCCAGCAGAGGAGGCCCAGATTGCCAGAGCCCAGCCCAAACCCACAGGAGCAGCAGACTCCCTCTCAGGGGACGACTAACGGACCCACCATCGAGACGCTGCAGGCGCAGCTCGAATCGTTGGCCGCTCAGCGCGAGCACGACCAGGCCGCCATCAAGACCGCCACCGAGAAGTACCGCACCGCAGTGCTGCAGGTGGCCACCTGGGTTAGGACGGCTCGTCTGCTGATCGCGGTGGAGTCGATGCTAGACATCACGTTACTCCTCCCTTTTGATGAGTGATCGCCGCTACTCCCAATGTGGTGCGGCTTCCTGTTTCCCACAGTCCACGTCAGTCGCCGTTGGCCTATGTCGCGAACACAGCTAACGACCCACCCTCAACCGGAATGTCGATGCCGGTAACGTAATCGGCCGCCGGTGACGCCAAGTACAGCACCGCGCTGGCCACATCGCCTGGTTCACCGAACCGGCCCAGTGGGATGCCCTTAGGCGGGCCGGACCGGTCATGCCGCTGCCCCGAGACCAATGCCACGCCCGTCGCGGTCGGCGACACCGAGTTCACTCTGATGTGGTGGGGCGCCAGTTCGATGGCCAGCACTCGGGTGAGGGTCAGCACGCCCCCTTTGGACGTGACGTACCCGATGGAGCCCGCCCGGCCTCGATGGGAG
Source organism: Dehalococcoidia bacterium (assembly GCA_009692945.1). Lineage (GTDB taxonomy): Bacteria > Chloroflexota > Dehalococcoidia > SHYD01 > SHYD01 > SHYD01. The sequence goes on along the minus strand of SHYD01000033.1, from coordinate 7,739 downwards.
GAGGCGTTGGCGATGTTGACGATGGCACCGCCTTTCCCCTGGGCGATCATCTGTTTGGCCCCGTAGCGGCTGCACAAGAAGGTGCCGGTGAGGATGACATCGACATTGCGCCGCCAGTGTTCGAGCGGCAGGTCCAAGAGGTTCCCCGGTAGCGAAATTGCCACGTTGTTGACCAGGATGTCCAGTGACCCAAATGTTCCGACCAGTTGCGCCACGGCCTTCTCGACCTGGGCTTCGTTGGTGATATCGGCGACCAGCGGGGTGGCTGCTCCCCCAGCGGCGTTGATGCCATCCGCACACGAAGCGGCGACGTCAGGTTTCATGTCCAGGCATCCGACCTTGGCCCCGTTGGCGGCCAGCAGCTTGGCGATTGCTCCGCCGATATTGGGCCCGGCCCCGGTGACCAGGGCAACGCGCCCATCAAGACTTCCCATGGGTTGCACCACCTTGAACGTGTGAATTCTACGGCGTTGTTCCGGCGTCCCCGCTGATCACCGCGTGATGAAGAACCGCCGGGAGTTCTCCCCTAGAATGGCGATCTTGTCGGCGGCCGAAAGTTCGTGATGTTCGACGGTCTCCTCGATCTCCTCCTGCGCCCGCACCAGATCCGTTTCGTGGGGGTAGTCCGACGAGTAGGCGTACAGGTGGGCACCCGTGCGGCCGATCAGGTAGGGGAGGATGGGGTCTTCCCCCTCGCAGCCGATGAGGATGTTGCCGCTGTCCAGGCAGGGCCGCATCCGGCGCCGCCCGACGCCCGGCATCTCGAACTTCTCGTCGCGATCCGCCCGATCCAGCACCATGGCGAGCCAGGCGGCCCCGCCTTCCATGAACCCCACCCGCAGGTCGGGCCACCGCTCAAAAACCCCGTGGTAGACCATTGAACAGAGTGCCATCGCCAGTGGCATCGGGTGATGCAGGATGTGGGACGCCGTGAAGTTGGTGAAGGTGTCCATCCCCAAGCCCCGGTTGGACCCGCCGTGAGCGGCCAGAACACAGCCCAGGTTGGCGGCTTCCTCATACACCGGGAAGTAGTACTCGTGGCCTAGATGCATGGTGAGCCCGGTCGAGGGGAGCATCGCGCCCAGCAGCCCCAGCTCCTTGACGGCTCGGCGCAACTCCAGCGCGGCCGCCTTGGGGTCCTGCATCGGTATCAGCGCCATAGGATGAAGGCGGCGGTCGACCTTCCGGTAGCGATGGGCCACGTAGTCGTTGAAGGCGCGGCATAGACGGGTCGCGTAGTCCGGCACCTGGATGAAGCCGACCGAGAGACCGAGGGTGGGGAACAGGACGGCCTGTTCTATCTCCGCCCGATCCAGCAGGGCGGTCCAGTCCTCGCCGCTGCCCATGCGGTTTTCGCTGGCGCGGACGTAGGGGCGGGCTACCTGAGGCGGCGCCTCTCCACCCTGCTCCTCGCCAAACTGGGGGAAATGGAATCCATCCAGCCCCGGGAAGATGCCGGGCCGCCGGTAGGGCCGGTGCAGCCACTCCTGCATCACCCCATCTGCAAACTCCGCGATCTCGGCCTCCGATTCGATCATGTGCCCGTCGCCATCGATGACCGCCATCGTTCTCAAGGCCATATCGTCCTCCTTGTTGGCTGGTAATTAGGTGTCAACCCACCAGGTCGGTGAGCACCTTGATGGTGCGGTCGGAGATCTGGACGCTGTCTTCGGGGCCGAAGGCAAGGTACGTCCTACCGGGCTTCGGCGCCTCGTTGGCGTCAAACCCGGCGACATCGGCGCGCCTGCTGTTCCAGTTCACGAACTGCCGCCCGGCATCCTGGCCCTCCTTGGTGAGCGCCCAGTTCAGGAACAGCTTGGCGGCGTTGGGATGGGGCGCTTTGTTGAGGACCCAGATGGCATCGCTGACGCCAAGGATGGTGTAGTCCGGGATGTCGAGCAGTTTGATGTTCTTGCCGACCCCCTGGTCCAGGAACGGGTTCAACACTGCTTTGGTGACCCCAGAGCCGAAGGCATACTTGCCACGGACGATCCCTTCCAGAATCAGCCGGGTGTCCTTATTGAACTCCGGCTTCTGGTCGACCATTAGGCGCTTCACAGTGTCCTGCCCCTTGCCCTGCAACACCGCCGCCATGGGGGCGTAGGTGGAACCGGAGCGCACATCGGCCCAGACGATCTTGCCTGCCCACTTGGGGTTGAGCATGTCCTCGACGGTCTTAATCTCGCCTTCCTGCACCAGGTCGGTATTGACCGCCAGCAACAGCAGACGCCCGGCGAGTCCGTAGCCCAGTTCTTTGTTGGCGTCCTGCCAGCCCGCGTTGAACCCGCCGTTCCAATTCTTGTCGTCGATGACGTCGGGCCGCGGGATGATCAGTGGGCGGAGCGGATCGAGGGCGCCGATGGGCTTGAGGGGCGGCGCCACCACCGCTGCCCCGAACATGGCGATGTCCCAGCCAAAAACGCCGCCCTTGCGTTCCTCCACCACCTTGGGGACCCAGATGCTGCCCGAGGTGAAGGTCTGCTGCCGAACCTCCACGCCCGGGAACGCCTGTTGGAAGCTCTCGACCCATTTGCGGTAGCCGTCACCGGCCAGCGTTGCCACCACCACGGCACCCTCCTGCTTGGCGGCGGCGACCGTCTTGTCCCAGTCGGTCTCCCACTGAGGTTTGGCCGCAGGCGCTGCGGGTGGCGCCGCTGGAGGAACTGGGGCGGGCGCGGCCGCCGGGGCGCAGGCAGCCAGTAGTCCCGCCCCAAGCGCGGTGGTACCCGCTCGGGTCAACAGAGAACGCCTGCTCAGCGGTGTGTGGTCGAAAACCGGCATGTTCGGTCCTCCTTTTTACTCGGGTCGCAACTAAGGCCGGGATGGTGGTTGGCACGAGGGGAGAGGCCGTCGGGGGTTGTTCATGGCGACTCGCTCTCAAACCGGTCGGACCCTTCTCTCGGGCATTTTCCGACAGTTTACACCCTTCATGTATCAACAAGCGAATCGGTCACGGGCGGCCCCATAGCATATTCCGATGGCTTCCCAACCTTCGCCCGGTGCTTCCGCGGCACCAGCAGCCGGGGCTTCGGTCGGTGTTGGTGCCGGGCATCGTGATTCTCGATGAACCGGCGGCACTCATCCCCGGTCAGCCATCCCGATTCAACGCGCCGGTGCAGAGGTCCCCTTCACTTCACCGGGTCAGGTCGAGGCATTCCCCGGTGATGTAGCTGGCGGCGTCGGTGGCGAGGAAGACGGTGGACCAGGCGATCTGCTGCGCGGTGGGCCGGTGCTCTACGCCGGGGCCCGGCACCAACACGCTGTTGACGCGGATGTCGTGGCGGCCCCACTCGGCGCTGAGGGTCTTGGTCAGGTTCCAGACGCCCGCTTTGGCCGCGGCCCCATGCACCGTTTCTGGACGGGCAGTAGCCGCCTCGTCCGATAGCACGCTGACGATGACCCCACCGGTATGGGCGATCATGTGCTTGGCGGCTGCCTGGCTGAAGTACCACGAGCTGTGCAGCACCTGATCCATCGTCTCGTGCCACGCTGCGAGGCTCAGCGTCTCGGCGGCCCCCTCCGCAGGCGCGGTGGCGAGGTTGAACAGCAGGTCGATCTTGCCCCAGCGCTCCACCAGGCGGTCCACCTCTTGGGTGATCTGGTCGTGGCCGCCGTCGCACGGGAAGGCGAGGCCGTGGCGCCCCAGCACCAGCAGTTCGTGGAGAATGGCCTGGTAGGCCAGCGGGTTTGGACTGCAGATGGCGACCCGTGCCCCGAGCCGGCCCAGTTCGTGGGCAAGCGGTTCAGCGAGGTTGGTGTCGGCCACTGCGTTGATCAGGGCGACTTTACCCTTCAGCGCGGTGGGAGCGAAGGTGTCGTATATCGGGTTGGGGTTGGGGCGCGGCGTGGTCATGAAGACGGGGCCTCCGGGCGGCGCCCCAGCCAGGATGCGCCGGTGAGGTCGATGGTATGGCCGGTGAGACCCGCCGAGGCCTCGCTGGCGAGGAAGACCGCGGCCCACGCGACCTCCCGCGGGGTGCCAGGCCGGCCCAGCGGCAGGCTGGCCCACACCGAGTTCATGTCCACTCCGGGGGGGAGGGAGGAGCGGTCGATGACCTCGCCCACCGGCGCATAGGGGGCGATGCCATTGACCCGGATGCGATGCTTGCGCCACTCGGTGGCCAGGGTGCGGGTCATGGCCCACACCCCTGTCTTGGCGGCGGCGGAGTGCGCGGCGTACACCGAACCCAGCCACGGCGAGTTCGAAATAATGTTGATGATGCGCCCACCGCCCTGGGGGATCATGACCTGGGCCGCCTCCTGGGTGCAGTGCCAGGCGCCATTCAGGACGATGTTGTTGATGACGTACCAGCCGTTGCGGGACAGCGCCTCGGAGGGGGTGTCGAAGCGGGCGCCGGCGTTGTTCACCAGGATGTCGAGCCGCCCGAACTCCTCCACGGTGCGCCGGACCATGGCTGCCACCATGCCCCGGTCCCGCACGTCGGTTTCCACGGTCAGCACCCTGGCGCCCAGCGCCCGCAGTCCTTCGGCGGCCTGTTCCAGCCGGTCGAGTTGGCGGGCCGCCAGCACCAGACGGGCGCCGACTTTGGCGTATTCCGTGGCGATCGCCAGTCCCAGCCCGGTGCCACCCCCGGTGATGATGGCGACGCGGTCCTTCAACGCCATTGGGGCGAACACGTCGTACATGACATTGGGGTTAACGGGGTAGGGCATGGGATCGACGCCTCAGTGGGCTTGCTGTAGCTAGGCGAGGGGCGGGACGGTCGCCCGCAACGACTGCGCTTCCCGCAGATAGACGAACTGCATCTGGTCCTGGCGTTTGCCGGTGTTGACGTGCAGCAGCACCCGGATGCAGCGGGGGACGTCGCCGGGGACCGCCACCTCCAGGGCATCGATGAGCGCGGCATGGGTCCAGCCCAACTGGCGGGCGGCCGCTGCGGGAAAACCCGCCGTCAGGTCCGGTGTGGCGGTGAAGAAGGCGCTGGCTATGTCGTCCACCTCCAGTCCGTTGGCGGACACCAGTTGAGCCAGCAACTCACGGGTGGCGGCAAAGATGGCGTCGGCCGTATTGGCCTCGGCCGTGGTGGCGCCCCGCAATCCCCGGACTGGCATCGATTGAGGTTCGCGTTACGCCACGGTGGCGCCGCGGCCGCACAATTCGGCCACGAACGCGCTCACGGCGGCCGGCCGCTGGCCGGGACCGGTGCGCTCGATGAGATCGACCAGTGCGCTGCCAATCACCGCCGCTTCGGCCAGCTTTCCGACCGCCTCCACATGGGCGCGCTGCGAAATGCCGAAACCGATGGCCAGGGGCAGCGGCGTCTGGCGGCGGATGCCCGCTATGAAATCGGGGAGGTAGTCCGGCAACTGCGATCGGGCTCCGGTTACCCCCGCCAAACTAACACAGTAGATGAAGCCACCGGCCACCGAGGCCACCCGCTGCTCCCGGTCGGTGGTGCTGGTGGGCGCCACGAGAAAGATCAGATGGAGGCCGTTGGCGTGGGCCGGGGGGAGGAAGGCGCCGGCCTCTTCGGGGGGCATGTCCACCACAATCATGCCGTCGACCCCGGCTGCGGCAGCGTCGCGGCAGAAGCGGTCGAGCCCGTAGCTCAGGAAGGTGTTGTAATAGCCCATGAACACCAGCGGGGTCTCGCCTGCGCCTTCGGCCCGCAGCGCCCGCGCCACGTCGAGGCAGTCGGCCATCCCCACGCCCTGCTCCAATGCCACGCCGGAGGCCCGCTGGACGGTGGCGCCGTCGGCCAACGGGTCGCTGAAGGGGACGCCCAGTTCGAGCAGGCAGGCGCCGCCCTGGATCGCGGCGCGCGCCAAGCGGGGCGTCTCTGCCAGCGTGGGGAACCCAACGGGGATGTAGGGGATGACGCCGGTCCGGCCCTCGGCCCGCAACTGAGCGAAGCAGGTCTCGATGCGTCCGCTCATTGGTCTGACCCCGCCCGCGCTAGCGCGATGAAAGGGGGCCTGTGTCGGGCCCCCTGCGGTTCGAATCGGTGACTGCGCCCGGTCAAATTAGGTTGCGGCTCCCTGTTCCCGTTCTCGGAGCACCCGGTCCGCCACCTGTTCAAACAAGGGGTAGGCCTGGGCCCCCACCACCAGGTAGCGATCAATAATATAGGCCGGGATCCCACGGATCCCCACCTCACGGGCGAACTGGATCGCCTCCTCCACCGCGTCGGCATAACGGCGCTCCTTGAGCATCCGGCGCAGCCCCTCAGCCTCAAGCCCCGAGGCCTCGCCCAACTCTTGGAGCACCGTGGCGTCACCCAGGTTTTTCCCATCCTCCCAGTAGGCACGGAGCGCCAGCTTGTGGTAGGCGTCGAAGCACCCCTGAGCTTTGGCGTATTCGCCCAGTTCCATGGCGGGCCGGGTGTAGGGGATGAGGTTCGAACGCCGCATCACCAGCCCCGCGGCTTCGGCCGCCTCTCCCACCGGACCGGTGAGCGGCTGCCCCGGTTCGGGGTCGCCGTGTCGCGGCGGGCGTGGGATCCCCTGGGGAGGCGTCCCCGGGCGAAGGTCGAAGGCCTTCCATTCCACGTCTAGGTTGTAGTTTTCCTGCAATCGTTCGATCCGCTCCAGACCGATGTAGCACCACGGTCAGATGTAGTCGGAGTAGACCTCGACGCGGATGGGTTCCTGGTTGCGCAGCATAGTGGCTTCCTGGCGGATGGCTTCGACGCAGTTGATGATACCCGCCGGGGTCTCCGGTGGCAAGGGAAGGGCGGGTGAGCTCGGCAAAGCAGGGACGTGGAGTCGCGTCGCGTAACCGCACTTGCCGTCGCCATGGTTGCCCACATCCCATCGTCGGACAAGGTTGGCTCGGCATCATGGACCCAGGTTCACGAGCGTCAACTTCTTGCAAGTCCAGGAAGTGCGGCCGAGGTCCTTGGAGGAGCTTGTTCAATGCCCGGGTCCTCTCGCCCGCTGCGCGGCGCGTAGAATCCAGCCGGTCTCCCCATCAACGAGCGCTTCGATGATCTGGAAAGGTGACGAGCCTTGCTTGGCCGGTCGGAAAGACACATGATGCCTGCGTGGCTAGCTAATTCAATATCAACTCATGATCAACAGGGTGATACTCGCGCACAGCTCGTACTATAGTTAACCTGTGTGCTACTTGCCTGGTAGTATCGCCCAACGCGTGGCAAACAGAACTGGAGGCAGCATGGTTCAGCAACAAGCCGACAGCATCAGAATGCGGGTTCAACTTCGCCAAGTGTTCACGCCGGGCGCTCCCATCAGCCACAAAGATTCTCTCTCGGGGCGCTCCAAACAGATTACTCAAGTTCTTGAGGCCGTTGGGGAGCATGGGAAACATGCCGTCATCTTCGGCGAACGTGGCGTTGGTAAGACGTCACTGGCAGGATTAGTACACACGTTCTGGACTGATATCATGCGCGATTCCGAAGTCCTCGTTGCTAGAGTCAATTGCGAACCCCTTGATGATTATGCAGCCATTTGGTCTCACATAGCTGAAGAGATAGTGGATCAATTGGGTGACGACCTGCAAAAGCCGTTCAAAAGTTTTTTTGGAAAACTTTATGAAGGCGATGCCACGCCCCATTTAATAAGGCGTTGTTTCCAAGCCAGTGACACCGCCGCCATAATTACGATAGATGAAGAGCTAGCATCAGAAGTTGTGGAAATTGGGCTCCGGTCGAAAAAGGAGCGTACCCTTCCAGGTGAAGAGCAACACCGCCTCAATGAGGGGCGAGCAAGGAAGGGTACGCTATGGGGACACGATATCAGATGGGGTCGGACAAGGTGAG
>SHYD01000032.1 GCA_009692945.1 Dehalococcoidia bacterium | reverse complement strand
CCCTGCACGATTGGCCTACCTATCGCGGCGGGCTAACACAGTCCGCCGCAGCGACGCTGTTTCCACCGGGATCTTATCCGGACCCGAAACGGTGGTTCGGAGTTTTATATGGATCCAGATAAACTATGTTAGGCGTCAATCGAAATGAAGGCATGAAAATGACACGCGTCCGAGTTGAGGGCTTTACCATCTCGCTTGACGGATACGGAGCTGGTCCGAATCAGGACATCAGGAATCCGCTCGGTGTGGGCGGGACAGATTTGCACCAGCGGTTAGTCCCGACACGCACGATCCAACGGACCCTATTTGGCGCTGACGGTGGCACAACGGGGATCGATGACAACTTCGCTGCGCGGGGCTCACAAGAATATTGGCGCCTGGATTCTCGGAAGAAACATGTTCGGGCCGATTCGCGGTTCCTGGCCCGACATGAACTGGAAAGGCTGGTGGGGAGACAACCTACCCTATCACGTTCCAACTATCATCTTGACTCATCACGCGCGCCCGCCCATCCAGATGGAAGGCGGAACGACATTCTACTTCGTCACGGGCGGTATTCACGAGGCGCTTGACCGGGCGCGCGACACAGCCAACGGAATGGATGTGCGCATTGGCGGCGGACCTAACACTATCCAGCAATATCTTCGTACGGGCCTCATCGATGAGCTGCACGTCGCTATCTCGCCGGTCCTGCTGGGCGGGGGAGAGCGACTGTTCGAGGGGATTGACGTGCGCGCTCTGGGCTACGAATGCGTTCAGTTCGTTGCGTCGGAGAAAGCCACCCATATTTTACTCCGGCGCCAAGGGCACAATGCGGCCCCTGCGTTATTCCATCAACGTCACATTGGACGGGTGCTGCGATCATCGTGCAATGGTCCCGGACGAAGACATGCACCGTCACGCGGCCGAGAACCTCAAGCGGGCCGATGCCCTCCTTTTTGGCAGGGTGACCTATGAAATGATGGCGGCCGCGTTTCGGCCGGCGTGGACGGGAGAGATGCCCGATTGGATAGAACCCTTCCTCCGGACGATCGACGCGGCAAGGAAGTACGTGGTGTCGAGCACTCTGGACCGGGTCGATTGGAACGCCGAACTCGTGCGCGGGGATCTGGGTGCGGCCGTTCAGCAGCTCAAGCGGGAGTCGGGTAAGGGACTGTTCGTAGGAGGCGTGAAGCTCCCGCTGGCGTTGGCGGAGCTGGGATTGATCGATGAGTACGAGTTCGTGGTACACCCCAGGCTAGCGGGCCATGGGCCGACGTTGTTCGCCGGGCTATCGAAGCGTGTCGACTTGAAGCTCGTAAGCCGGCTGGAGTTCGGCTCGGGGGCGGTGGCGATGCGGTATGAGCCGAGAAGGTAGCCATCCGTCGAAGCGCTGCCCCAGACAGTCTGGTGGTTCAAGGTCAGGAACGACGCTGGACTCGTTGGATGGACTCTTGTTGACGAGAATTTCGACGGTGCGGATATGGACGCGTGCTCGTGACTGTCGGCAGGCGGCCTAACACGCGCGTGCAGCGGACAGCGCAGTGGGCCGCTGGCGAACTGGCGCTAACGAGCACGGCTGTGTCTCTGCACATGCCCTCCGCTCCCCGCTGCGCTCTCCCTGGTAGCGTAGGGCCTTCACTTGACGGCGGTGGGCCACTCCCAAGCATCAAAGTGGACAATTGAGAGTATCAACCGCAGCATCCCCAAGAAACCGGCCTGGTTGGCCTCGGCAGGGTTCACGCTCGTGCTAGCCGCCGCTGCCGGCGCCGGTTGGCATTACTCGGAACGGGGATCCGGGAGGGAGTGTTGGAACCGGGCGCGGTCGTCACAGCGGGATATTGCCGTGCTTCTTGGGCAGCGAGGTGTCCCGTTTGTCCACGTACCCGCTGGCGGCGCCGCTAGGACGTCAAATCGACCATGCGCCGGTCGCCCAGGCGCCGGACGCGGCTCACACGATGATCTTGCCGCGGACCGCCATCCCCAGCCGCAGCCGTTCGTCCGGCCGCGGCAGCGGCACCTTGACCGCATACTTGCGCACCCGTTTGGTGGATTCGGTGACGCCGAGCTCGGGCGGGAGCGGCTCCTGGGCGATCTCCGTCACCACTGCGGTGACGGACTCACCGAGCGACGCGAACTTGAGCTGCACCTGCTGGCCTACTGCCACGCTCGCCACCTGGGTCTCCTCCACCTCCAGCACCACCTCGAGTTGGTCGAGGCGGTGGATGCCGGCCATCACCCCACCTTGGATCAGATTCTCCCCCTCCCTGACATCGACGCGGGTCACCGTCCCGCTGACCGGGGCCCGCAGGGGCACCGTGGCCTGAGTGACCTGGTCCTCGATGAGCGCGACGCTCGCGTCCTCGGCGACCCGGTCCCCCAACGCGATCCGAAGGTCCCGGATCCGGCCGGTCACTGGGGCGATGACGCGCGCTTCGGGGGCGCTGATCCGGCCATCGGCTTCCACCGTCCGGGGCTGCGCCTGGTAGTAGTCGCGGGCATAGGCGCCGCCAGCGAGAACGAGGACGGCGGCCACGATTGCGGCGGCGATCCGCCACCGGCCGCGCCCACGTTGCTCCGGGAGGAAAGTGTGGATATGGGTGGCGCGCTGGTAGCCCAACAGCATGAACCCCGCCACCACCCCGGCATGGGGAATCGACCAGAGTGAGGGCCAGGGCTTCTCCAGACGGCTGGTGAAGGCGGCGTCGATGGCCAACTGGGTCGGGAAGAAGCCGGGAAGCAGCACGGCGAACCATTCATCCAACACGGTGGAGTAACCGGGGATTTCGAGATACCCCACGTCGATATTGGCGAGAAACAGCACGGCGATGATACCTCCCAACTCATTGCGCACCAGCACCCCGATGAGACCACAATAGAAGCTGTAGATCACGGCCGCCCAGTAGATGGCCAGCATAAACGCGGGCAGTTGCCGTGGGATAAGGAAGATGAGCATCAGCCCAACCAGGAACAGCGATAGAGCGGCAGCAGCAGCACTCGCGCCGACACCAGCTCAAAGGGCGAGTAGCCCGCCACCATCAGGCGCCGGTCGGCCGACATCGCGCTGCGCATCAGGTAGAGGCCGGTGACACCCGCCAGCAGACCGACGTAGGTCAACACCGACAGTCCGCCGAACAATTCGGTCTGGGTCAGGGAGACCCGCACTTTCACGTCGTTTTCGATAGCATCGAGGGCGGCGGGCTGTTGGGGCAGCGCCAGAAAGATCACCACGAACCCGAACACCGGGATCACCACCATCAGGGCGATCATACCGCGGCAGCGCAGGAACTCCCGGCCCGTCAGGCTAAGCGCGGTGGCGATCCGGCGGGCGTTCATGGGTTACACCGTCCTCCAGTTAGAGGGTCCGGTCGATCCGGAGGTCGCCCGTGATGAGGTGCGAGATGGTCAGCACTGCCTTGCCCTCGTTCCGCCATTCGTCCAACAACGATGCGAAGTTCATAAAGGTCTCGTAGTCGAACCCTTGATAGGGCTCGTCCAGCAGCAGCAGGTCGGGAGCGTGCAGCAGCGCCAGGGTGAGGTTCAACTTCTGTTTCGTCCCGCCGCTCAATGTGCTGACCAAGGTGTCGGCGTACTGGGCGAACCGGAACCGGTCCAGATAGCGGCGACCGACCTGCCGGAGCCCGTGTTCAGTCAGGCCCTAGGCGGCGCCAAAATAGATCAGGTTCTCCGCAACGGTCAGCCCTTCAATATAGTTCGAGCGACTGCGGGCAGTAGCCGATCCGGCCCAACATGCGGACCTCACCCCGATCGGCGACCTCCAAACCAGCGAGGATCTTGAGCAGGGTGGTCTTCCCGCTGCCATTCTCGCCCACCACCACCACCACATCCCCCGCCGCCACCTGGAGCGACATGCCTCGGAGGACCTGATTCTTTCCGAAGGCTTTCCAGACGCCTCCAACATCCAGCAGCACCCGGGCGGCATCATTCACCGCAGGGTTCTCCCCCGGCCGGGCCGGATCGTCACCGTCTGCGGGGCGGCCCAGGCAAGGTCATCACAACGGGATATTGCCGTGCTTCTTGGGAGGTGAGGTGTCCCGCTTGTTCTGCAGCATATCGAGGGCGGCGTTTATTTTTGCCCGTGTGAAGCGAGGATCGAACACGTCGTCCACGTACCCGCTGGCGGCGGCGATATAGGGGTTGGCGAACTTCTCCCGGTAGTCAGCGATGAGCGCCGCTCGGGCCGCCTCGGGATCGGATGCCTTGGCGATCTGCTCACGAAATATGATGTTAACTGCGGCGTCGGCGCCCATCACGGCGATCTCGGCCCCAGGCCAGGCGTAGTTGATGTCGCCCCGCAGGTGCTTCGAACTCATCACATCGTAGGCCCCGCCATAAGCTTTGCGGGTGATGAGGCTCACCTTGGGCACCGTGGCCTCGGCGTAGGCGTAGAGCAGCTTGGCCCCGTGGCGGATGATGCCGCCGTATTCCTGAGCCGTCCCCGGCATGAAGCCGGGCACGTCCACCAGCGTCACCAGCGGGACGTTGAAGGCGTCGCAGAAGCGGACGAAGCGGGCCGCCTTGACCGAGGAGTCGATATCCAACACCCCGGCCAGGAACAGCGGTTGTTGCGCCACGATGCCCACCGGCCGCCCCGCCATGCGGGCGAAACCGGTCACGATGTTGGCGGCAAACATTTCGTGCACTTCCATGAAGTCCCCGCCATCGACGATCTGCCGGATGACGTCCTTCATGTCATAGGGTTCGTTGGAGTCGTCGGGCACCAGGTCCGACAGTTCGGGAGTGAGCCGCTTCGGGTCATCGCTGGACTTGAGGCGGGGCGGGTCGTCCATGTTGTTGGACGGGAGGAAGGAAAGCAACCGCGCCACCTGGCGCAGGCACTCCTGTTCGCCCTCCACGGCGAAGTGGGCCACCCCACTGCGGCTGGCGTGACTCAGCGCGCCGCCCAACTCCTCATGGCTGACCTCCTCGCCGGTGACCGCCTTGATGACGTCCGGGCCGGTGATATACATCTGGCCGGTGCCCTGCACCATGAAGATGAAGTCGGTCAACGCGGGCGAGTAGACGGCTCCCCCGGCGCAGGGCCCCATGATCACCGAGATCTGGGGCACCACCCCCGAGGCCATGACGTTGCGGAGAAAGATTTCACCGTAGCCACCGAGGCTCATGACCCCCTCCTGGATCCGGGCGCCGCCCGAATCGTCGAGGCCGATGACCGGAGCGCCATTCTTCACGGCGAGGTCCATGACCTTGCAGACCTTGCTCGCCACCACTTCGGAGAGCGACCCGCCGAACACGGTGAAGTCCTGAGAGAACACAAACACCAGCCTGCCCTCGACGCGGCCGTAACCGGTCACCACGGCGTCGCCCAGGTAGCGCTGGTCGGCAACCCCGAAATCGGTGGCGCGATGCACCACGAACGCGTCCAATTCCTCGAACGAGCCGGGGTCCAGCAGCAGCGCGATTCGTTCCCGTGCCGTGAGCTTGCCCCGGCTGTGCTGCTGGTCGATGCGGGTTTGCCCGCCACCCAGGCGGGACTGGGCTCTCAGCGAATCCAGGCGGGCGATGCTGTCTTGAGATGGCATGGGGCGTTGGGGCTGCTCCAATTCCGTCAGATCGAGGATGACTCGTTGCGGATACTAGCATACCGCGACCGGCCCAGGACCTCGGGGTGGCGGCGGTCCGATGTGGGGCCTACAGCCGCATTCCTCCATCGATGCCGATAACCTGCCCGGTGATGTACGATGCCGCGTCGCTGGCCAGGAAAGCGACGGTACCGGCTACGTCCTCAGCCGTCCCCATGCGGCCCGCCGGGATCTGGGCGAGCGCCTGATTCCGCAGGGCCTCGGGCACGCTGGCCACCATATCGGTCTCGATCCAGCCGGGCGCCAGGGCATTGCAGGTGATGTTGCGGGCCGCAACCTCTTTGGCAACGCTTTTGGTGAGGCCGATCAACCCCGCCTTGGCGGCGGCGTAATTGGCCTGGCCGCCGTTGCCGCGCACCCCGATGATGGACGACATGTTGATGATGCGTCCCCATCGTTGCCGGATCATCGGCCGCATCGCCGCACGGGTGCACAGGAATGCGCTCTTGAGGTTGGTCTGGATCACGAAGTCCCAGTCGTCCTCCGACATCCGCATCACCAGTCCGTCGCGAGTCTGCCCGGCGTTGTTGACCAGGATGTCCAGGTGGCCCCAAGCGTCCTGCACTCTCTTGAAAAGCGCTTCCACCTGGGATGCTTCGCCAGCATCTGCCTGGACTACGAGCGCCTGCCCCCCCACTTCACGAATGGCGGATGCCACCTCTTCTGCCGCTTCAGCATTGCTCAGGTAGTTCACCGCCACCCAGGCCCCCTGGCGCCCCAGCGCCAGGGCCGCCGCTTTTCCGATACCGCGGGAGCCTCCGGTGACCAGCGCCACTTTTCCGGTCAATTCCAAGGGAGGCTCCTGCTGGGAAATCCAGAGCCGGTTCGATGCATCAGTCCCCACCCTCGAGTCGCCGTTTCCGGCGCTGGACCGGCTTCGCGGGCACACCCACCACCAGGGCCCCAGAGGCGACATCGTGCGTCACCACCGCGCCGGCGCCGGTCGCTGCGCCGTCGCCCAGCCGCACGGGCGCCACCAGCATAGTGTCGCTCCCGATGAACACGCCATCGCCGATGTGCGTCTCGTGCTTGGCTTCACCGTCGTAGTTGCAGGTGACGGTGCCGGCTCCGATGTTGACGCGTTCCCCGATGGTGGCGTCGCCCAAATAGCTGAAATGGCCCGCCTGGCTATGCCGCCCGATCCGGCTCTTCTTCACCTCGACATAGTTGCCGAGGTGGACCCCCTCCTCGATGTGGCTTCCGGGGCGGATGTGGCTGAAGGGGCCAATCGTAACCCCGGCCTCGATCACCGAGGACTCGACCATCGAGGCGACGATCCGGCATCCGTTGCCGACACGGGCGTCGGACAACACCGTACTGGGACCAATTTCGCAGTCCCGGCCGATGACCGACGCGCCTGAGATGGTGGTATTGGGATGAAGCACGGTGTCCTCACCTATCTCCACTCCGGCATCCACGAAGGTGGAGTCGGGATAGACCATGGTCACCCCGGCGCGCATCAACCTCTCCCGGATCCGCCGGCGCATGATCCCCTCGGCCACTGCCAGTTGCACCCGGTCATTCACCCCCTGCATCTCATATTCGTCGTCGATGGTGTGGGCGTTCACCACAAGACCGCCGGCCACCGCCCGAGCCACCAGGTCCGTGATATAGCATTCACCGTTGTCATGGCGGGGAAGGCCGTCGAGCGCATCCCAAACCCAGGAGGCGTCGAGGCAATACGCCCCTTCATTGGTCTCGCGTAGCAGCCGTTGCTCCGGCGAGGCGTCCCGTTCCTCCACGATGCCGCAGATGCCCCCCTGGCCGTTTCGGACCACCCGTCCGAGGCCGGCAGGGTCAGCGCGCCGGCACGTGACTATCGAAAGGGCGGCGCCCGAAGCGCGGTGGGATTCGAGGAGGGTTTGCAGTGTCTCCGTCCGTACCAGAGGCGCATCGCCGTTGACCACCAGCAGCAGGTGGAACCGGCCGATCAACTCAGGGCGCGTCTGCGCCAGAGCGTGGCCGGTGCCGAGGGCCGGGTGCTGGGTGACCACCGAGGCATTGTTGCTCACCTCGCGCTCCACCTCCGGCTGTCCAGTTGCAGTGACCACCACCAACCGTCCCGGACTCAGCGCGGCCAGGGCACTCACCCCATACCGGACCATCGGCCACCCGGCAACGCGGTGCAGCACTTTGGGGATGCGGGACCGCATTCGGGTGCCCTTCCCGGCGGCCAACACCACGCCCGCCCAATCAGCCGTCAACCCGTCACCCCTTCAACCCGCCAGTTCGGAAAACGCTCCGGCCTGCGCTCATAGCAGCCGGAGTGGACTGTTCAGTCGCGGTTGGCAAACCAGATGTCGGGCATGCCCTGAACGCCGGCGGAGACTATGATTTCCTTCAAGCGGGGGCTGCCGGCAAACGTCTTAGCCGCGTCCACGGTGGGGAATTCGTGGTAGACGGTCACATCGTTGGGATCGCCATCCAACTGGTAGACACCGTGGCTGGTGACACCCATCGTCTTTCGCTCGGTGTCGAAGTCGTTGTAGGCCTTGCGCCATTTCGCGTAATCGGCCACTTTGTGACGGACGAACAACGTTGCCATTTGGATTCCCCTCGCTCAGGTAGTTGGGTCAGCGTTATTTTGCGCTGAAGCACCGGCCTAAGGCAAGGGGTCCGGAAGCGCTCAGGAGCCACCAACGGTCACGGACCGCCCTCGCCCAACCGGCGATCCAAGACGGCGAGGAAGGCGGCCGGGCTGACCAGGCCGATGCCCTCAAACTCGCCCAAAGCCAGGAGATCCCGCTGATCTCCGGAAATGATGTACTGCGCCCGCGCTGCGACGGCACATTCCAGGATGCGGTTGTCATCGTCTTTCCTGGTGATGGCCGAAACGTGAACTGTTGGTTCCACCAGAATCGCGCGGGCCACAACAAGATTGGTGATCGCGCCGATCTGCCGGGATCCCCATTGAAACTTGCTGCTGAGTATCCGCATTAACTCATCCAATATGAATTGGGACACGAAAACATCCATCTCCTCACGAAGGAAGCGCAGGAGGACCCGGTTTGGCGTGCCTGGAAAAGTCAGTCCGGAGACGAAAACATTCGTGTCGATAACCACCCGCAGTTTTTCATTTACGGATTGCATCGACGATGTCTTCTACATCTTCGGGCTGAACGCCGGCGTTCCTCGCGCTCACCCTGCCGTAACGGAAGAGGGCGGTCCACTCCCGTTCCTCTGCATACCGGCGCAGCGCCTCCCGCATTAGTTCGCTGGTCGTCCGGCCTTCATCCCGGCAGAGGTCGTCAAGGAGCACCCGCAGGTCCGGCGGAAGGGAAATGGTAACGGTTTTGCTGGTGCGTACCATGGCATCACCTGTGTATGACAATTTCTTACATCAGTGTAGCTCATCCAAACCTGAGCCTGAAGTATTGCCTTTGCCTGGTCGAGACTGGACTACCCCCGCGGTCGCCGCCTACTTCGCCCGAGTTCGCCCCAACTTCGCCTTGACTGGCCTTGCTATCCATGCTATAAACGCCGTGCCTGAAAACAAGCGTAGGAGGAAGCTATGAGCATGGTCATCGACGTACACGATCACTTCACGACGGTTCCCGGCCCGCTGCAGCAGTACCGCGGCGGCCAGGTGGGATCAGTCAACCAGCCCCGGCCCTTCCAGTCGTCCTCGATCACGGACGAAATGCTGATCAACGCGGTTAAGGAACGCCAGATCAAGCATATGGCCGATAAGGGCATCGACCGCCTGATCTTCTCGCCGACCGCCGGGGCCATGGGGCACCAGTTCGGCAACTTCAAGACCAGTCTCTACTGGAGCCAGGCCTGCAACGACATGGTCAACCGTGTCTGCAAGCTGTTCCCGGATAAATTCCTGCCGTCGTGCCAGTTGCCGCAGTCGCCCGGGACCGACCCAAAAGCCTGGCTCCCCGAGTTGGAAATGCGGGTGAAGGAGCAGGGCTTCGTGGCCTGCAACATCAACCCCGACATCGCCGGCGGCGCCTCCTTCACCCCGTCGGTGGCCGACGACTGGTGGTACCCGCTGTACGCCAAACTGGAGGAATTGGACGTCCCCGGCCACTTCCATGTCAGCGCCACCCTGAACCCGGCGTTCCACATCAACGGCTCACACTACATCTCCTGGCACCACACCTCTGCTTTCGAGCTGATGTGGAACGCCCAGCGGATCTGGAAGGACTTCCCGAAACTGAAGCTCATCGTCTCCCACGGTGGCGGCGGCGTGGCCCTCCAGTACAACCGCACCCGCTCCCTGACCGTGGCCGCCAAGATCGACTTCGAAGAGAACGTGCGCAAGTTCTACTGGGACCTGGCCGTTTACGAGCAGGAGAGCATGGAGACGCTCATCAAGATGGTGGGCGCGGACAACTGCATGTTCGCCACCGAGATGTGGGGCACCGCCAACGCCATCGACCCGAAGAGCGGCAAGTTCTTCGACGACACCGTTTCCTTCGTGAAGGACAACGCGAAACTGACAGCCGATGAGAAGCACAAGGTGTTCGAAGCGACCGCCCGCAAGGTGTACAGCAAGGCGAAATTCGACGTCTAGCCGAAGCGATTCGGGATACAAGGGAGGCGGGTCGTTTGACCCGCCTCCCTTTACATTGCCCCTGGAACGCCCGCGGGCGGGCGCGAAGATGGGCGGGTACCTACCCGCCCATCTTGATGTGCTCTAACGGACCGACTAGTCGGGGGCGCCCACCATCGTCTTGGCCACCGTCACGGCTTCACCTTCCGCCCAAAAGGCTTCTTTGTGGCTGCCGAAGCGGACCTCGTACTTCACGTCCCACGGCCGGGACGACCCGCTGTCGGACTGAAGCGAGTCCTTCGAAGCGTCTTGGGTGATTTCGAAGACATCCGCCTTCCCCTTGGGCCCTTCAACCGTCGTGTACAGATATTCGGACATGGTCCTCCTTAATTTCCGCCAGTGTATACGTTCTTAACTGACCGCCCAGCCTAGTGGCCGCCGCTCGGTTTGCCGCTCGCGGCGGTGCGGTTGGGGCTGCGGCTGATGCCGATGGCCCGCGCCATGATGACCCGCTGGATCTCGGGGGTTCCGCCGGGATGGGTCGCCAGGCTCTGCCGCTGATGGCTTTCGAGTTCCCGGTGGATCGCAGCCCACTTCTGATCGGTGACGAGCGAGTAGGGGCCAACCAATTCCCGCACCTGTTTTGCCAGCCAGGGAGCGAAAGTCTTGCCCCACAGGGAGAACTGGGAGCCTTCGTAGCTGAACTTCTTACCCGCCGACTGCATCCAGTAATTGCGGGTGCCGATGAGCCGCCCCACATGCGACCGGATGTAGATGTCGGCCAGCATCTGCTGCGCCTTGCTGTCGGCCGTGAGCGGTTTCCCGCCCCGTACGCTCGACCGGCAGTAACGGATGAGCTGGTCCACCAGCGGGTCCCGCACCACCCGGCCCGAGCCGCCGTGCTCCAACTCCAGGGTGGTCTGCGCTACCCACCAGCCCTTGCCGACGCCGTTCTCGCCGCCGATAAGGTTCTCACGCGCCACCCGGACATCTTCGTAATACACCATCCGCTTGCCGCCGCCGGCAATGAGGTCGAGCAGGTGGATGGTAATGCCGGGGCTGTTGTTGGGCACCATGAAGGCGCTGATGTTCTGATGGCGCGGCGCGTTCGGGTCGGTGACCGCCAGCGTGTACAGGAAATCAGCCACGTTGCAGCCGCCGATGAACATCTTGGTGCCGTTGAGCACGTAGTCGTCACCGTCAAGCACCGCCCGCATCTTCAACGAGGCCAGGTCGGACCCCGCCTCGGGTTCGGTGAACGCCTGCCAGGTGATGATCTCACCTCGCCCGGTTCCGGGCAGGAACCGCCGCTTCTGTTCATCGGTGCCCCAGGCCCTGATGGCCGGGCCCGCCAAAGCGATGCCGAGGTTGCTCATAGGAGGGAGATTGCGCATGCTCAACTCCCCGTCGATGACCATGGCGTGGTCCACCGAGAGGCCCCCGCCGCCGTGTTCCTTGTCCCAGGTCGGCGCCAGCCAACCCAGGGCTCCCAACTTCTTCTGGAACTCCCACCCCCACTGGAACTCGGCCTCGGTCACCTCCTGGGGGTCAGGTGAGAGGTTCTCCTCGAGTTCCTTCGGGATGTTGGCGTCCAACCATCCCCTCACCTCTCGGCGGAATGCTGCCTGCTCGGGAGTATCGACGACGGAAAAGTCCATACGTTCGCACCTTTCTGCAACCCTGGGAAAACGCACCGGGCGCGTGGATTACCGCCTAATCAATTACCGGATTTCGCCGTGCCTGTCAAGGCGCAGGGCGGCCCAGAGGTATCTACAGATGAACAGGATTTGCACAGATTCGGATTGAATCATGTAGGGGCGGGTTTGAAACCCGCCCTCGGTACTGCTGCCCGCCTCCTGCGACCACACGACCTCGCCTCCAATCCTGCCGCCCTCGATTTCCCAAGGCGTAGGGGCATGGCGGGCTGGTGGTCGGCCTCGTCGAGGAAGCGATCGATTTGTCGCTGAACGCGTTCGCTGGGCACCGGCTGATGCCTTTCAGATGAGGCCGGACGGGTCGGAATCTGGCGCCAGTATAGGGCGGGACCGGACGGTGTTCAACCTCACAACCTCAGGTATCGAGTTACCGTGTTTGGGGGAGGGGAGGTTTGGGGTCTACGGCGTCCAGAAGGTGGACACCTGGGACCAACCCGTTTCGGCCCCATCGCCCTGGACCCGTGGGCGGACCCGCCAGTGGTATTGGCCGCCAGGTTGGAGCGGGAACGCGGGCGGGATGCTGTAGCTGTTCGGTGGAGTGGTCACCCCGCCGTGCCGCAACTCCCAGTAGAGGAACGCATCGGTCCCAAACGATGGGTCGGCGCTGACCTGCACCTCGTAGTAGAACACGGCCTTGTTGAGATTGGCCCAAGTCAACGTTGGGGTCAACGAATCCACGATCACGTTGTCGCCGGGCGCCGCCCGGACGATGGTACCGGCGGTGACGGACGGGGTTCGGAACGTGGCGATGGACCAACCGCCCCAGTCCGTCTCAACCAGATCGCGCCCGCCTTTGGTGGCGGTGGTGGTCCGGACCCGCCACACATAGCCCAAGTCCGGCAGCATGAGATAGTTCGGTTCCGCCTCGCCGAAATCAGGAACGGGGACGACGAACACAGCCTCGATGTCCCGCACCACATCGATGCCGGGGCCATCCCCCGCGAAAGGAACCACCTGCAACTGGTACTGCGTGGCGTCAGCCGGCGGCTCCCATAGCAGCGTGGTGCCCGGTACATTCAGCGTCACCCCATCCGATGGCGCCAGCAGCGGAGGCCCGGGGGACTGTTGGTAGTACAGGACAAAGCTGCTCAGATGTTGTACCACCACCTGCAACACTCCTCGTTGTACATCGACAACCCGCGTGACCACCGGCTCTACCGGGCCCCCGAAGGGGCCCAACACCGCTCCCCGGAAGAGCCGGAGGGTCCTCCCTACCAACTCGGCGTCAGTGAGGCTCACGTTTATCCAAGCGGCCCGACGCAATACCACCGCCGGGATTGCCGTAATCTCGAAGCCCCTGCCGATGAACCCGCCGCCTCCGGGCGCCGCCAGGCCCTCCGGGGCGCTGGGAACCTGTCGCATCGTGATGCTGGCGCTGGCGGCCAACGCCCCTAGAGGAAACACCAGGGCCGCGCCGCTGCCCGCTTCCTCCACCGATCCCGATCTCGCCGCCGGACGGCCCCAATTCCAGCGTGGTTTCGATGCCTGGCACCACCTGCGACGCCGGTGTCGCCGCCGGAACCGCGGTGCCCGTGGGCGGCGGCGCCGGAACCGGCGACCCGGAAGGATTGGGGACCGGTGGGGACAGGACGGTCCGGTACCCCGGAGATGACGAGGGGTTGTCCTGGAAACGGCACCCCGAAACCACGCCCGGGACCCGCTGCAACGAATGCCCCGTCGGCGCTGCCGGGCACGGCGGGTCATTGACCGTGCGGTCGGTGCCCCACGACAGGCTGTCAAGCACCCGTTCCGTCGCGTCGAAGAGGCGCAGGCGGTCGCCGCTGTTGGCAAGACCGTTGCCGATAGCTCCATCCGGCATCACCACCAGCGGCACCCCCACCGGCACCGACGAAACCGCCTGGGATGATGCGGCGACCACGGCCAACCCGTTCGCCGGAACCACCAGTGGGGGCAACGGCTTGGCTCGGTTGTTATCTCCGATGCCGAAGTCTTGGTGGTCAACAGAGCTGCCGGTCCGGTTTTCGAGTTCGAACCATTTGAACGCCGCGTCCCGCCCCGCCGCGGGTGCATTGCACAGGACTTCACTGATGATGATCGAACCCGGCGCCGCCGGTGTCGCAGCAGCAGCCGGTGCGGCCGCCGGAGTCCCACTTCCGCCACTGCTGGCGCCACCAGCCCCCTGGCCTGACTGATTTGCGGTCGTACTCGCAGCGGGGGCCGGGCTCGCCGTGGCCGTGGCCGAAGCAGTCGGGCTGGGGGGCGTCGTCGCGCTGGCAGCCGGGACCGGGGACCGGGGTCGCGGTCGCGGTCGCTGTCGAGGACGCGGTTCCGGTCGGGGTTGCCGTCGCGGCTGCCTGTGGGGTAGCGGTGGGCGTCACCGTGAATGTCGGCGTGGCCGTGGGGGTAGCCGTCCGGGTCGCGGTGGCTGTTGGAGTGGCTGATGGTTCCTGAGTAGGAGTAGGAGTCGAGGTCGAGGTCGAGGTCGCTGCGGCGGGGGAGGACGGTGTTGGTGGGGCTGTTGCCGATGGTGTTGCAGTTTCGGTCGGAGTGGGCGCCGCAGTCGCCGACAACGTGACGTCATCACAAATCAAGCTCGCGGGTGAGCCGTTGGTAGTGCTGGCGAGGCTCACTCGTACTCGGGTCGCCGCAGCGGGCGCCTGTATGCCGTTCAGTGATGCCCGCTGATAGCTCGGCGACCCGAGGGGGAATTGTGCGGCGTTGCTGGCGATTGTGGCGCCACTGGCGGCCAGCCAGGTCAACTTCAGCGACGCCGAAACCAGGTTGGGGTCAGCAGGGATGCAGAACGCCTCGGTGTCGTACGCGGCGGACGGCGTCGCATCCACCGTCTGCCACACCTCCAACGGCGTCATCGAGTCATGGCTGAACACGATGGCCGATGCGCCGCCGTGCCGGTTGGACGACTGCGCCACCAAGACGGCCGGGGAGGCCGTCCACCCCTGGGGTCCCGGCGTCCACGTTTCGAACCCGCCGTTTTCCAGCAGGCTCGCCCCAACGGAAACACGCGCGTCACCATCGCCGGAAACTGCGGCGGCGGTGATCGTCAGGACGAATACGACGGAGCCAATGAACCGGGCACGCATGTTCCCGCAACTCAATGGGAGAATCGAGGCCCATCTTACCGGAATGCAGGCGAATGGGAAAACGAGCCCGCGTAATGACGGCCCAGTTGCGGCCAATGGCCTCGGCTGGACCGGAGCGTGGATCAATCCCGGATGAGGTCGACCCCCCTGAGTTCCAGCGGAATCCGGAGCCCCGCCGGCGGGTAGCACAGAAAGTCGGTACAGGCCTGGTACCGCACCCCTATGTGGAGCGTGACGTCTCCCTGGAACTTGTTAATGGCGAACCAGATGCGTCCGGCCACATCCCCCTCATATCCGTCAAGCGGCTCGCCTGCCGCGTCGATGGTGCTGCTTGGCGGGAGTTCGAGCGTACCCGCATCAAGCCCTTCGACCGGCTCGATCACGCAATTCAAGCCGGTCAGCCCATCGGACGAGGGTTCCGCGTACACGTGGGTTCCTTGCGGGATGGTTATCCGCACGGTGAGCAACAGCTTCTGGTAAGGGCGGTAGAAGTCCTGATTGACCGAGACGGCCACCCGGACGCCATCGCTCTCGGCCAAGGCAGACGTTGTGGGACGCGTCGATGGCCCTCGCAACAGGGTTTCCACCATGGCCGGGGCCGAGAGCCGGGTGCGGTGCTGTTGCTCGAACACCTTGTCTTGCACCACACCATCCTCGTCCAGCAGGAACATTCCCGGATGAGGGATGCCGCGGTGCCGGTCGGTGGTCTCCACGCCGAAGTAGGCGTGCTGCTGGTCAAGGTGGTCGTTCAGCAGTCCCAGCCTCCGGATCACCACGCTCCCCACATCCGACAACAGCGGGAAGGTGACTCCTCGCTTTAAGGCGAAGGCGGCGAGGACATCGGCCGGGTCGTAGCTGATGGCATAGACGGCCACTCCCATCCGCTCCAGGTCTCCCAGGGACTGTTGCAACTCAACGAGTTGCGTTTTGCAGTACGGTCACCAACTGGCGCTTCGGAAGAACACCACCAACGCCCGGCGGCGCTCACGGTCTGCGTGCAGATCAACCGGACGCCCATGCTGGTCCGGCAGGATGAAATCGGGGAAACGCTCGCCGGTACGGGGGCCGATGACCGAGAAATCGAGGACGGGCAGGGTGAGGTTTTGAGTTTCCATGGTTCCAATACCCCTTCAAACAGTTGGATAGGTCGAGAAGTACGCGAAGCCCTGGCGGGTACTGCCGTCAGTGGTGGACGCGCCCATAGTGACCGCGGTAGAACAGCAACGGGTCTCCGCTCTCACCCACCTCGCACGCCAGAGTTTCGCCCAGCACGATGGCGTGGTCGCCCGCCTCGAAGTGACTGCTCACGCGGCAGTCCAGCCAGCCAAGCGTGTGCAGGAGGACCGGCGCCCCTGACACTGCCCGGCGGTGGTCCAGCCCTTCGAAGTCGTCGGGCACCGGCTCGCCCCGCCCGGCAAACCGGTTCGCCCACTCCTGCTGGGCATGGCTGAGGATGTTCACGGCAAAAAAGCCGCTTTCGGCGATCAACGGCAGCGTCATCGACCCTCGATCGAGACACACGGCGACCAGCATCGGAGTTAACGAAACCGAGGAAAAGGAATTGACCGTGATGCCATGGAGGCGGGGCCCAACCGCAGTCGTCACCACGGTCACACCCGTCGCAAACTGGCCCATCACCCTGCGGAAATGATGGGTGTCGATGGCGGCGGGCACGTCCATGAGTCGGTCCTCGATGCGGCAGGTGTCGGGAGCGTGTGGTTTGCCGTCTAGAGTAGCAGCATTGCGTCACCAAAGGAATAGAAGCGATAACCCAGACGTATTGCCTGTTTGTAAGCATCGAGCACCCGCTCCCGCCCGGCGAACGCACTGACCAGCATGAGCAGCGTGGTTTTTGGCAAGTGGAAGTTGGTGACCAGCGCATCAACCGCGCGAAATTGGTATCCCGGTAGTATGTACTTCCCCGTGAACCCTGCGTAAGGCGCCACCGGCGGCTGGCCAGCGCGCGATGATACGGGGTCCCACCCGGACCGCTCGACTGCGTCTTCCAACGAGCGCACTGAAGTGGTGCCGACGCAGACGAACCGTCCGCCCCCGGCCGCCGCCGCTGAGAGCATGCTGGCGGCGCCGGCCGAAAGCTCGTAGAACTCCCGGTGCATGCCATGCTCACTCGGGTCGTCCTCTCTGACCGGCCTGAAGGTGTCGAGTCCCACATGCAGGGTCACCGAGACGACCCGGACGCCTTTCGCCTCAACCTCATCCAGAAGTGACTGCGTGAAATGCAGCCCGGCGGTGGGTGCCGCAGCGCTGCCGGGTTCACGTGCATAAACCGTTTGATACCGCTCGGGATCGGAGAGCGCTTCATGGATGTAAGGGGGCAGGGGAGTCGACCCAAACCGCTCCGGATCGGCGCCCGACGGGAACCGCAGGAGTCGAGTCCCCACGGATCCGCCTTCCTCCAACAAGGCCTCGATTTCGACCCCCGAATGGCCGTCGTTGAACAGAATGGGGGAGCCCGGCTTGAGCCGGCCGGTGGGCTTGAGCAGCACTTCCCATACCCCGGGCGCGCCCGCTTCCCGCAGCAATAGCGCCTCCACCCTCCCCCCGCTGCCGGGGCGCCGGCCCAGGAGGCGGGCCCGGAGGACGCGGCTATCGTTGCGGACCAGGACGTCGCCTGGGTGGAGGTATTCAACGAGGTCGTGGAACGTGCGGTGTTCCAGCACCCCCGAGGAACGGTGCATCACCAGCAGGCGGGCACTATCCCGAGGCTCCACCGGATGCTGGGCGATAGAATGCTCCGGGAGGAGGTAGTCGAAATCGGCCGTCCTCAACGAAACAGCCGCGCCAGCAGGTTCAAAGTCGTAACAATTCATTGTTGAGGGGCGGCCGGCTCAGGAGTGGGAGGGCGGGAGGGCGGCAGCCTGACGGGGATTGGGGGGTGCCCCCCAATCCGAGCGGAGCCAGAGATTCCCTATTTCCGCCGTTTCGCCACACCCAGAGAGTTGAGGGAACACACATGGAGAGTGTCCGCAGGAGAGGCGTCAACCTCAGGTTCATTGTACACTTCGACCACAGCGTTGAATTCAACGGGAGTGGGGACCTGCATGGCACAGACGAGCTTCTTCCTCGACGTGGAGGCAGGCGACAACTGCCCCTACTCGATGCAACTGGTCTTCTCGACCCTCGGCGAGCCGAAGCGGGTGGAGCGGGTCAGGATCTACCACCGGGACCCCGAAGGCGAGTGGTGCGCCATCACGGGATGGGAAACCGATAACACCCCCAGCCCTGCCTGGGCGGCCCGAGTGGAGGACTCCGGCCAGGCAATGGCCTTCCTGGTCTACGGGGGCTCCAACGGCATCCGAATGACGCCGCAGGCATCCGACGGCGCGCATTGGGGTATAGAAGCCGCGGGTCAATGGGGCGAGTCCCATCTGCTTCTGGCGGAGGACCAGGACATCGAATGGGCGGACGAGGCGTGAGGCTGCAACAGGCTGAACGAAAATACACCTCGGCCCGTTATGATCTGTAGCCGATCGCGACGCTGGGACGCCCCTCCGGACCCAACCTCGTCGTGACAGACCCTTCGCAACAGCCCGCCGATCCAAAGGAGCACCATGGAACCAATACAACAGATCATGGGACTGCTGGGCGGCATTCCCATCTTCGCCGGTTTGAGCAGCCACGATCTCGAGATTCTGAGCCAGAGCGCCCGCCGCCAGAGCTTCAAGGCCGACGAGGTCATCTGTCAGCAGGGAGACCCCGGCCACACCCTGTTCGTCATCGTTTCCGGTCTGGTCCGCATCGTGCTCCCCTCCTTCGAGGGGCAGGAGGCGGTGCTGGTCCTGCTGTAGCCGGGGGAGTTCTTCGGAGAGTTGTCCCTGATCGACGGGGAGCCCCGGTCGGCCAGCGCCGTCTCCATGGGCGCCACCGAAGTGATCGTGCTCTACCGGGACGATTTCCTCTCGTACCTCATGCAGCACCCTCGAGCCGCCATCACGGGCATGACCGTGCTGTGCGCAAGGCTGCGGCGTACCGATGACCTCGTCGCTGACGCCGTGTTCCTGGACACCCGCACCCGCCTGGCCAAGAAGCTGGTGGAACTCTCGGAGACCTTCGGCGAGGCAGTTGATGGCGGCGTGCAGATCACGTTGAGGTTGCGCCAGCAGGATCTGGCCAACATGGTCGGAGCGAACCGGGAGAGCGTCAACCGCTACCTCTCGGCCATGGAGAACCAGGGCCTGATCCGCACGGAACGGCAGCGGATTACCCTGCTGAACCCACTGGAATTGCGAAGGCGCTCGTTCTAGCGCCGGAGGTCTGCCATCGCCTGCCCGTACTTGGCTTCGTACCGCAATAAAACCGTGAACCCGGCCAAACCCGCCGATGAGAACGTCTGCTATGGCGCCGGGACCCAATATTGGGACTACGTTCCGGTTGCCCCCTTGATCCAAGACCGTCTCTGCCTCAAAAACCGCTTTCATTCGTGTCAGCGGTTCCACAAAGCGCACCAAGCGGACCACCCCTACCCCGACGGCGCCAAACCCTCACAGTCACCACGGGGAGCGGCGGCCAAGCCGTGGTGGAAGCTCTGGGAATGAAGGCTTCGGATCCCCCGCCAAACGGCCCAGCGCCGTACAGGCAGTGAGGCACGGACCTTCCCTGCCTCTCATTTCGTTCCCACTTCGACCATCCCACTTCGACCAACTTGCACTTCGCCGGACGATCAGCTCTAACCAATCGCAAGAGCGCCCAAGTCGGGCGGCGTCTCCCTCCGGTGACTCCCGGACAGAATCGCGAGGCTTCAATAGCGATCATCGAAAAACCAGCGGTCCAAGAAGCGACCCCTCAGGCACCACCCCCCTTGCCCGCCGCGCAGCCCATGCCGCTCCCGTTGTACGTTGGGCGCACCACCCGGGTCGTGGGCCCCCAGCAGAACGTCAACCCTCAGGACATGCCGCACGCCCGCAACGCCCGGGGAGAACTGGGGAAAGAGTTGTTCCATTGGTGGCATAACCAGCCTTCCAAGGACCCGCTGGGACGCATCGCGATGGGAATCCACGCGGCAGACGGGCGCAATGTGGTCACCGACGCCTTCGGGAAGGGCAAGGGGAAGGTAAACTCCCAAAAAACGCCGGTGTCGGATCCCGCCGTGATGGCGCAGCACATCAAACGAGTCGCCAAGTTCATGGGGGCCGACGCGGTCGGCATCGCCCGGGTCGACCCAGCCTATCTCTACGTGGGCAATCTCTCGGACTACGGAACCGCCGACGACGACCGGGGCGACCCGGCCGCGCAGGCCAAGCGGTACCCGTACGCCATCGTGTGCGCCGTCGCCTGGGATTACGAACTCGGTAAGGCCCACCGGCACCGCATCGGCGACGCTGCTTACCATTTCTCGCAGCAGTGGGAAAATATCCTGCTGCAGAACCTGGGCGCCTACATCCGTGAGTTGGGTTACGCCGCCATCCCCCGTGCCGCGGCACCAATGCCCATGGCAGTGCTCGCCGGACTCGGCGAGGTTGGCCGCAACGGCATGCTCATCACCGAGAAGTTCGGGTCCCGAGTCCACCTGTACGATGTGATCCTCACCGACCTACCCCTGGCTACGGACAAGCCCATCGATATCGGGGTCGAGGAGTTCTGCGGCGAGTGCCGGAAATGCGCCAGCACCTGCCCCACCAACAGCATCCCCATGGGCGACAAGGTGGTGCACAACGGCGTGGAGAAGTACAAGGTCAACTGGGAAACCTGCTACCGTCTGCGGCCTTACGTGCACGAGTTCTGGGAGATCTGCCTGACCTGCGTCACCGTGTGCCCCCAACACCAAACCCAACGTCTGGTGGCGTGACCTGGCGGTCAAGGCGCTGGCAAACACACCACCGAAGCTCCGGCTGCCCCTGGTCAAGGCGTTGAAGTGGCTCGACGACCGGTTCTGGGGCGTCGTTCCGCGCCAGCGAGTCAAATGGCTGGGCTACGATACCGGCATCCAACCCGGCGAGAAAGCCTGCACCATCGCCGGCTGCAACGCCCACGGCGAAGAAGCCGCACCGCCGAGTGACAGCAACATCGGCTACTACCCGCCGATGCGGGAGAACACCCGGCGCTTCGAAGCCCAGCAGCAGCGGGCCAAAGAAGGCCGCCTGAAACAGCGATGACCGTGAAACCGGGCATCTTTAACCGGCTCGGCCGCATCCTACAGGGCGGCGGCGGCGAGGCCGACCCTACTGGAACGACTTTATCCGCCGCAAACCCGCGGACCCCCTCAACCTGCTGGGCGCCCGGCTGAGAGCCGCCCCCATCGGGCTGGTCTACCCCATGAAGACCGAAATCCACGATCCCCAGGCGATGACCGGCCATTTACGAGAACTGAGCCGGTTCTTTGGCGCCGATATGCTGGGCGTAGCGGCCACCACGGCAGGCCTGCTCGCTCCGCTCGAAGGGGTCGCGCCGCCCGAGGAAGGGGAGCCGCCGTACAGCGCTGAGCGCTGGGCGACGGAGTTTCCGTCCGCCGTCGTTGCTCTCATCGGCTGGGAGTATGACTCCGAGCGCGACCTCGGCATCGGCGGTCAATGGGGAGACATCAAGACATCGGTCATCGCCTTCAATCTCGCCGCCTACATCCGAGAACTCGGTTACCGCGCCATTGCAACCGGGCTCCAGATCGTCCGGCTGGAGGCGGCCGCGAATCTCGGTTCGGTGGACTCGGCGGGTCGGATAGCGGTCCCCGGCTTCGGCGCCGGCGTCTGGCTGGCCAACGCGGTGCTCACCAACCTGCCGCTGGCGCCCAGTAGCGCCAACTCACCACAGGGAAACAGTTAACTCTTGCCCTACATCATTGCCGAGCCATGCATTGAGGCCAAGAACGGCGCCTGCGTGGAAGTCTGTCCGGTGGACTGCATCCACACCACCCCCGGCGAAGCCCAGCACTACATCGATCCCGATATCTGCATCGAGTGTGAGCAGTGTGCCTTTGTCTGCCCGGTGGAAGCCATCTTCCTGGACAAGGAACTGCCGGAGCAGTGGCTGGGATACGTCGACAAGAATGCCAAATTTTTCCGCCGCAACAAGGAGGCGCTGATGCCCGTTCCCATCGACCAAGCCATGCGGATGGTGCAGGCCGCCCACACCAAAGCCGCCGAACTCGGCATCGCCGTGAGCGCAGCCGTGGTGGATGAAGGGGGGCGGTTGATCGCTCTGGGCAAAATGGACAAGGCCCCGCCCATGAGCGTGGACATTGCCACGCACAAGGCTTACACCGCTGCGAGTTTCCAGATGCCCACCAACGAACTGGCCGGGATGGCCAGCCAGAGCTGGTTCCAGAGCCTGTTGATCTCTTCTCAGGGCCGGATCATGGCCTCGGGCGGCGGACTCCCAATCCTGAACGGAGTGCAGGTGGTGGGGGCCATCGGCGTGAGCGGCGCCTCGGAGGACCACGAATAGCTGTGCGCCCAGGCGGGAGCCGCCGCGTACGAATAGCGCCCGCTAATCGACGATGCAACTCCGGAGCACCGACGCTCCATCCCGCAGTTCGGCGGCGATGCCCGGCCGGGTGCGGTTGAGCGCCCGGTGGGCCTCGAAGGTTGGTTCGTCAGTCCACCGCTCCACCATCACGAACTTGTTGGGGTCTTCGATGCTGCGAAAAAGGTCGTACTGCTCACAGCCCGGCTCGGTGCGCACCTCGGCCAACCGGGGCAGCCACGCCGTGATAAAGGCATCGCCCTCGCCAGGCAGCACATTCGAACGCACCACAACTTGAACCGCCATCGCATCCCTCCACCGGCAGAATGCTGACAGGATAACCTGAATAGAGCCTACGGCGCTATTGAACAGCGCCGGCGTAAGAATTCACTGTTGAGGGGCGGCCTGGCTCAGGAGTGGGAGTGCACGAGGGCGGCAGCCCTCTGCCAGGGGAGTGGGGGTGCCCCCCACATAGAATTCTCCTCTTTTCCCTGGGGTGGGGGGAGTGGCTCATCTTCCCCGAACCCCCGACACTTAATAGACACGCGCCAGCGGCCCAGCACGATCAACTACCCGTCCCTCCGCTTGCGCCGTTCCGGGTCCGCCAGATATGCCCCAATCGCCAGCACCAGGTGGCCCATCTTCGGGTGTTCCGGCTCGATATCGACCGCCACCCCCTGATCCACCCACGCCCGAGCGCAGACCGGGCCGACCGCCGCCACCGCCACCGACTGGTTCAGCGCCGCCCGCAGCGCCTCCGCCTGCCCGAAGTGCGCGGCGAGGCGGAAGAGGTTGTGGACCTGCGCCTGGCTGGTAGCGGCGACGGCATCGATGCCGCCCCGCTGCACGTCGGCCAGGAAGGCAGTCAGCGGGCCTCGATCATCGGGCATCTCCCACCCATAGAGCGACACTTCTAGAAGCTGCGCCCCCCGGGCCAGCAGCGCATCGCGCAAGAAGACGTTGGGCTGCCCGTAGTGCTGGAGCGCCACGAGCTTGCCCGGGAGGTCCAGCCCTTCGAGCTGCTCCAGCAGTTCACGGGAGGTGTTGGGCTCCGGCGGCACCAGGTCCACCCGGACGCCGTAGCGCTTGAGGACGGCCACCGGTTTGGGGCCCCGCGCCACCACGATCGCTCGCGACAACGCCCCCAAGACCTCGGAGAGCCGCCCCAGAGACTCGGCCGCCGCCAACAGGGCTGCGGCGCCGACCCCGGTCAGAAAAATGGCCACGGAGACTGACTCCGTGGCCATTCGATCGACAAATTGTGCGACCTCTCCCTGGTTCTCCAGCGGCACTTCCTTCAGGGCAGGGGCCGGATAGGGCGTGCCGCCCTGCCTGGTGATGAGGCTCGCCATATCACCGGCGCGGCGCGCCTCCAGCACCGCAACCACCCTCCCGTCAAGGACGCCCATCGCGACGGCTCGGGAGGTTCAATGGGTTAAACGGCGCACTCCCCTTCGCCCCGCTCCAACTTGTAGAGGCCGTCCCGCTCCCAGTCCTGGTACAACCCGGCGTTTTCTGCAATTGTCCCCACCGGCCGCAGGTCGGCCAGCAACGCCTCAAAAGCCGGGAAGCCGACCCGGTCGACGAACCGGTTGAAGGTCTCGCCATCCTGCCGTTGTTCCGTGTAATAGCCGACGATGCGCCCCACCGCCTCCGGCGCCCGTTTCGAGGGAACCCGGGTGCTGACCCGCTTGGCATAGCGGAAGGCTTCCCCCTCATCGTAGGAGCCACCGATGTACACCTCGTAGGCCGGAACCTGCTGCCCGTTTTCGCCCTTCACCGACGCGCCCTGAAAGCCGATATGGGCCAGGTGATGCCGCCCGCAACCGTTGGGGCACCCACTCATCTTGATGTGCATGCTGCGAACCAGGGGGTCCTCGATGTCCATCGAGATCAACTGCTCCCGGATGGCCCGGTTGGCGCCCATGGAGGCGGTGATGCCCAGTTTGCAGCTATCGGTCCCGGGACACGAGGTGGTATCGGTTATCTCATTTACGCCGGCCTCGGCGAGGCCCAGCGCGCCGAGTTCCGTCCACAAGGCGTGGAGGCGGTGACGCGCCACCCAGCGGAACACGAAGTTCTGTTCCACGGTCAACCGGATCTGGCCATTGCCGAATTCCCGGCTCAGGCGGGCCACCGCGTCGAACTGGTCGCCGGACAGATCGCCCTGGGCAACCTTCACATGCACGGCATAATAGCCGCCCTGGCGCTGGGGGGTAACATTGCTGGCCTTCCACCGCTGGAAACCCGCATCACCCTCGGCGGGGTCCTCATGACCGTTGCCGTAGGCATACGCCCCCGGGGTGGTTTCATAATCGTTGATCATATAGGGGGTGGGGTCGAAGTTGCCCTCTTTTGCCCAAGCCTGTTCCAATTCCGCCTCGACCAACTCCCGGAAGCGGTCCATCCCGACGCGGTCGATCAACACCTTGATGCGCGCCATCATCCGGTTCTTCCGCAGTTCGTCCGACTTGTTGAACACCCGCAGAACGGCTTCGCTGATCCGCAGGTAGTCCTCCACCGGCACGAACTCATACAGGGACTGGGCGGCCCGGGGCATGATCGAACTGCCGCCGCCGACGTACATCGCGAAGCCCTGACGTTTGACCCCATCCACCACCCGGACCCGCCCGATGAAGCCCATGTCGTGGAAGGGGGCAGTGGCGCAGTCGGATGCGCAGGGAGAGAACGACGTCTTGAACTTGCGGGGCATGGTCTGCGTGAAGGGCTTGCGGATGAAGAACCGGACGTAGGCCGTGAGATAGGGCACCACGTCGAACTCTTCGTTGCGGCACACCCCGGCCATCGGGCAGGTCACCACGTTGCGGACGGTGTTGCCGCAGGCCTCCCGGCTGGTGACACCCACGCTGGCCAACAGCCATTTCGCCTTACCCGCATCCTCCAGCGTCAGATGGTGCATTTGGATGCACTCACGGGTGGTGATGTGGCCGCGGTCCAGCGGGGTGAAGTTTCGGGCAATTTCGCCGAGCGCTTCCGCCTGCTGGGCGGTAACAATGCCCCCCGGCAGTTTTATCCGGATCATCTGGGCATTCTCCTGGCGCTGCCCGTACACCCCTTCCCGAAGCCGGTACATCTGGAACTGGATGGGGTCGGAACCACCCCTGAACTCACGGGTGTTCTCGTCGTAGGTCAGCAGTTCCTCTTCAACAATGGGAACAATGCCGGTCTCTTTGACTGCGATGGCCATGGCGCTCACCCTTCCGTTGGGGATTGTTTACTAACCTGATACAGTTCGCATATTATAGGCGCCGGGGCGTTTTGGCCGCAAGCGAGCACGGAAGCCGTATCTATTCAGTGTCAGGGGTTCGGGGGTATGATCCACTCCCCCACCCCAGGGAAAAAGGTGAATTCTATGTGGGGGGGGCACCCCATAGGAGGGGGCAGGTTTCTTCTCGGACAACCTCGAAGGCTGTACTTCCCACCCAGCCACCCATTCCGTTTGTGTGTGGGGACACCCCACACCCCGGCAGAAGGGGCTTCGCCCCCTCTGCACTCCCCCGGTCCGAGCACTCGCTCCAGGCACGAACACAAAAGGTGCCCACTCCTATTAGGGTGCCCCCCACATAGAACCTCCTATTTTTTTCTGGGTTGGGGGGAGTGGCTCATGTCCCGAACCCCTGATACTGAATAGATACGTGAGGCCTTCGAGCCCATCAGCGGTCGAGGCCTTGCAACGCCTGAGTCGCCTCGATCAGCCCGGGATGCATACGCTCAGCCCGTTGGTACCAGGCGCGCGCCTCGTCGTTCATCTTGACGTCTTTGAAGCTATCGCCCACGCGTTTGGCCGCCAATCCGTAGGCCCGCAGGGTCGGTTCCTCGGACGGCACCGCCTCCGGAGACTGCCCTCTGCGCGGGACCGACCCGGCCGATTGAGGAGAGGCAGAAGGAGCAGGCCTGCGACCCGGACCATTCCTTGCCATGCATCACACCTTCCAGCGGCGTCCGCTCGCAGGAAACTGACACCCCGTCCCTGGCCACTGCGCCGAGGGCCGCGCCCTTTTTATTACGCTAGCGTACCCGTGACGGCTAGAGTGCCCGTCATCTTTTTGCCTGCCCCACCGCCGGGTCAGCCCAGCCGCATTGTCGTTGCGAGGCCGATGCAGGAGGCCGTGGCAATCTTTGGGCTGCGGCCACGCGATGGGCAGGCGAGCAGCAAGTGGAAGATTGCTTCAGGCTCCGTTCCTCCGCCTTCGCAACGACATCAGGGCTCGCTTCCTGCCGTTCCGCGGAAACGTTACGGCCACCATGACGGCTACAGCCTATTGAGGGGACCGCAGCTGGTGCGCTATCATGAGGAGGCCCCAAACGCCCGGCGCATTCGTCTAGCGGCCCAGGACACCTCCCTCTCAAGGAGGAGACCACCGGTTCGAATCCGGTATGCGCTACCATTCCGCCCGAAAACACCCCCCCATCCGGCGGGGGTTTTCATTTCCAGATTGGAGCGTGTTCCCGGGCGGTCAGGGGACCTGCCGTCGGGTAGGGTCTCCCTCCCTCGTCCTTCAAGAATCGTGCCAGTCGCGCTGCGACGAATTCCTCGGATTTGCACTCACATTCCCATATGACGAGCGTTGACCAGCCAGCGCGCTGGAGTGTCTCTTGAGTGACGGCGTCGCGCTGGACATTTCTCCCGAGTTTGGGCTCCCAATATTCGGTATTGGTGGACGGTACTCTGCCTTCCCTGCAACCAGGGTGTTGATGCCAGAAACAGCCATGCACAAAAACAATCTTCCTCCAGCGCGGAAAAACCAGGTCCGGCCGGCCCGGCAAGTCACGTCGATGAAGCCGGAACCGGAACCCCAAGCGGTGAGCAGTCCGTCGAACGACCATCTCCGGAGTAGTGTCCATCGAACGGATACGACTCATGTTGAGGCTCCGGCGCTCGGGACTCAATAGATCTGACAACTAGACCGCCAGATCAAGGGGGAGGCCAGAAATATCCTTTAATCGCTTTCCGTCCACCATCATCTGGACCAGTTCTATGGAATCTTCATATTCAAGACTGGCCACGGTGGCGATGAGTTCTGGAAGAGCAAAGTGATACACGCAGTCAACATCGCCTGTGCCAAGAGCAATCGCCGCCAATCTGCTCGGCAACGGCTCACCGGTGACAACGACGATGTGAGGTAGGTTCCCCTTGCGGTTGCGGATCAGGTTGTGGGCTTCGGTCCTGGCATTTTGTGCACGGTCACTCCGAATCGTCCACTTACAGGAGACGCTAGCATGCAGGATCGGTTTACCGTCATTGGATGACCGAAGCCGTGTATATTTCGAGACAGTCGCATCTACTACGGGCTGATTGCCATTGATGAAGCTGTCAGGCTCGGGTGCCGGGGTTATCACAACGTCGGGCCTGATGAGGTAATCACGCCCCAGTGCAGCGGCAAGCTCATGGTCTTTTTTCGCTGCTTGGTCGAGGGCGATCAAATGCTGGTATTGTTCAAACTGGGCGATCCCTCCGGCACCGGTCGGCTTCGCAATCTCCCATTTACCAGGGCGCAGATGAGCCAAGTGAGGAAAAGTCTGTCTGAGGAAGGCCACCACAATATCTTCGAACGCCTTACCGGAGGCTTGTCCAGCGAGCCGTTCTTTTTCCTCTTCATTTCCAAGCAGTTCGAAGATACCGCCAGCGATCGCCCGGCTCGCCTTGCTGGATTTATCCGCATTCGTAGGGATACCGGAGGACAATGTTAAAACAGAACCCACGAGCGCCCGGTGAAACGCCTCCCTCGCCGTCCGTATGATTGGGGCACCATCTTGCATGGATATCGCTCAACTCACTGGATAGGCCGAAGGCGGCTCCATCAACTGCAATTGCCTCGCAGAAGTAGGATTGGCCCCACCTTCGCGAAGCGCCGCAGCAAGCGCATGGCCAACCGCCTCAGCGACTGGTGGGGGAAACGCGTTGCCCACTTGACGGTACGCCGCCGTTTTTCCGCCGGTGAAAACCCAGCCATCCGGAAATCCCTGAAGCCTCGCCGCCATCTGAACCGTAAGCATCGGCACGTGTTCGGGAGGTGCGGACGCGGAGGGCGGACCAGCAGCTAGGCCCCCTCCATTGACCCTCAGCGTTGCCCATTGTTGCTTCGCCCTGGTAGGACCCAGGTCGGGACCGCCATGTTTGCGCGAGCCACCGACAAGCGTCGGGGCGATTTCATTCGCCGCGTCTGCCCAAGCGGTCGCGCCTTCCCAGCCATCGGCTGCCATGAGGTCACCGATCGCGGCGCCAACCGAAATCCTCGTTTCCAGCTCAGCCGGCCAGGCGAATTGATCGGAATCGGGTCTCATGAAAGCAACAATGAGATACCTGGGTCGCAGCTGTGGTACACCAAATCTCGAGGCGTTCAACAACCGGCCTTCTGGTAAGTAACCTAGACCCCTCAAGGCATCGAAGAGGGCCGTTCTATAGTTCGTGAATCGCTTCGATGCGAGTCCCTTTACGTTCTCGAACAAAACGGCC
>SHYD01000003.1 GCA_009692945.1 Dehalococcoidia bacterium | reverse complement strand
GCTGTCATTTTCGACAAAGACCCCGCGGCCACCAATGCCCTGGAGGTCGCCCTCACCTACCCGGGTCTCCACGCCCGCGAGCTCCACCGCCTGGCGCACCTCCTTTGGATCATCCGGGTGCCGCTGCTGCCCCGGGTCATTTCCAACTTTGGGCGATGGGTCACCGGCATCGAAATCCACCCGGGCGCTCGCATCGGCTCCCGTTTCTTCATCGACCACGGCAGCGGGGTCGTCATCGGCGAGACATCGATCATAGGCGACGACGTGTTCCTGTATCAGGGTGTCACGCTGGGGGGCACCAGTACCCGCAAGACCAAGCGGCATCCGACCCTGGGCGACAACGTGGTGGTGGGCGCCGGGGCCAAGCTGATCGGGGCGATCACCATCGGAGACAACGTGAAAATCGGCGCGGGCTCGGTGGTTGTCACCTCGGTTCCTAGCAATGCCACCGTGGTCGGCGTGCCCGGACGGGTGGTGGCGCTACGCAACCCGGACGACGACACGCTGGAGCGCCTGCCCGACCCGGAGTGGGACTTCATGCAGGGGCTCCAGCAGCGCCTCGCGCAACTTGAGGCCCGCCTCACCGTGATCGAGGCGCAGTTGAACCAACCAAACATTACTGTGTCCACCCCGGCCGCCGCAGCCCGGGGGACCGGCTCGAAGGAGGGCCAATGAAGCTCTGGAACACCCTATCCGGCCAGAAAGAGGAGTTCCGGCCTCAGGGTGACCCGGTGCTGATGTACGTGTGCGGCGTCACTCCCTACGACGAATCGCATATCGGGCACGCCATGAGCTACATCGTGTTCGATGTGATCCGCCGCTACCTGGAGTTCAAAGGTTACAACGTCCGGTACGTCCAAAATTTCACCGACATCGACGACAAGCTGATCAACCGGGCCCGCCAGGCGGGCATACCCGTATTGGACCTCGCCGACCGGTTCATTGGGCGCTATTTCGACGATATGGACGCCCTCAATGTCCGGCGCGCCGAGGTCTACCCTCGCGTCAGCCAGGAAATCCCCGGCATCATCGACCTCATTTCGAAGCTCGAACAACGGGGATACGCCTATCCAACCGGGGGCGATGTCTACTTCAGGGTGCAGCGGGACGAGGATTACGGCAAACTGAGCCACCGGACCCTCGAGGGGATGCAGGCGGGGGCGCGGGTGGAGGTTGGAGAACTGAAGGAAGACCCCATGGACTTCGTGCTCTGGAAGGGGGCCAAGCCCGGCGAACCGCAATGGGAAAGCCCATGGGGCCCCGGACGCCCCGGTTGGCACATCGAGTGCTCGGCGATGGCCATGCGCTACCTCGGGCCGAAGCTGGACATCCACGGCGGCGGACACGACCTCATCTTCCCCCACCACGAGAACGAGATTGCCCAGTCCGAGTGCGCCACCGGCGAGGCACCCTTCGCGCGCTACTGGCTTCACAACGGGCTGCTGCGGTTGGGCGAGGAGAAGATGAGCAAGTCGCTGGGGAACCTGGTCACCATCGACCAGGTGCTAACTTCCCATTCCGCCGACGCCCTGCGCCTTTTTGTGCTCAGCTCTCATTACCGAGGCCCGCTGACCTACAACGACGAAGCGCTCGACGCCGCCGACAAGGGTGCGGACCGGCTGCGCGAGGCCCTCCGTCCGGCAGACCGGCCGGCCGGGGTTGAGCGCCTCGATCCTGCTTCCCAGCGCCAGCGGTTCATTGACGCGATGGACGACGATTTCAACAGCGCTCAGGCCGTTGCGGCTCTGTTCGACCTCGCACGCGACATCAACCGGGCAAGAGAGAGAGCGCTCTATCTGACCGCCGCCCAAGACACCCTGCGGGAATTGGCTGGAGTCTTGGGAATGACGCTCGATCCGCAAGTCCGGCGGCAGCTAGGCGGAGTGCAGCCTGCCGCTCGGGGCAGTCTTTCCAGAAACGGCGCCGGCGATGCCGAACCCTTCATCGACCTCCTGATCGAGCTGCGCTCAAACCTGAGGGTAAAAAAGGAGTTCGCGCTGGCGGACGCGATCCGGGTCGGACTGACGGAACGGGGGGTGACGCTGGAGGACTCGGCGGCCGGAACCACCTGGAAACGCAAGTAGCCACGCGCGGGCCCTCACCTGCAACCCCACTTGGGCGCACTGTTGACCATCGAGCCACCGCCGTCATAGCACCCCAGGAACCATGAGTCACCCAACACCGGTGGATCTGATGGGCAGGCTGGAAGAGCGCGGGTACCGCAACACCGGCCCGCGCCGGGCGGTGGTGGCAGCCGTGCTCCGCCATGATGACGGCTTCAGCGCCGAGGACATCCATCACGAGGTGGCGGTGGCGGGCCGGGCCACGGTGTACCGCACGGTGCGTTTGCTGCTCGATATGGGCATCATCTGCAAGCTGGCGCTGTTGGACGGAAAGCCCTTATACAGCCTCTCCCACGCTGGCCATCACCATCACGCAGTCTGCCTGAAATGCGGTGCGGTCACCGACGTCTACAACTGCGGCGTCGACAGCCTGCTGGATAACGTTCAACTGGTCACCGGGAGCAAGGTGCTGGGACACCGGCTGGAGGTGTTCATCCTGTGCCCCGACTGCGCCGCCACCGGAGCCCCGTAGCCCCGACTCACGAGTTGCTGCCCCACGCTACACACCAACAACGACGAAACCCACCCTGCTGCACAGACAGGGTGGGTTGGTTTACCGGTCGCACTGAGTCTCCGGCGACTCCCTCCATTCGTCCTGAGGTCAGAGCTCACAATTGAGCTCGGGCTCAGGAGCGGGAGTGCACGAGGGCGGCAGCCCTCTGCCGAGGGAGTGGGGGTGCCCCCCACATGGAATTCTCCTCTTGTTTCCTGGGTGGGGGAGTGGCTCATCTCCCCCGAACCCCTACCACTGAATAGATAAGGTCCTGAACAGCTCTGGATGATGAGCCGTTCAAGGATGCCGGCCGCGGCTAGGCGTACAGGGCCGGGTTGGCCAGGGCTGAGCCCTTATTCTTCGCCTTGGCGGCGTCGATC
This sequence comes from Dehalococcoidia bacterium, assembly GCA_009692945.1. Classification (GTDB taxonomy): domain Bacteria; phylum Chloroflexota; class Dehalococcoidia; order SHYD01; family SHYD01; genus SHYD01. The sequence continues at coordinate 85,958 of SHYD01000003.1, read as the reverse complement.
GCATCGCCGTGCTTGGCCAGGAAGGCGTTGCGGTCCATCTTGAAGTAATCGGCGTTGAGTTCGACCCACCCCTTCTGGTCCTCTGGGACCTCTTCTTCGGAGAAGATGGCGTTCACCGGGCACTCGGGCAGGCAGGCGCCGCATTCGATGCATTCGTCGGGGTGAATGAACATCATCGTGTCTTCTTCAGTGGCGATGATGCAGTCCACCGGGCAGACGGCGACGCAGGACTCATCCTTCACCCCGACGCAGGGATCGACGATAATGTAGGGCATTTCGGGGACCAGCCTCCTCCTCTATTTTTCCGCAGCTTCTTCAAGGCCACACAAAAGCCCCGCATTGCAGCGGAGCACGGTCGCTAGTATAGCATAGCGATCCCGGCCCGATGATCGTGTATGGGAGGGGTAGGAGTTCACAGTTCGAGCGGGTTGCAATCCGACCGTTGCGTCGGCCCCGGCAAGCCCCACCCGGCCCCGAGAAAGAAAAGAAGAAAGATTGTTCGTGGGGGGGCACATCCCCCACGCCCCCTGCCCAAGGGCTGCCGCCCTTTGGAATCCCGCTGTGGAACGGGGAGTTCGGAGAGGCACGTTGCAACGTGCCTGTGCCAGTCTCCGCAGGCGACTCGCCCGTGGCGAGGGGCCTTGCCCCTACCCCCGGCAGACGCACTCGAATGATCACTGTGAGGGCTACGTGATACAATCCGTCAATATCGGGAGGTGCAGGTGATGGCCGATAACCCAGGGTTTCCCCGCAGGACGTTCTTGAAGATCGGCGGTGGCGCGGCCGCCGCCAGCGTGCTTGCGGCCTGCGCACCCGCCGCGGCGCCACCGGCCGCACCGCCGCCGGCGGCGGGCCAGGCCCAACCGGCAGCCAGTGCCGCCTGGGAGCAGGAGTGGAAGGACACGGTCGACAAGGCGAAGAAAGAAGGCCGGCTGGTCATCGCCGCCATCGCCGCGGGCGCCGGCGAGAAAAAGTTGCTCGACGCCTTCATGGCGGCCTTCCCCGGCATCGACGTCGAGACCGCCAGCTTCTCGTCCATCAACCTTTGGGGGCCGAAGGCGCTCCAGGAACGGCAGGCCGGTGTCTACACCTACGACCTCCAGGTGGGCGGCGGCACCACCGCCGCGCTGGGGACCTACAAGAAGCAGGGGATGTATGACCCGCTGCGCCCGCTGATCATCCGCCCGGACGCCATGGACGACAACGCCTGGGTGGGCGGCTACGAGGTCGGCTGGCGGGACAACGAGCGCAAATGGACCTTTGGGTTCTCGCTGTCCAAGCGAGGCGGCGTCTGGACCAACGACCAGGTGGCCGACAAGGAGATCCAGACGGTCAAGGACATGTTCAACCCCAAGTGGAAGGGCAAGATGGCCTGGGCCGACCCCCGCAACTATGGCTACGGCTATTGGGCCGGCTCGGCGATGCGCCTAGCCGCCGGCGACGCGACCCTGAAGCAGATGTTTGTGGACCAGGCGCCGCTGTTCAGCCGCGATGCGCGGCAGTTGCTGGAGTGGGTGGTCAAGGGTCAGGTCGCGATGGCGGTGGGGGGTGACTTCACCACGCTCAAAACCTTCACCGACGAAGGACTGGGCAAGAACGTCAAAATCAACTTCGTGCCCGAACTGACCTATGCCGCAACCCAGGTCTTCTACCTGGTAAACCGGGCCCCCAACCCCAACGCCGCCAAGGTGTTCGTCAACTGGCTGATGACCAAGGAAGGCCAGTTGATCTATGCCAAGGAGACCGGGTTCAACAGCGCCCGCAAGGACATCCCGGTGGCGGAGCAGGTGAGTGTGGTGACGGACAAAGAAGCGACCGGCCTCTATCGCCCCGACCACGAAAACATGATCGAACCCATCGAGAAAACCATTTCGTTGGCCCAAGACCTGCTAAAATAGCCACGCCAGGCCAGGCGACAAGCGGCACGAGGAAGGAAGGGTTTTATGCTGAGCAAGACGGATAACGAACGGCTGACGCAGGTGAGCGCCGGCACCCCCATGGGAGACCTGCTGCGGCAGTACTGGCTGCCCATGCTCCTCTCGGAGGAGCTGCCGGAGCGGGATGGCCCGCCGCTGCGGGTCAAGATGCTCGGGGAAAACCTCATCACGTTCCGCGATACCTCCGGCAAGGTGGGGCTGATCGCGAACAACTGCCCCCATCGCGGCGCGTCCTTGTTCTTCGGACGCAATGAGGAGGACGGGCTCAGGTGTGTCTACCACGGCTGGAAATTCGACACTTCCGGCGCCTGCGTGGACATGCCCAACGAGCCCGCCGAGAGCAACTTCAAGGCCAAGGTGCACCTCACCGCCTACCAGTGCCGGGAGCGCAACGGCGTGGTATGGGCCTACATGGGTCCCGAGGAGAACCCGCCGGAGCTGCCCGCGCTGGAATGGAACATGGTGCCGCAGGACCAGGTCTACATCACCAAGCGGCTGGGCCAGTGCAACTGGGTCCAGTCGCTCGAGGGCGGCATCGACACCAGCCACTCCGGCTTCCTCCACCGCCCGCTGGCGAAAGCGGGGATGGACTCTTCCCTGAGCGTGGTGCAACGGGATCGCGCCCCCCGCTTTGAGGTGATGGAAACGGACTACGGCGTGCTGGTCGGGGCACGGCGCAGCTACGATGAAACCCGCTACTCCTGGGGCATCAGCCAGTTCCTGATGCCGTTCTACTCCATGATTCCGGGCGGGTTGGTGTGGAGTCCCGCCATCGGCGGCCACGCCTGGGTCCCGATGGACGACGAGACCACCATGACCTGGACCGTCTCCTGGCATCCCGACCGTCCCTTCACCGAGGAGGAGTACCAGCGGATGCACGTGTGGCCGAACTACGACATCCACGTGGGGCGGGTGGGCGGATTCCTTCCCGCCACCAGCGAAGCGGGCGGCGCGTGGAAGACCGTGCTCAACAAGCAGAACGACTACATGATCGACTACGACCTGCAGCGGGACTACCGTTTCCTCGGCGTCCCCAACATCGGGCTGCAGGACCAGTGCGTTCAGGAGAGCATGGGGCCGATCTACGACCGCACCAAGGAGCACCTGGGATCGGCCGATTCGGCCATCATCCGGGTGCGCCATCTGTGGCTCAGGGCCGCGCAAGCATTACGGGAACAGGGGCTGGCTCCAGTGGGGAGTCAATCGCCGGAATCCTACCGGGTGCGGTCCTCCGGCATCCTCCAGGAAAAGGATTCGAAGGAATCATGGATCGAGGTATCGAAGGATTTGCGGGCCGCCAAGGCGCGTTAAGTGAAGTCAAGACTCGGCTTGAAGGGGGGGCTGTCCGTGATGATGTTTAAAACCCAAACGAACCGGCGAGGGTTTCTGCGAGTTGGTTCGGGGGCCGCCGCGGCGGCCATGGTCACCTCATGCGCACCGGCTGCGGCGCCGGCCCCGGCGGCCCCTGCCGCCGCGCCCAACCCGGCGCCCGCCCAGGATGCAGGCTTCAAGAAGCGGTGGGATGAACTGGTGGCCGCGGCCCGTAAAGAGGGCCAGCTCATGTGCGTTATGGGCACCGGCGGCACCGGCTGGAAGCGAGTGCTGGCCGATTTCGAAACAGCGTACCCCGGCATCGCCACCGAAAACTCCAGTTTCGCCTCTATCAATCTCTGGATCCCCAGGGTGACCCAGGAGATGAAGTCCGGGGTGCACACCTGGGACGTGGCGGTCCAGGGCCCCACCTCCAGCATCCGGGTCCTCAAGCCTCAGGGCGGCTACGATCCCATCCGCCCCCTGCTCATCCATCCCGACGTGCTGGATACCCAGAAGTGGTATGCGGGATTCGACGGGGGATTCATCGAAGAGAAGAAGCCGGAAACGGCTTACAGTTTTCAATGGGACATCCGCCGGCAACTATGGGTCAACAGTGACACGATCAAGCCGGGACAGATAAAGACGGTGCAGGACCTGCTCAAACCGGAATTCAAAGGCAAGATGGCCTTTCAAGATCCCAGAAATTCCGGCCACACTTACCTCCTTTCCACCGTCCTCCGGCTTAAGTACGGCAACGACTTTCTGAAGAAATTGTTTGTCGATCAGGAACCCACCATCTTACGGGACACTCGAGCCGCCGCTGAGGGGTTGATCCGAGGCAAGTATCTGGTTGTCACCGGGATCGACGGATCGATCCTGAGCGATTTCAAGGAAAGGGGCATCCCCTTCAACGTCGAGGAGTTGGCCACATCAGACGGCGACTTCCTGTACGGCGGTTCGCCGATTTTTGCCATGGCCAAACCGCCCCATCCCAACGCCGCCAAGCTGTTTGTCAATTGGTTCCTGACCAAAGACGGTCAGGCATCCGTCTCCAAGCATATCGAGTACAACAGCCGCCGCAAGGACGTGGCGCCCTTCGATAAGTCCACCATTCCCCAAGAGGGCGACGAGAAGAAGCTAATGCGGCTCGATGCCGAGGCGATCTTCGACGACATCGAGAAGTCGCAGGAAGTGGCGAAACAACTGCTCGGCTAGCATCCCGAAGGAGCACCCGTCTATGCCTGAGACCTCCGCCGCCGCCGTTCAGACCGGTATCCACCAGATGGAAATGCGAGAGTTCCCGCTGCCCGAGATACCGGTGGACGGCGGCCTGCTGAAAATCGAAGCGGCCGGGGTGTGCGGGGCCGACGTCGGCTTTTACGGGCGGGCGCCGTCGGGACCCACCATTCTGGGACACGAGAACGTGGGTTACATCACCAAGATCGGGGCGGCCGCCAGCGCCCGCTGGGGCGTTAGGGAGGGCGACCTGGTGGCCCTCGAAGAGTACCTCCCCTGCGGCCACTGCGAGTGGTGCAGGATCGGCGAGTTCCGATTCTGCCAGCAGGTTGATCCCTGGCTGGGGGCCAACCAGCGCTACGGCTCCACGCCCACCAGCGTGGCGCCGGCCCTGTGGGGTGGCTACAGCCAGTACCTCTACCTGCCCGCCAACACGGTGCTGCACAAGGTGCCGGATGGCATGAAGCCGGAACACGCCGCCATGTGCATGCCCGTGGGCAATGGCATCCAGTGGGCCTATGTGGACGGGGGCGTCGGACCCGGTAAGACTATCCTCATCCAAGGGCCCGGACAGCAGGGGTTGGGCAGCGTCATCGCCTCCCGGCAGGGGGGCGCAGAATGCGTGATCATAAGCGGCTTGAGCCGGGACCGGCATCGCCTCGATGTGGCCAAGCGCCTGGGCGCCGACCACACCATCAACGTGGAGACCGAGGACTTGATCGAACGGGTGCGCTCCATCACCGGCGGACGGGGGGTGGATGTTGTGGTCGACACCGCAGGGGCCGGCGAAGCGACCGTGTTCCCCGCCATCGAACTGCTGAAGCAAAAGGGCGGGGTGATGGTCATGCAGGGAAAGAACGTGCCCAACTTCCCGCTAGACCGCATGCAGATGAAGTGCGCCACCCTGAAAATGGCCCGGGGCCATAGCTACGCCGCGGTCGAGTTGGCGTTGCAACGCATCGCCTCGGGCCGCTATCCCACCCACGAGATCGCCACCCATCAGTTCCCCCTCTCTCAGGTCGATCTGGCCATCCGCTCCACCGGAGGCCAGGGCGAACCCAACGCGATCCACGTATCGGTCCGCCCCTGGGCGTGAGTTCGTATCCGCGGACCATCGGTATCCTGCACCCCGGTGAAATGGGGGGCCCGGTGGGGGCTGCCGCGCGGCTGGCAGGGGGCCGGGGGCTGTGGGCTTCCGAGGGCCGCAGCGCCGCCACCCGCCAGCGCGCCGAGCAGGCGGGCCTGGAGGACGCCGGTTCACTCCAACGGTTAGTGGCCGAGGCCCAGGTGCTTATCAGTGTCTGCCCGCCCCATGCGGCCCAATCCCTGGCGGAAGCGGTGGCCGCGCTGGGTTTCACCGGTCTTTACGTTGACGCCAACGCCATCTCTCCGGCCCACACCGCCGAGATAGCCGCCACCCTGCACCGGGCAGGCACCGGCTTCGTCGATGGCGGCATCGTCGGCCCGCCGGTGCGGCGCGCCGGTACCACCCGGCTCTATCTTTCCGGGGCGCGGGCCGCCGAGGCCGCAGCCTGTTTTGAGGGCAGCCCGCTCGCCACAATGGTCATGACCGGCGATATCGGCGCTGCCTCCGCCCTCAAGATGGCCTACGCGGCCTACACCAAGGGCGGCACCGCCCTGCAGGCCGCCATCCTTGCGCTGGCGCAGGGGCACGGCGTCGAGGCCGACCTGCGGCAGGAGTGGGAGATCTCACAACCCGGGTTGGCCGACCAGGCGCGGGCAAGCCTGGAACGGGCGGCCCCCAAGGCGTGGCGGTTTGTGCCTGAGATGGAGGAGATCGCCGCCACCTTCGAGGCGATGGGGCTACCGGGCGGCTTCCACCACGCCGCCGCCGACATCTACCGGCGGCTCGAGGGACACGCCGAGGACCCCGATCCCCAGGCCGCGGCGCTTATCCTAGAACTGTTGGATGACCCTTCAAAGCCACGCGGAGTGCCACTCCGGGGGTGAGTCCAGGGAGGCGCAGCCTCCTTGGCGGGGTTCAAGAGGTGTCCCCTTGATTCAACCAAATATCTATCTGGTGGGGGGTGGGAGCGAATGCCTGGCGGAACGATGGTGAGGAGCGCGGGAAACGAGGTTCCCGCCGCCACATCCCCGTGACGGCGGGAAACGAGCCCGCCCAGAACGCCAGCGCCAGCCCCAGGTGGGCCACCACCAGCAACAGCCGGTAGCGTGCCGGCCGCGTTAACGGCAGTCCGGGTTGCGGAAGCAACCTCAACAGGCCGCCTCCCGCCGCGGCCGCCAGCAAGGGCAGCACCGGCAACAGGTAGTAGAAGTACTTGATTCTCGGCAGCGCGAACCATGGGAGGTAGAGCGCTAACACCGAAGCCAGCAGGAACACCTCTCCTGCGCTCCGCTTCCGCGCCACCCTGTACCCAACCCAGATCGCAGCCGCCACGCCCGGCCAGAACACCAGCGGGTTGCTCATCAACAATTGCCAGTGAGTAGCGTCACCCCTGGAGGCCAGAACGAGTGGTTCATTCAGCAGCCAGCGGCCGGGAGCCAGCAGGTTGGCGACGAGGCTTTCTGGCTTCCCGCCAGCGACCGCCTGGTAGTTGATCATCTGCAGGTGTCTCAGCGCGAGTTGAGACACTTCTTGCCCAGACTGCAACCCGTAGGCGATCCATACGCCGAGATACCCCACGGCCGCCGCAGCGCACAACGCGGCCGGTGCGGCATAGCGCCCGATGCCCCGGGCCACCCGGCCGGCAGAACCAAACCAGCAGGAGCACCACTGGAAACGCCCAGGCCGCCGACCATTTGGCCGCCGTCGCCACGCCGAGGCACAGGCCGCTGCCGGCCAGCGCCCACCCGCTGCGACGCTCACGCCAGTCAAAGGCCAGGCTCAGCGCCGCGACTAATGGCCCGGCGAGGAAGATATCCAGCATCGCCATTCTGGAGAAGGCCAGCCACAGGAAATCAACGGAGAGGAGCGTTGCCGCAAGCAATCCAGCCCCCACCGACCCCCCAGACGGCAGCGCCCAACCGGAAGGTGAAAAACACCCCCACGGTCCCTGTGATCGCGGCGACAATGCGCCAACCCCAAGGATTGTCACCCAACACGGCCATACCCGAAGCGATGGCCAATTTGCCCAGGGGAGGATGTTCGAAATTGGGGTCGGGCAGGCCCGCCGTTATCGCCCTCCCCGCCGGGACGTAGGACCCTCCCTCATCAAACAGGGGGATCGGTGGCGAATCAAGCATCACGACATGTGAGGCGAAACTCAACGCCAGCAGTGCCGCCAGCAGCGTCCGGTGATGCAGCGCGATCCAGGCGCCGGCTTGTCGATAGTTGGCGTCCGCTTCAGCAGCGGCATCCGCTGAAGCCGGCCGTCGCCCGAACCTCCCGATCAATCCGCGTTCCGCCGGGCAATCAGCGCCCACTGCGCGCTCACCGCGGCTGACGCTGGGGCCACCAACTGCAGGTGGAGCAATTCGAGCGTATGCCAGCCCTGAAACCAGGTTGTCAGCAGGTCTCTCGATGTCAGACGGGCCTTGAGCGGCGGAGCCCCACCCGCCTCCGGATCGGACCCCTCCAAGGCCGCGGTGACCACCAGCGCGGTCCCTCCGGGCCGTGTGACCCGGTGCAATTCGACCGCGGCAGCCGACGCCACCGGCAGGTCCATCGATTCGAGAACGCTGGTGCACAGCACCAGATCGAACGACCCGAGAGCGAAGGGGGCGGATTCAGCTTTTCCCGCCACACACCGTACCGGCAGCTTCTCGTTGAGCGACGCCCGGCGGCAGGCGTCGACCATGCTTACCATGTGGTCAACGGCCACGACAGCGGCGCCATGCCTGGCTAGGAACAGCGCGTTGCGTCCCCGTCCACAGCCCACGTCCAACGCTTGCAGTCCAACGGGTTCGCCGATGATGCTCACGAGATGGGAAACAAAGAGGTCCGGCTGCGGCGGTGGCATGCCGGACCCTGGGGGCTACTGCTCTTCGATGATGACTGAGATGATCTTGTCGCCCGGCGCCCGGGAGTTGGATGGATCCCGCACTGCGATACGGAGCACCACGTCCATACCCTCGACCACCTTGCCGAACACCGAGTGCCGGTCGTCCAGATGAGGGGTGGGAGCAAGGGTGATGAAGAACTGACTTCCGTTGGTATTGGGGCCGGCGTTGGCCATGGACAGCACGCCGGGACTGCCGTGGCGCAGCTTGGAGTTGAACTCATCCGAAAACCGGTAGCCGGGGCCGCCGGTACCGGTACCGGTGGGGTCCCCGCCCTGGGCCATAAAGCCGGGGATCACGCGGTGAAAAGTCGTGTCGTTGTAGAACCCGTCCCGCACCAGGAACACGAAATTGTTCACGGTGTTGGGAGCGTCCTTGGCGAACAACGCAACCTTGAAGGCGCCCTTTCCTTCGACATCGAACACCGCAGCGTAGGTCTTCTCGGGGTCAATGGCGAGGGCAGGCGCGGATGGATAACTCTTGGGCACGGATCCTCCTCTTGGGGAACCAGAACTGGCGGCAGGGGCTGAGGGCTGGTGGCCCGTCAAGCACGTTGATTATCTCCCGAACCGGAAGCCGGGTGCAACGGCAGCGGCGCCGGGTAAGAATTCACTGTTGAGGGGCGGCGGGCTCACGAGTGGGGGTGCAGCTTGTACCAACGGCCCGCCCTACAAGCGGGCTAGAACCGGTCGTCCATCCCCTCCAACTCGCCGTACCCTTCGTCTCGAAGGGTCTCCATCAGCCTGGCCGCCCGGGGGTAGCCGACGCGGAGCCGCCGTTGCAGAAACGAGGTCGATACCCGCTCTGCGGAGTCGGCCAGTTCGCGGGCTTTTTCCAACAGGGGGTCGTCCTCGCCCACCCCGTCACCGGAAGCGGCGGCCGCTGCGCTCTGGATCTCATCGGCGAAGGTCGGGGGCCGCAGATGCTGGAACCGCTCGCTGGACCAGTACTCGACGATGCGCTCGACGTCGGCGTCCGAGACGTAAGTGCCCTGGACCCGGCGCGGTTTGGCGGCATCGGTTGCCATGTAAAGCATGTCGCCGCGGCCTAGCAACTTCTCGGCGCCCGCCGAATCGAGAATCGTGCGGGAGTCGATCTGAGAGGTCACCGCAAAGCTGATGCGCGTCGGGAAATTCGCCTTGATGAGCCCGGTCACCACGTCCACCGAGGGCCGCTGCGTCGCCACCACCAGGTGAATGCCGGTGGCGCGGGCCAGTTGGGCCAGGCGGCACAGGCTGCGCTCCACCTCATACGGGGCCACCATCATCAGATCGGCCAGTTCATCGATGACAAGGACCCAGAACGGCAACCGCTCCTGCACCTTGGGGCTGCGGTTATAGCCATCGATGTTGCGAACTCCCGCCGCCGCGAATTTGCGGTAGCGTTCGTCCATCTCTTTGATGACGAACTGGAGCAACCCCACCACCTTTTCCGCGTCCACCATCACCGGGCACAGGAGATGCGGAACGTTGTTGTAGGGAACCAACTCCACCCGCTTGGGGTCCACCATAAGCAACCGGACCTCGTCGGGCGTGGCGTGCATCAGCAGGCAATTCACGATGGCGTTGAGGCAGACGCTCTTCCCGCTTCCGGTGGCGCCAGCGATGAGCAGGTGGGGCATCTTGGCCAGGTCGGCTACCACCACGTCGCCGGCGACGCCTTTGCCAAGCGCCAGCGTCACTTTGGAACGGGCCTTGAGTCGCTGAAAGGCCGGGCTCTCGATGACCGACCGCATCGGCACGATGCTGGGGGAGATGTTGGGGACCTCGATGCCCACCACGTTCTTGCCCGGCACCGGAGCTTCGATCCGCACCGACGGGGCGGAAAGGGCGAGCGCGAGGTTGTTCGACAATGAGGTGATCCGCTCCACCTTGACCCTGGTGCGGGAAACCTCCTCGGTCCGAACCACGGGGTTTCCCTCTTTGTCCAATTTGACCCGCCCGGTGATCTCCCGCTCCTTCACATCTTTGAACTTCCGGTCCCAGCCCGGCTCGATGCCGAACTGGGTGACTGCCGGGCCAACGTGGATCTGGACCACTTTAGCATCGACGCCGTAGCTGGCGAGGGCTTCCTCGATCTGCTTGGCCCGCTGGGTTTGGTCCGCCGGTTCGGCCTCGACCAATTTTTCGAATAGATCGAGGGCAGGCAGCTCCCAGGCGCTCTGGTGAACGGGCGCCAACGGCTCGTCCTCGGCCAATAGCACTGTGGCAGAGGCAGCCACCGCTTGGTTGGGCGCTTCGAGGGCGCTCACGGGCTCCGAAGTTGAGGGCATGTGTTCGACCCAATAGACGAACTCGTCCGCCTGCTCGGGCGGCACCGGCGGCTTGTCCTGAAGCGCCGCCTTCGCTTCCTGGATCTGCCTCCAAACGAGCCCGGCGCCCCGCTGGGGGAGCCGCAGGCGCCAGAACCCCACCACCCCTCGCGCCGCCGCGGCAGCCAGCCACGGTCCCGACTGCGGCACGCCGATGCCGGTTCCAGCTACAAACAACGCCGTCAAGCGGGCAACGCCCCACCATCCCGGTTCACCGAGGACCATCTGGCCCAGCAGTCCACCGAGGGTGGCCTCGGCCCAGCGGACCTCCCACAGACCGCCGGTGGCCGGACGGAACAGCGCCCCAACGCCCAGGAGCCCCGCGAACCATGAGGCGCCACCCAACAGGTGGCGCCAGTGATGCCGTATCAGCGCGGCCTTGCCCAGCACCTGCCACCGCCAAACTAGCACCGCCACTGCCGGGACCAGCAATGCCACGCCAACTCCCAGCAGTGCGAGGATGCCGTTAAACAGCAGCGGCAACAGCACGACAGCAAACAACGCCGCGAACCCGAAGGCCGCGGCGATGAGGAGAAGGTAGAGAACGGGACGCCGCAGGAAACCCAGGCGAGGGGCTGAGATTCGCGGCCTCCCCTTTCCCGCGGGCCGCCGGGCGCCGCGGCCGGGAGAAGACCGGGTGTAAATTCTTGTCATAAAGGCAACTTTAGGAACGATTCGGCCAACACCCCGTTACATTCGAGGCCGAATGGCCCCGATGGCGGAAGCTGTTGGGGGGTAGGCCACAGGCCGCACCGGTTGGTGCGGCCTGTCCCGTTGCGATCCGAGCCGCCGGGGTTTAGGTTTAGGACGAATTGGAAGCCCTGGATGCATCGAGACCTGCCCTACAGCTACCAGGCGACCCATTGGACCTGCCGTCTTCGCTAGGTTCGGTCTGGGTCACAACCGGCCCGGCCCAATCTGCACCAGACCCCATGGAGGCGCATCGGTGGGTGTGGATGCCTCGGGGTCTCAGACCTCGATGGGAATGGGAAGGATCAGGGGCCGGCGCCTGGTCTGCTGGTAGAGGAAGGCCCCCACCGCCTCCCGTACGGAACTAGCGGTCGAGGACCACTCGTCCCGGACTTCACCGCCGCCGCCGATGGCCTTCTCGGCCACTTCCCTGGCCTGTTCGAGGAGGTTCGCTGCGTCGTCCGGACTGGTGAAACCTCGCTGCACAATTTCGGGCCGGGCCGCCAGCGCCCCGGTCTTCCGGTCGAGCGCCAGCACCAGCACCAGCATGCCGTCCTGGGACAGATGCCGCCGGTCACGCAGCACCTCCGGCCCGACGTCACCGATGCCGTCCACATAGATATAGTTGGCCGAGACCTGGGACACCACCTTCCCACCTCCTTCGGCCAACTCCAGAACATCACCGTCCATCATGACGAAGCAGTTCTGATCGGGGACGCTGACCGCCTTGGCCAATTCCTTATGGTGGATGAGATGCCGGTATTCGCCGTGGATCGGGACGAAGTACTTGGGCTTGACCAGCGAGAGCATCAATTTGAGCTCTTCCTGAGCGGCATGACCGTGAACATGCACCGGTTCCATCGGGCTGTACAACACCCGTGCCCCTTGGCGGAACAGGTTATTGATGGTCCGGGCCACCAACTCCTCATTCCCAGGGATGGGAGTGGCCGAAAGCACCACGGTATCGTTGGGCTGAATCCGCACAAACCGGTGGTCTTTGTTGGCCATACGGGCCAACGCCGCTGTGGGCTCGCCCTGGCTCCCCGTAGCCACTATGACCACCTTATCCGCCGGCAGGCGTTTGAGATCGTCCGGATTGATGAAGGTGCCTTCGGGCGCGTACAGATACCCGAGTTCCAACGCCATCGCGACATTGTCCTGCATGCTCCGGCCGATGACGAGCACCTTGCGGTTGCAGGCGATCGCTCCATCGACGATCTGCTGGATGCGCGAGATAAGCGAAGCAAAGCACGCGATGATCACCCGGCCCTGGGCGCTGGCGATGATGCGGTGCAACGTATCGCCCACGATCTGCTCGGAGGGCGTGTAGCCGGGAACTTCGGCGTAGGTCGAGTCGGACATTAGCAACAGCACGCCCTCTTCGCCCAACCGGGCCAGGCGGGCGAGGTCGGTGGGCTCGCCATCCACCGGGGTGTGGTCGAACTTGAAATCACCGGTGTGGACGATGGCTCCCGCAGGGGTGTGGAGCACCACCCCCACCGCATCGGGTATGGAATGGGCCACCCGGAAGAACTCGACCCTGAGCGCGCCCAACTCCAGTTGGCGGCCGGGCCGCAGGATATTGAGATCGGCGTTCTGAATGGCGTGCCGGTCCTTGAGCCGCACCGACACCAGCCCGTTGGTAAGCGGGGTGGAATAGACCGGGACGTTCAACCGGGGGAGCAGGTACGGCAGCGCGCCGATATGGTCCTCGTGGCCGTGGGTGAGGACGATGGCGCGCAGCTTGCTCCGGTTCTCCAGCAGATACGTTATGTCGGGGATGACGAGGTCGACTCCCAGCATCTCCGCTTCCGGGAACATGAGCCCGCCATCGACCACCACGATGTCGTCGCCGACCTCGATGGCCATCATGTTCTTGCCGATCTCACCCAATCCGCCGAGGGGAACGATCCGTGTTCGTGGGTATGCCATAAGTTAGAAAAGACTCAACTGTTCTGGTCTCGGCTCGGCCGCCGCGGCCGGGTCCGAGTCGGATGGTGCTGGCTGCGATGCTGTATCGACCTGACGCAATTGCTCCAGGAGCTTCGGCAATCTGCGGAAGTCTTCGGTGATGGTCGCCTTGAGCGCCTGCTGATGCAGCGCTGCGGCGGGGTGAAACATGGGTACGACGGTCAACCCATCCCGTTCTTCGGGCCGTCCGTGGATCCGGCTAATGCTCTGTCCCGGAAACCACCGGGCCATGGAGAACCTCCCCAACGTCACGACGACCCGGGGGCGCAGCATCTCCATCTGTTGATCCAGCCACGGCTTGCACGCGGCAATTTCGGTGGGCAGGGGATCCCGGTTGTTGGGCGGACGACACTTGACCACGTTGGCTATGTACACCTGCTCACGCCGCAGGCCTCCTGCTGAGAGCAACCCCTCCAGGAACTGTCCCGCCGCCCCCACGAAGGGGCGGCCCTGCTTATCCTCGTTGAACCCGGGAGCCTCTCCGATGAACATAATCTCAGCGTCTTCCGGGCCTTCACCGGGAACAACCCGCGTGCGCCCTTCACTCAGGCCACACGAGGTGCAGCTCAGCATCCGATTGCACAGCGCAGGGAGGCCGGACAGGGTTTGCTCCGGGCCGTAATTACGAACGCTGGGGCGCAGGGGCCGGGGCAGGCTTGCGCTGGGGAGTACCGGTGAAGGTGAACTGATAACTGAAATACAGCATGGCGGCGCCGAACACTCTGGTCAGCCAGATAGTGTCGGTCTGGGCGGCCAGTTGTCCTGCCAGGAAGCCGCAAATCACCGCAGCCGGGGCGATCGCGAGCGTCGCCTTGAGGTCCACGTTGCCAAGGCGATAGTGGGTATAAGCGCCCGTCATGGTAGTAATGCAGATGACCGCCAGGGTGATGCCCTGCGTCATGTGCTGCTCGATGCCGGCGCCGATGGTCATTACCGGAACCATCACGAGCGCCCCGCCGATACCCAGGATCCCGGAGAACACCCCGGCGATGAACCCCAGCGCCACCCAGGCCGGGAACGGCCATATGTTCATGTCGGCCGGCCCACTGCCCACCTGGATGCCCCGGGCGAACATCGAGATCGCGACGAAGAAAAGAAACACTCCGAACAGCCGCCGCAGTTGCCGGGACGGCAGCGCCGCCATGATCTTGGCTCCCAAGATGACCCCAAACATACTTGCGATGGCTAGGGTAGGGATCAATTGCCTGGCAAGGTCCGGGTCGTATTCGAACTTTGCCGGGTACCCCAGCAGAAACGGCAGTGCATAGCTGAGCGCCGCCACCAACGACACCGAGATGATGACCGCCAACGAAGTGCCATGGGCCCGGTGTTGCGTCAACCCCATGAAGTTGACCATCAGGCTAACCAGAATGGCGCCCCCGCCGACGCCTGTCATACCGCTGAAAAACCCAGCCACCACCCCCACGCCGACGGGAACCAGAAAAGAACGTGCCATCAACTCCTCCGCGCCGATGATAGCACCTCGGCGCGCGAGGGACAACTTGACATGGGGTTTGGGCGTGACTAGTTGTTAGACACCGGGCAACGTAAAGTGACCGGCCTCGTGGACTGGGGTGGCGGGGCGTTGCCTGAGGCCATCGAAGGCACCGAGGTGGGGTAAGGTGCTGTGTCCAACGGCCGTTGTTGGGATAAACGCGGCCGGCGGTACCTTCGACAAGATCAGGTCACGCCTCGGTTCGGCTAGCCGCCAAAACGCCCACATCAACTGGTCACACCCTGGGTTCGGTAAGAATTCACTGTGCAGGGGCGGCCGGGCTCGGGGGTGGGAGTGCAGGAGGGCGGCAGCCCTCTGCCGGGGAAGTGGGGGTGCCCCCACAGATAATTCTCCCTATTTTCCCTCGGGTGGGGGGAGTGGCTTTCATCCCACGAACCCCTGACACTGCTTATAGATACTGGGTTTGGAACGGCTGGTTGCTTCGCAGATGCGGTCCTGGCTAAACATCAGAGAGCTGAAATCGGACCCCGATACTGCGTGCATCCGCCCAGTCGCACAACGCCCGCGCCACCGCCAGGTCCCAAAGCGCCATGCCGGGGATGTCCAACAACACGGTATCCTCGGAACGCGTACGGGCCTCCACCTGGCCTAGCGCCGCCTCGCCCAGGTCGCCGATGACCCGATCGATCGACCATGAGGAATCGTCGATCATGCTCAGGAACGGTTCCCGCCGGAACGCGCCGTACAGAAGATCTTCACGCGACCCGACGAAAACGCGGCTGGAGGCGATGAAATCCCGCGGGAATTGGTTGCTCGAGATCGCAATGACCAACGCGCCCGGACGGATCCATCCGCTCTCGATGACCGCAGTCCGGCTGTTGGTTGCCAGATCAACGATATCGGCATCCCGTGCTGCCTCCTCCGCCGAGTCGACCGGTTCGACGGCGATGCTCAAGCGATCGCACGCCTGCGCCGCCACCCGTTCCCGGTTGGCAGGAGTCGGGCTGTAAACCCGCACCTCCCTGATGGTGGGCACTGCCCGGGCGATCGCCGTAATCTGCATCAGCGCCTGCTTGCCCGCCCCCAGGATGCCCATGATCGCGGCGCCGGCGGGCGCCAGATGGCGAGCGCCAACGCCCGCGGGGGCGGCAGTCCTGGCGTAATTGAACTCCTCATCAGGGAGGATGCCGCGCAGGGCGCCGGTCGCCGGATCGAACACCAGCATGAAGCGGGTGTCGGCCGCCGAACCGCCACCGGGCAGCATCGAGTTGACCCTCACCGCCCCACCCACTCCAGGCGAGCTGGCAAACCAGAGCCGCAATGGGCCTCGATCGCCGTGCCAGGGCAGGTTGGTCCAGGGGTGTTGCTGGGTCAGTTTCTGGGCATACTCCTTGAATACCGCTTCGACCGCATCGATCGCGGCGTCCATGAAAGCGATGTCCCGCAGAACGGGACGGATATCACGCTCGGAGAGCAGCAGTGCCATGGGGGACCTCAGCGCAGCCGTTCTATCCAGAGGCCGAAGGCCCCCAGCAACTCCCGGATTGCTTGACGGGTCGATTC
The DNA here is from genome assembly GCA_009692945.1 of Dehalococcoidia bacterium. GTDB lineage: Bacteria > Chloroflexota > Dehalococcoidia > SHYD01 > SHYD01 > SHYD01. Next base: position 69,499 of record SHYD01000003.1, on the reverse strand, counting down.
ATCGGTCAGGTTGCCGGCGTCGTCGAACTTGTTGCGCACGTCGGTGACGTAGATCTCCGGCCGGTTGAGGGGGAGCATATCGGTGGCATGGCAGATCTGGCGCAGGTGGTACTGCCCCCAACGGGAGCCCGAGGCGCCGGTGACACAGCCCATCATCGCAATCGGCTTGCCAAGCAGCGGTGAGTTGTCGCCGCCACGCGAAGCCCAATCGAGAGCATTTTTGAGCACCCCTGGAATCGAGTGGAGGTACTCCGGTGTGGCCACCAACAGGCCGTCGGCGGTGCGCACCCTAGACTGAAAGTCCCGCACGACCGGTGGCGTGGCTTCCCCGTCGAGGTCGCCATTGTACATCGGCAACCGCGCCAGGTCGAAGATATCGATGTCCATCCCTTCCGGCGCCAACCCGGCCGAAGCCCTCAGCGCCGAGCGGTTGTAGGAGCCAGCCCGGATACTGCCCGAGATGCCGAGAATTCTAAGGGTATCGGTCATTCAAAACCTCGCGCCAGAAAGGAGTTGGTTATCGGTCGCGGCAGCTACAGGACGGCGATCATTTGCACCTGGACGAATAACGACGGGGGTTCCGGTGTGACGAAGATCCGGCAGGCGGGCCGGTTGTGGGGATCCGGAAACGTCTCCAGCCATTTGCGCTCGAAGTGTACGTAGTACTCCGGAAGCTGGAGATAGACCGTCACCATGGCGACGTTGTCCAGCGTGGCCCCGCCTTGCGTTAGGATCGTCTTCATGTGGGCGAAGGTCCATTCGGCCTGCCGCTCCGGAGTGGCCCCCAGCTTCCCCGTCTCCAAGTCCACCGGTTCGATGCCCGAAGTCATGATGCAGTTCCCGATCTTCACGGCCATCGGGATCGGAGTGACGCCGTGGGCCACCCCTGGCACCTCCAGGACTTCGAGCTTCCGTGTTGTGCTGGTCATCGTGGCTCCCTTTCACGCGATCGGGCAGCGTGCTACCCGGAAAACGCCCCTAGCTTAGCGGGTACCGTTGCCGTCCGCAAGCTACCGGCAGCTCCCGCCAGAATTCACTGTTGAGGGGCGGCCGAGCTCGGGAGTGGGAGTGCACGAAGTCGGCCGTGTAGGGTTGCCAAGAGGTTGGCAACTCTTTAGGGATGGCGAAGTAGGCCCTGCCCCGCCGCATCCGAGGGTGTTGTAAAGGATGGAGCGGGCCATCGCTGATGCAACCGCCGCCCGCCATGCTATCATTTCGAGGCAAACCGCCTGGGAGAACGCCATGAGCCTCATCGCCGCGATGCGCTGCCGGGGCCACATCCTCATCGCATCGGATTCCTACGCCGCCGACCCGCTGGGCGCCTATGAAGCCTCGAAGCTGCAGCGCCTGTGCGACGTGAACGTGATGTGGGGCGGCAACGGCGACGTTCGGATCATCAAGGACCTGCGCGCGTGGATCGAATCGCTCCAGGCCTTCGACCGGCTGGACACCCGGCAACTGACGCCGGGGAGCACCGACCGCGGCTGGTGGACCGATAACTTCGCCGACCGGCTCTCGATGCTCAACGGCAACAACCTCGCCCGCATCCGGCAGTCGCGTGCCCCAGAGACACCCCTCAACGTCACCTCCGAGGTGTTGTTGGCGGGCTACATCAATGAGCAGCAGCCCGTCATCCTGAATTTCCCGCGCCACAGCGCGCCGATCCACGCCACCGAGCACGGCTGGAGCGCCGCCGGCACCGCGGCCGAGCGGTTCGCCGGGGCGCTGAGCGCGCTCCAACCCAAACCCCATTCGCCCCAGACGCCCATGCCCGACACCGCGCTGCTGATGATGCAGGCGATGGAGGCCGCGATGCGGGGGGCCGCGGCCACCGCGCCGCCGGTGCAGGTCTGGGCCTGCTCCCCCAGCCGCATCGAACTGCTGCTCGGGTTCGAGGACGGATCCGGCCCGCTGGCCGACCGCATGAAGGAATCACTCTCGCTCTCGGGGAAGTTGTAAGGCGTCCAGCGAGATCGGCGGCCAGCGTCTTCGATAAGGGGTGGCCGTCATGGGAAACGGTGATGACCGGCCGGTGGGCCGGATGCTGAATCGGAGAGAGTTGCTGGCGCTCCTGGGGCCGGCCGCCGTTCTCTTCACGACCGCATGCAACGCTGAATCCGCCAGTCCGCCCCTCCCGGCGGGCATTGCTCCCAGCCCGATCGCCCCTCCAACGGCAACAGCCAACCCTGCGGCAGCGGCCTCATCGGCGCCCTCTTGCATTGTCCGGCCGGTGCTGGCGGAAGGGCCTTTCTTTGTCGATAAAATGCTCAACCGGTCGGACATCAGATCGGATCCCGTGGATGGATCGGTGAGCATAGGCGCACCGATCAAGTTGACGTTTGCGGTCGGCCGAATCCGCGGCGCAGCCTGCAGTCCCCTGGCCGGGGCCCAGGTGGACCTGTGGCAGTGTGAGGCGCTCGGGGTCTATTCGGACGTCCGCGATGCCGGCACCAACTCCGCCGGCAAGAAGTTCTTACGAGGCCATCAGTTCACCGACGGGTCGGGGAAGGCACATTTCACCACGATCTACCCCGGCTGGTATCCAGGACGGGCGGTGCATATTCACTTCAAGATACGGACCGGCGCCGGTTCCCAGCGAACGTTCGATTTTACATCACAGCTTTTCTTCGACGACGCCGTGTCCGACCAGGTCCACCTGCTGCCGCCCTACGCGCCGCGAGGCAAACGCAATGTGAGAAACCCCGGGACGGAATTTTCCGCCAGACCGACAATCAACTGACGGTGGCGGTGACGAAAGAAGGCGACGGTTACGCCGGTGGGTTCGAGATCGGTCTTCAGATTGCATGATGGCAGACGCCGTCAGTCGAAGATTGCCCTCTCAGAGTATGGGAGGGCTTCCGCCCTCACGCACGTATGAGTTCAGAATCAGGGGCCGGCCGCATGAACCATGCCCCCCACCCCATAAAAAGAGGAGAATTCTCTGTGGGGGCCACCCCCACACCCCCGGCAGAGGGCTGCCGCCCTCGTGCACTCCCGCTCCTGAGCCCGATGGTACCCTCAATCGTGAACTCTTACTCGCCCACGCACGCGTTGACGCTCCCACTCCCCCTCCGTATGATCGGAGGGGGGGCTGGCGCACGCTGGCCTCTTCCCTTCCACCTCGCAGACCAAGAGGCATGCCATGCCGAGCCAGAACAAGCAGGAATGGAACGAACGGACCTACGACCCCGCCGTCAAGCGTTTCCCTGAGCGCCGGCCGGACTTCCACACCTCCTCGGACATCCCGCTGCAGCCGCTCTATGCGCCCGAGGACAACGCCGGACTCGCCTACCCGGACGACCTGGGCTATCCCGGCGAATTCCCCTATACGCGGGGGGTGCAGCCGACGATGTACCGCGGCCGGTTCTGGACCATGCGCCAGTACGCCGGCTTCTCGTCAGCCGAGGAATCGAACAAGCGCTACCGCTACCTGCTGGAGCAGGGGCAGACCGGACTCTCGGTCGCATTCGACCTCCCCACCCAGACCGGCTACGACTCCGACCACCCCATGGCGGAGGCGGAGGTGGGCCAGGTGGGGGTCCCCATCGACAGCCTGCGGGACATGGAGATCCTGTTCGATGGCATCTCGCTGAGCAAAGTCTCGACCTCAATGACCATCAACGCCACCGCCCCGGTGCTGCTGGCGTTCTACCTGGCGCTGGCCAAACGCCAGGGCGCCGACCTGAACAAACTGGATGGGACGATCCAGAACGACATCCTGAAGGAATACATCGCGCGCGGCACCTACATCTACCCGCCGCAGCCTTCGATGCGGCTGATCACCGATATCTTTCAGTTCTGCGGCACCCAGGTGGCTTCCTGGAACACCATCAGCATCAGCGGCTACCACATGCGGGAGGCGGGGTGCACCGCCGCCCAGGAGATCGGTTTCACGCTGGCCAACGCCATCGCCTATGTCGAAGCGGCGCTGGCTGCCGGGCTCGACATCGACGATTTCGCCGGGAGGCTATCGTTCTTCTTCGTCTCCCAGAACAACTTCTTCGAGGAAGTGGCCAAGTTCCGAGCGGCCCGCCGTCTCTGGGCCGGCATCGTGCGGGACCGCTTCCACGCCAAGAACCCCCGGTCGGCCATGCTGCGTTTCCACACCCAGACCGCCGGCGTCAGCCTCACCGCCCAGCAGCCGATGAACAACATCGTGCGGACCGCGCTCCAGGCGCTGGCCGCCGTGCTGGGTGGCACCCAATCGCTCCACACCAACTCCTGGGACGAGGCCCTGGCGCTGCCCTCGGAGGAGGCGGTGCAGATCGCGCTGCGCACCCAGCAACTCATCGCCTACGAGAGCGGCGCCGGAGATGTGGCCGACCCCATGGGTGGATCGTATTACGTCGAGTCTTTGACCAACACGCTGGAGGAGAAGGCCCGCGGTTACATCGACGAGATCGACCGGCTCGGCGGCGCGGTGGCGGCCATCCAGTCAGGCTACGTGCAGCGGGAGGTCCAGGAGGCCTCGTATCGCTTCCAGATGGAGGTCGAGCGGGGTGACCAGGCCATCGTGGGGGTCAACAAGTTCACCGCGGCTCCCCGGCCGCTGGAAAAGCTGTTCCGGGTCGACCCCGCCTGGGTCGAGCGGCAGCGGGCCCGCACGAAAGCGGTGCGTGCCGAGCGCGACCAGCGGGCGGCAGGTCTGGCGCTGCGGAAACTGGGCACAGCGGCCCGCTCCTCCAAAAACACCATGCCGGTGTTTGTGGAGTGCGTCGAAGCCTACTGCACCATCGGCGAGATCTGCGACGTGCTGCGCGAGGCCTGGGGCGAGATGCGCGAGGTCGTGGTGGTGTGATGGCGGAGAGTATACATCATGATGTATACTCTCCGCAAGGAGGTACACTAATGAACCGCACCAATATCTACCTGGATGACGATCAGATTCAAGCCTTGAAGCTGCTTGCCACGCAAGACCGCTGCTCCACTTCGGAGGTGGTCCGAAAAGCTGTGGACAGCTACCTGGCGGTTCGCCTGGCTAAGGATGGACCTTGGAAGCAGAGGCTTGTGGATTTTATGGAACGGATTCAAAGTCGAATCCCGTCTGTTGATTCCACTGAAGAGTTGACGACTGAGATTGCCCAGGCGGTCCAGGAGGTTCGGAAGAGTGCGGCGAGCCGTCGTTGACACCAACGTCTGGGTCGCTGCGCTCCTGAATCGCAACGGCCCGCCTGCCCGCCTCATACACTACTGGGGATTGGGGCAAATCGAAATCGTTGCCAGCAAGCCCCTGTTGGCCGAGTTGGAAGACGTGCTGCTTCGCCCCAAGATTCGGGTGCGGTCCCGCCTGACGCTTGCGGAAATCCACGGTTTCGTGACGCGAGTGCAGCGGTCCGCAGCCATCTTCCCAACTCCCGGGTTGATCCACCTCTGCCGAGACCCCAAAGATGATGTGGTGCTCGAAACCGCAATCGCAAGCGACGCAGACACACTGATCACCGGGGATCGTGACTTGAGGGACACTGACCTCGCCCGTTTCTTGAAGGCATCCGCGATCCAAGTCCTAACTCCTGGACAGATCACCGCGGAGTTCACGTTCGTTGTCAACTATGACCGGGTGCGAGGCATCCGGTCCCCTGGTAGCCGGGTTAATTACGGGCCGCGCTGGGCAACGAAGGAGACGTCCGTGCTTGGCACGATCCGATCCGTGTCGATCGAGCCAAGCACGAGCGACAGCAAAGCGGCGCTCTGGTTAACGATAGAATTCGTTCATGAAGACGACCGTTTCGAAGACCATCTGCGTTTGCCGCCCGAAAGCGGGAAGCTCGCCGACTTCCTGGCAGACCTGCGCGACGCCGGTATCGTGGTGGACGCACCCACGATATGGTGGGGATAAAGCTGCTTTGGGAGTTTGACCACGGGTATTCCACGGAGGAGTGGGAGGCGAAAGTCAGGATGCCTCAGTAACATCCGCCCGCCCAACTGGTGAGGTCAGGTACTCCCTCTTGGCGGACACCCTCACGCGTGTGTCACGCGTGACCGCCCCCTCCCGCTCACCACCGGTAACTCCCGTCACCCGGTCCCTCAGGGTGGCGCCCACCGCCAGCCCAGCCATCACCACCAGCCCCAATAGGCTGCCACCGGCCGTCATGACCAGCGCCGGACCGGGACAGGTGCCCGCGATGGCCCACCCCGCGCCAAACAGCGCCGCGCCCGCCACCGTGGAACGACCCGCGGGCTCTTTCTGGACCACCAGCTCGCTCCCCACCATGGAGCGCCAATGCCGGCGCTCCATCCACCACAGCAGTGGAGCGGCCACGCCGATGGCGGAACCCATCAGGAAAAACACATCGAACTCCCGCAGCAACAGCATGTCGTGGATCACGGTGTAGTCGCTGAGGTTGGCCGCAGCCAGCACGAACCCGAACACGCCCCCCACCGCCAGCGGCGCCAGCCTCATAGCGTTCCTCCCGTGATCCAGTGCAGCAACAGGGTCAACCCCACCGCCGTGGCCATGAATGTTCCCGTCGCGACAAAGCTGGCCGGTGAGAACGAGGAGTTCCCCGAGATGCCGTGACCGGAGGTGCAGCCTCCGCTCCAGCGGGCGCCAAACCCCATCAACACCCCGGCGCCGAACAGCACCGGGATCAGCACGCCCAACGGCAATAGGATTCCGAGCGCTCCGTACGCCAGCGACGGTGACGGCCCGCCCCGCAGCACCGCGAGCAGCAGCGCTCCACCGCCAAGCCCCGCGAAGAACCAGAGGCGCCACTTCTCGTCGACCCGCCCGCCGATGGCGGCCCTTGCCACCTGTACATAGGAACCCGTCACGCCCAGGCGCTGGTTGGCCAATGCATACAACGCCACCACGCACAGACCGATGACCGGCCCAGCGATGAACCAAGGCATTCTGCTCTGCATGATTTCGGACAACCCAACCTCCTCTGTGCCCTCAGCCAGGCTCGATCATCAACCCATAAATCAATGATAGCCGAGTCCGGCAAAGAGCTGCCAACATCGGCACTCTTGGTATCTTTTCAGTGTCAGCGGTTCGGGGGTATGAGCCACTCCCTCCAACCCAGGAAAAAAGAGGAGAATTCTATGTGGGGGCTACCCCTTAGGAGTGGGCGGGTTTCTCCTCGGACAACCTCCAAGGCAGTACTTCCCGCCCACCCGCCCATTTCGTTTGTGTGTGGGGACACCCCACACCCCGGCAGAAGGGGCTCCGCCCCCTCTGCACACCCCCGCCCCAAAGCCCTCATCCAGGCACGAATTCAAAAGGTGCCCACTCCTATGGGGACACCCCCCAAAACCCCCGGCAAGGGTCGCCGCCCTCTGCACGCCTGCTTCAAACGCGCCGAAAGCAGCAGTCCTGGCTGCCGGTGTCACCCCACCAGGTCCGCCAGCCGGCTGATCTGGTCCAGGTCCGGGATGGCGGGCAGCATGATCAGTTCGTCCATCCCCACCGCTGCGTATTCCTTCATCACCGTTCTGACCTCTTCGGGCGTGAAGGCAACGCTCCGGATCGCTGCCTCCGGGTCCATCCCCGCGTTGGAATAATAGCGTCGTATCGCCGGGGCGCCCCTTTCGAGGGCGTTGGGACCCAGCCCGAAGTACTTGATGGCGGAGAGCCCGGGCTTGCCCGTTTTGCCCGCCGCCTTCCAGGCCTGTTGAACGATCCCATAGTGCTCGGCGATGCCCGGCGCACCGCGTCCACCGCCGGCGATGAGACCGTCGGCCAGCCGCCCGGCCCGCTCCAGCGCCTCAGGGGCCGTGCCACCGATGTAGACGGGAGGTCCGCCGGGTTGGATCGGCGGCGGCCCCACGGGGCCGACCCCTTCCGACAACGGCTCGCCGGACCACACCCGCCGCATCAGAGCAAGCTGGTCCTCGAAATGCTTGCCGCGGCCCTTCATCTCTGCGGGCGCCGCCAGGAAGTCGTCGCGGCGCCGGCCAACTGCGAGGCCGAGGGTCAGGCGGCCGCCAGACAGCGCATCGATGCTCGCCGCCTCTTTGGCCAGCACGCCGGCGTTCCGCAGCGTCGCAATGAGGATGACCGACATGAACCGGATCCGGCTTGTGACCGCGGCAGCGGCGGCCATGGTGACCATCGGCTCGTAGTTGGGATACACGATGCGGTCGATGACACCCAAGGTGGAGAAGGGCCCCGCGTCGGCCTGGCGCGCCCAGTCTAATATGAGCTTCCCACTGACATCCGGGAGGCCTGAGGGCAGCCCGATTCCGATCTTCATCGCATCACCTCACGTACCAAATTCCGCCAAGGACAGCACATCCACGCAGCCAGGGTATCTATTCAGACGCCCATGACCATGGGGACACCACCGGGTCATGAAAAGGGTGCCTTCCCGCAGCAGTGTCAGGGGTTCGAGCGATATGAGCCACTCCCCCCAACCCGGGAAAAAGAGGAGCATTCTCGGTGAGGGGCACCCCCATTCCCCCGGCAGAGGGCTGCCGTCCTCGTGCACTCCCACTCCTGAGCCCGGCCGCCCCCTCAACAGTGAACTCCTACCAGCCAAGACTGCCGCCCTGTTGCACACCTGCGATCACGGTCTCTAACTCTTCCTCTGTGCAGTTTAGAGGCGTCAGCCGCGCTGGCGCTGCTCGTAATCCGACCTCGCACGGGCCAACGAGGCGAGGCGCAGTTCGTTGAGCCGGCGGGATTGATCGGCCACCGTCGCCTGCGACGCCACCAAGCCATCGAGACTTCCCTGGAAATGGGGCATCACATAACGGGCCAGCAGTTCATAGCTGTGCAGCAGGTGTTCGCGGTCCGCCCAATCGATGGCCTGGACCATCAGCCCGCCGAAGCCGCCGCTGCTTTCCTGGAAGGCACGGATCTTGGCCACCAGGTCGTCGGGCGTGCCTACGCACCAGGCGTCGCGCGCCACCATCTCCTCGGCGAGCCGCTCCGGCGGCGCGTCAACGTCCAACTCGAGGCTCAGCGTGGAGCGGCGGTACTCGGCCTGGTAACGGCCGGCCCGCTCCCGGATCTGGGCCATCGCCTCGGCGCGGGTTTCCGCGAGGTGCAACGGCAGCACGATCCGCCACTCCCGCCGGTCCATCGTCTTCCCGTGTTCCGCCGCCGTTTTCTCGGCGATGCCCCAGAACTCCTGCAGGCTTGGGGCATCGTCGCCCCTGGCGACGCTGAAGGTGAGCACCCCCGCACCGAACTTACCCGCCGTCACCATGCCCGAAGGCGACTGCACCGCTGCCACCGCGATGGGCATGTGGGGCTGGGTGTACGGCCGGAGCTGGAGACGCGCGCCGCGCAGGGTGAACCACTCGCACTCATAGTCGACGGGGTCGAGTTCGGTGAACAGCCGCAAGATGACGCCCATCGCCTCCTCCATGCGAGGCCGCTGGGTGGGCGGGTCGATCCCCATCATGATCGCGTCGGAAACCAGCGCGCCCGGTCCAACGCCGAACAACACCCGGCCCCGGGTAAGGTGGTCCAGCAGCACCATCCGGTCTGCGACCAGCAATGGGTGATGGTAGGGCAGCGAGACGACGCCGGTCCCCAGCTTGATGTGCCGGGTCCGTTGCGACGCCGCAGCAATGAACACCTCGGGGGAGGCGATAGTCTCCCAACCTGCGCTGTGGTGTTCGCCCACCCACGCCTCGTCGTAACCCAGTTCGTCGAGCCGCTCGATCAACTCAAGGTCGCGATGGATGGCCAGCGTGGGATTTTCCCCCAATGGATGGAAGGGCGCCAGGAAGATGCCGAACTTCATTCTCGACTGCTGCATCGTCGCCTCCGCGGAGAAAACCGGAGTTGATCCACAGATTTCACAGATTACCGCCGATTCAGAGGGATCGGGATCCTGATTTGAATGGACGCAGAGACCAAACTTAACCCGGCCCGCGGGCATCATTGTACCCCTTCGGGAGTGAAATGTTGTCTCAGCGAGCCCCCGATTCGGCGGCCGGGCTCAGGAGTGGGAGTGCACGAGGGCGGCAGCCCTCTGCCGGGGGAATGGGGGTGCCCCTCACCGAGAATGCTCCTCTTTTTCTTGACGGTCTTGAGCGCGGTCCGTACTCTGGTGCTATCAAACCGATAGCACCGACAGCAGCCGGACGAGCTGCCTACCCCGAAAGAGGCCCCCGTGATCACCCTCGGACCGCTGCGGATCTACTACGGCTGGGTCATCGTTGTTGTCGCGTTCCTGGCCATTGTAGTGTCGTCCGGAGCGCGTGCGGCCTTCCCGATTCTGATGGTCCCATTGGAACAGGAGTTCCAATGGGACCGGGCGTCCATCGCGCTGGCCGCGTCGGTGAACCTGCTGATGTTCGGATTAGTGGGACCGCTGGTAGGCAAACTCATGGACCAGCGCGGGGTGCGCGCGGTCATGCTGGGAAGCTTGGTCCTGGTGGGCATCGGGACGACCGCCATGCTGTTCATGAGCGCGGTGTGGCACCTTTACCTGCTCTGGGGTGTGGTGCTGGGGGCCGGGATGGGCGGCGCCGCGGGCGTGCTTTCGGCGACCATCGCTGCACGTTGGTTCTCCGCAAAACGGGGGTTGGTCATCGGGCTGCTCACCGCCGGTTACTCGGCCGGCCAGATGATATTCATGCCGCTCCTGATGTGGGTGATTCTGGTGGGCGCCTGGCGCGACTCGGTGCTGGTATTGAGCGCCGTCCTCCTGGCGGTGGTCCTGCCCTTGGTCTTTCTTTTCATGCGCAACGATCCGAAAGATGTGGGCGTCGGGCTCGATGGGAATCCCTTGGGACAGGAAGTTGGGGGAACCGCAGGGGCGCGCGACCGCCGGGAAAACTTTGCGACCCCGATGTCGCAGGTGGTCCGCAGCCCCGATTTCTGGCTGCTGGCCCTGGCGTTCAGTGTCTGCGGCGGCACCTCGGGCGGCCTCATCGGCACCCACCTCATTCCCCACGCCATCGACCACAACATATCGGCCATGGGGGCCACCGCGGCCATCAGCATTATGGGAGTGATGAACTTCTTCGGCACCGCCGGCGCCGGCTGGCTATCTGATCGAATGGACAAACGAGTGCTGCTGGCTGCCGTGTTCGGCTTCCGAGCGTTGTCCCTCTTCGTGCTCCCTTTCGTCAGCGACGTTAACGGGCTGGCGGTCTTCGCCGTGCTCTATGGGATCGACTGGCTGGCCACCGCCCCACCCTTGATGGGGCTCATCGCTGAACGCTTCGGCCGCCAGTCGATGGGTACGGTCACCGGGTGGGTGTTCCTTACCCACCAGATCGGCGCAGCCGCCATGGCGTGGGCGGCGGGCGTGGTCCGGGTGGAAGCGGGCGACTACGCCCCCGCCTTCATGGCGGGGGGGTTCATTGCCCTCATTGCGGTGGGCTTCTGCCTGCGGGTCAGCCCGATGAAGGTGGCCATCCCGGCGGCAACGCCGCTCAGGGGACCGGGCGCCGCGGGGTAACGTGCCGGTCGGCGATGCCTGCTACGTCGCCAGCAGGTGGTAGAGCGTTACCAACCGCCTTGGCAACGACGCTACATCCTGCACCACCTCGTACCCCACCTCGCCGCAGATGGCCCGCAGGTAGTCCTGGCCATGCCGGTCGATGGAGAGGATGAATGGCGTCAACCCAGCGGTTCGCGCTTCGGCGAGCGCTTTATGGGTATCGGCCAGCGCATAGTCCTTCTCCAACTGCCGTTGCTCGGATGGGCTCAAGCCGCTCACCGGCCCCAACCCCTCGTCTGACCCGTATCCGACATCCTGGGGCTGCCCGTCGCCGATGATGACCAGTACCCTGGTCCGAGACGGTTCACGGCCCAGGATTTTGACGGCGTGGCGAATGGCCGGCCCCATCCTGGTCGATTGGACCGGCGCTATCGTTTCAAACCGGGCCAGCGGCGCTGCGGTGAGCGCTTCGGCAAAGTCCTTGATGACATAGAAACGGGTCCCGTGCCGCCCGCTCCCCGAAAAGCCGTAAACGCCATACCGGTCCCCCACCTGTTCCAGCGCCCTGGTGAGCACCACCAGGCTCTCCTTTTCGATATCGATAATCCGTTTGTACTCGGGACGTCCGAACCCCGACCAGCCCATATCGTCCTTATTCGGGTCCAACCGGAGCACCCCTTCACTGGTGGAGAGGCTCATATCAAGCAGGAAAAGCAGGCTGACACTGCGATCGGTCCGGTCGCGGCGCTGATACACCCGGTCCTGGATGTGCCCCGTCGCGCGCAACTCGACGCTGGCGTCGATGACCCGATCGAGATCCAACTCATCGCCGTCCACTAGGCCCCGGCGCCACCGCAGCAGGTCCGGCCGCAACAGTTCGAAGCGGCGCTCCACCTGCCGCACCAGATAGCGGTGGGTCCGCAGGGCGCCGTGGTAGTAGTCGGCACTGCCCCCCTTGAGGCGGCGCTCCCAGAGGGTGCACCAACCCTCGCGGTAGCGGCCCGCCCGCTCGTCCCACTCGGGATACACGAAGGGAACGGCGTCGCCCTCGCACATCAGCCGGTCCATCGCCCCGCCCGGCACCGGATCCTCCTGCGCGCGGGCCGCGATCGCTTCCGGCTGCGAAGGGGCATCCGCGTCCGAGCCCTCGCCCTCCCCCTCGATCGAAGCTCGGGCCTCGTCGAGTTGAAGGCCGGTGCCAACATCGCCATCTCCCGCCACCACCGGCCCCGCCGCTGCCGCGGTAGCTTCGACGCCCGTGGCCGTACTAACGGGTTCGGGAGGGGAGGGCGTCGTTTCTTGGCCGAGATCACCATCGTCACGGGGATCAACCCAGACACCGACCGAATCGTCGCCGCCTCCGTCGAAGGTGAAGTCGCCCATCGTTGGGTGAAGCGAGTCCCACAATGCAACCCAGCCGTCGGCAGTGTCGGGGGACGGGTCGCAAGAAGCGGAGGCGAGGTCCACGATTGATTGGTCGAGGTCCCGATAGGCCGGCGGCGGCGCGTTGGGGATGCTCCGCAGCAGGCAATAAGCTCGTAACAGCGCCTCGGCAGTGTCCTCCACCCGCGCTGCTGGGTCCGCCAATAAGTTGAACAGACCGGCGACCAACGCGACAGCGTCGGAGAACCGCTCTGGAACGGCCAACCGGAGCCTTTCGCCATCGACGTACCGCCTCATTGCTCCCAGGACCAGGCGGCGTAGGGGAAGCAGCCCCAGATCGGCCGTGTCAGCGGCAGCAATCGCCCGTTCCCGGCCTCTAAAGTCCGGCCGCAGCCCGCGGTAGCGCCGCAGCAGCGCGGCATCGACCCGGAAGTCCTCCAAGAGGTCGAACAACCGGGCTGCCAGGGGGGCATCGGGAAACGCGCCCACCAGGGCCGCCAGCGGGGAACCGGTGTCTCGCATTGTAGGCAAGAGACGGGGCCTCAGGTTTGCAAAAAGGGCCGAGGTGCGGCCCAGGTCAAGGTCTCTGCTGCCGGATTCGAGGTGTCCCGCCTGGTGGGCCGCCAGCCGTTTGAACCTGGCGAAGGGCGCCGATTCAGGAAACCGCAGCACCAACTCGGCGGTCTCCTCCACCATCACTGCGAGGCAGGACTGCGGGTCGTAGGGCGCGTCCGCCGCGGCAAGCGCCAGGACATCACGGCCCGAGAGCGCGCGGATGTACCGCTGCAACAATTCACGAACCTGAGGGAGTTCCACCGCGAGGGTGGGGGTGCGGTTGGTCATACGGGCCTAAGGGCCATTCTAGCAGCGGGGAGACGGGCGACGCGGCGGGCCGTCGCCCGCCAGAATTCACTGTTGAGGGGGGCGGGGCTCAGGAGTGGGAGTACACGAGGGCGGCAGCCCTCTGCCGGGGGAGTGGGGGCGCCCCCCACATGAAATTCTCTTCCTTTTTTCCTGGGCGGGGGGAGTGGCTCATATGCCCCGAACCCTGACACTGAACCGAAACCGTCGCCCTCACCGCTGGACGCAGGCCGCCACCGCTGCCTACAATAGCGCTACCTGAGCCTCGGGCCATCACATGCTCCCAGCCCACGACAACACCTACATCACCCGCACCGGCCCCGGCACGCCGATGGGAAACCTGCTGCGACGCTTCTGGGCGCCGGTGCTGCTGTCCTCGGAGCTCCCCGGCCCCGATTGTCCGCCGGTGCAGCTCCGGGTCATGAGCGAAGACCTGGTGGCGTTCCGCACCACCTCGGGACGCCCCGCGGTGCTGGCAGCCCACTGCCCGCACCGCGGCGCGTCGCTCTTCTTCGGCCGCAACGAAGAAGAGGGGCTGCGCTGCGTCTACCACGGCTGGAAGTTCGATGCGACCGGCCGTTGCATCGACATGCCGAATGAACCGCCCGAGAGCAATCCTTCGACGGGGCACTTCGGCGCGGCTCAGGGGAACCTCAGGACAAGCCCTTCGGCTGAGCTCAGGACAAGCTTCAGGGACAAGGTCCACCACACCGCCTACCAGTGCCGGGAGCAGGCGGGCATCATCTGGGTCTACCTGGGGCCCCCGGACCTCCAGGCCGAACTCCCGCAGCTTGAATGGGCAGCGCTGCCGCCATCCCACATCGTGGTGAGCAAACGGCTGCAGGACTGCAACTACCTTCAAGCCATGGAAGGCGGCATCGATCCCAGCCATCTGTCGTTCCTCCACAGCAAGAAAGAGGCCTCCCAGAAGCCGGTGGAGGCCGGCGGCATCCGCTTCCCGCCTTACATGACCCGTGACCGGCACCCGCGCTTCGAGACGCTGGAGACCGGTTCCGGGGTGCAGATCGCCGCACGCCGGGTCGCGGACGACGAGCACTTCTACTGGCGCATCAGCCAGTTTCTGCTCCCTTGGTACACCATCTTTCCCGCCGACCCCGGCCTGCCGTTGGGCGGCCACGCCTGGGTCCCCATCGACGACACTCACTGCTGGACCTGGAGCTTCAGCTGGCAGGCGGAGCGGCCGCTGACGCCGGAGGAGGTCGCCGACATGCGGTCGGGCCTGGGAATCCACGCCCACGTCGACCCCATCACGTTCCAGCCTCTGGCCAACCGCGCCAACGACTACCGCGTCGACCGGGTCGAGCAGCATCGAGGATCCTTCAGCGGGATCAGGGGGATCGGCGAGCAGGACATGGCGGCTCAGGAGAGCATGGGGCCCATCTACGACCGTACCAAGGAGCACCTCGGCGTCTCCGACGCCGCTATCATCTCAATGCGGCGGCTCTTGCTGAGACTGGCCCATGCCCTGGAGGCGGGCCAGGAACCGGCAGCCGCCGCTCAGCCCGAGAATTACCGGGTCCGGTCCGCTGCCTTGGTGCTGCCCCGCGCCCAGCCCTGGCAACAGGGGGCGGCAGGCGCCCTTGCGTCGCCGGTCTTCACTTGACCGGGGTAGTATATAGTTGCTTCGAAGCAATTCCTAAAGGGCGAGACAGCACCAATGGTCGTTGAGCGATATAAGGGCTACTCCATTAACCGTCTGCGGGATGGCGCCTACCGGGTGTGGGACGCCAAAGAAACGTTCCAGGTGTTCAGCGAGCAGACCGGAATGCTGGCATTTACCCTCACGGCGTTCTACAACCCCAAGCGTATCCTCCAGCTCGAGGACAAAGAGGCGGTCATCACGGCATTGATGGAACCGGCGATGACCGCCATCCGCCACAAGCTGGACGCCGGCGACCTCACAGACTGTTCGCTCCACGCGGAGTCGGCAATCCACGCGATAGCGCCCGAGGCATAGTCCATGCGCATCGGCGCCCACGTCTCCACCGCGGGCGGACTCGACAAGGCCGTCGATCGGGGACTGGCGCTCCAGGCTGAAGCGATCCAAATTTTCGGTTCAGCACCCCAGAGTTGGGCGCTCAAACCACACCCGCCGGAGACCATCAGCGCATTCCGCGCGAAAGCGGCCGATGCCGGCGTGTCAGACGCCGTTTTCCTCCACGGCGTCTATCTGGTCAACCTCGCCACCGAGAACGAGGTAAACCTCGCCCGCGGCATCGATTCGCTGGTCTATTATCTGGACCTCGCCGGGGCCATCGGCGCCAAGGGCGTCATCTTCCACGTCGGCAGCCATAAGGGCGCGGGGTTCGACGCAGTACTGCCTCAGATAACCGCCGCGATCAACGAGATGCTGCGCCGGGCGGGCAACGACGCCTGGTTGATCATCGAGAACAACGCCGGACAGGGGAACCAGGTTGGCGGCAACTTTCGGGAGATCCGCCGGATCATGGACTCTGTCGCCAGTCCCCGCATGCGGGTATGCCTGGACACCCAGCACTCCTTCGCTTCGGGCTACGACATGGCCACCGAAGCGGGGATTGCGGCCACCATGGCGGAGTTCGGCAGCGAGATCGGCGTAGAGAACCTGGTGGCGGTCCACGCGAACGATTCGAAAACGCCCCTCGGCGCGGCGGCGGACCGTCACGAAAACATCGGCGAGGGTTACATCGGTTACGAGGGCTTCCGGCATATCGTGGGCCACCCCGTGTTCCGCGACGTGCCTTTCCTGCTGGAGGTTCCGGGCGTCGAACGCCAGGGGCCCGACCTCGAGAACATGGGCCGGCTCAAGAGCATGCGGGCCGCCAGGAGCGAGTGAGTCCGGGGGGACCAAGAAAGGCGCCCCATTCGGGCGCCCTTCGATTCCTCCCGTTGCCTCCTGCGACGCTACGGCAACCGGTGTCCCGTCGGATCCAGGCCCTGGATCGTCCCGCTCTTTGAGCCGGGTCCGATGCCGGAGTCGGTCGGGCCATCCACGGGCTTCCGCGTGCCATCGGGAACCGCAATCTGGGTTGACCCACCACCCTGAACGGGCAGTTCCTTGCGCTCGGGATCAGCACTCGCAGCCGGAGCGGCCGTGCTCCCTTCCTTGTTCGGAATGGGGGCCATCTCCGCCGGAACGGTTCCCTTGGACGGCTGCTGCTCATCAGGAGCCGTGAAGAAGGGTGGGGGAGTCAGGGGACCCGCCTTCCCTGAATCATCGATGCCGAAAACCGGCCCGCCCTTCTCGCGCGGCAACGCGATGCTGGGGCCGTTCTGCCCGGTGATGGTCTCAGTGCCGGCTATCACGGCACTGCTCTGTGGAGCGGTCGTGGGCTGCAACGGATCCCCCGCTGTTAAGTTGAGGGTTTTCGGCTCATCCGGGGGTGTGACACTCAGCGCCATCGCACTCTGGGCCGACTTCGGCGTGCGCTCGTAGACGCCCCGCATGTTGGTCTGAAGCAGGTCGATGTCCTTCTGGAATCCCGCCTCGCTACGTGCCTTGTTGGAGACGTGCTTTTGTGCCTGCTCAATATTGCGTTTGTAATCCGACGCCACCTGCTTGATCAGTTCCAGCTCGCCGTGTTCCGCCAGCTTGGACAACTCATGGAAACGGGAGGAGGCAATCCACAGGTGGGTTTCCGCCTTTTCCTGAGGGTTGGCGGCCAGCGCCAACCGCGTCTGCTCGACCGCAGTCTTCACCTGGTAGAGGTTGTCTCCAGGAACCGCTTCCATGGCGGCGGACACCGTCCCGCCGCCCAGCACCCCAAGCCCCAACAAGACCGACAGAGCCGCGGCCACAGGCCGGGACAGCGCTGCTCCCCACCGGCCGACGCCCAAGAACCCCTTAACCTCGTCGGACAACCGGTTCCACCATTCCGAAAAATAATAGGGGGCGGGAGCGGCTGCAGGATGCCTGCCGTCAACCAGGATCTGCGCCCGCAGGCGGGCCTTCGCCGTCAGAGGCAGCGAGATGTCGCGCGGCAGCGCTTGGAGTTGCTGTTCCACCCGCAGCAGACCGCCCAGTTCCTGGCGATCACCCGGGTGCCGCTCCAAGACTTCCCCAAGACTCAGGCCCTGATCGAGTTCATCCAAAGCCCGAGCCAGGACATCGTCGCTAATCATCACAATCGCCCTGCCTCTGGTCCCATAATGCCGCGCAAAGAAAGGAGCGCCCGGTGGAGGATCACCCGCACCGCGCCCTCGCTCTTGTTCAAGAACGCCGCGATATCCGAGTAATCCACTCCGTCGATGTAGCGCATCACCACAACCACCTGCTGGTCCCGTTTCAACTTCTTGATGCCCTGCCGCAGCGCGGCGCTCGCAAAGCTCTTCTCCGCCAGGGTCACTGGGTCTGCGCTATCATCCGCAGGGATGATGACATCGTCGATCGAAGTGCTGTCCCGCTTCGCCCTATAGTGATCCACCAACAGGTTGTGAGCAATGCTCAGCAGCCACACTCCGAACGGCCGCCCCATTGGCTTGTAGCGCCCCATGGCGTTCCATGCTTTCAGGAACACCTGCGCTGCAAGATCCTCTGCTTCGGCTGGGTTACCCACCCGGTAGTACAGGTGACGGTAGATCCTGTCGATGTAGCGGTCGTACAGTTGCCCAAAACTCTCAGCATCGCCCGTGATGGCTTTCTCCACCTGGGCGAGTTCTTGAGGGTCTTGGGTCAACGCTGGTCTGTCGCTCACGACCTTCACTTTCTTAAACGAACCGCGAATCCCGCCTGTTACACCGGACCGGCGCCCGGTGCAGCAATCATTCGGTCTGGATCGAGTCTCGAATCACTCCGCCGCCAGCGCCGATTCCAGGGGTGAAGTGCCACTATCGTACATCATGAGAACTGCCGCCATCGGGCGCCGGTGCGCCAGCCGTCTGATGACGGGAGCGGCACTCCAACTCACGTCTCGATGTGTCCCTTCCAGCCTTGGGTTGGCTCGAAGGAAAAACACCCCTCCGTAGACTCTAAAACTGTACTCCATGCACTATGGTTACTGAAAATGGGAAAATTTTCCGGATCGACTGGAATCGTGACCGGCCACCGCCGCGCCACCGCCTCTCGCAGCATCGGCACCTTGTGCCAGTCGAACCCCATCAACCGCGTTCCGGCGATGTCCACCAGCACCGGGTTCCCACCTGCCAGCAGCGCGCCGCAGGCCTTTGGGGTGGGGAATAGGGGCCCCTCGCCCTCTCCCGCCACCACACCGTCGACCACGCCGAGATAGCGCCGCTGGGGGATATCCTTCAGCATGCCATCGCGCCCGGTGTACAGCAGGACCCGGTTCAGATCGAGCGCCATTCGCCACACCGTGTCGTTGCCGTACCAGTCGCCTTCCACCACAGCCGGGCGCCCGGGAGAGAGCCGCCGGAACAGCGGCTTCACCACCCGGGCCGCCGTCCGCAGCGGCCCGCCCATCACCCTCAGGCCGGTCCGGCCCAGGGGCTGGCCCAACATGAAATCCCGGAACCGGTCCTCCAGTTGGGCGTCGAGCCGGGCGTCGTCGGCCACCGCATCGCCGCCGGCCCGTGGCGGTCCCGCCCGGTGGTGCGGCAACCCCCGCTTCTCGTTAGTGATCCCGACGGCATTCTTGAGGGTCAGGGTGATGCCGCCCTTGCGATGGGTCTTCAGCTTGGCCACGGAAATAACCACATCGGCGTTCAGCAGCGTGTTGGGCAGGCTGTACACATTGTGGCCGGGGCGGTGGAAAGACTCCATCACGTCTTCGTAGTACACCGCGGTGCTGCGCAGCCGCCCGGCAAGGCCGGCGATCTCCTCGAACATGCTGTCCCGTCCCAGGTCCACCAGCGTGTAGCCTGCGGGGTCCCCCGTCAACGGCCGCAATTCGACCATGAACCCGGAGGCGTTGCGTTCCACCTGAGCGTCCCGGAAATCCAGCAGCTCCAGCCCCTGCGGCGTCCCGGAGTCGTAGAATGCCTTGATGGCGGCGATCCCGGTGAGTTCGACGATCCGATCGAAATCGACCTCTTTGATCGGCGAATCAGCCACGATGATTCGCCCGCGCCCTTCGAGCGCCCGATACACGTAGTCCACCAGCGGACGCAACACCGACCCGTGGACCACCGCCGCCTGGATCCCGGGCAGGCCGTCCCGGTGCTCGCTGATGACGAAATTCGGCTTGATCACCACCGTATTGCCGGGTTGGACGAGTTCGCCCAGGGGATTCCATTCCGGCCGGCCAAAGTTGGCCGAGTCCAGCCCCAGGCCGTTCAGCATCGCTCTGACCGCCCCATAAACGAGGTTTGGAGGTCCCACCGCTGCCGGGCCGAAGGGATACTCCGGGTAGGCAGTTTCCGGGTGAAACGGCGGCGACTCCGGGTAGTTGGTCACTCCGGCGTCCCAAATCGCCACCGCGGACGGGTCAAACACGGGAGTCCGCTCTGACCGGAATGAACACCGGGGGCACATGGGAAATGGTGTAGCGGAACTTGCCGGTGGGGGTCAGCGGGATGGACTCGCAAAACTCGACAGTAACATCCAACGTCCCGGCCGTGTATTCACGCGTTTTCTCCAACAGGTAGGCCAGGTTGTCATCGGTAAAACCCTCGCCACGTACCAAACGCAACACGGCGTGATCCGGCCGGTCCTGCTCCACCTGGAATTGCCTGACGGGGAAATCTTTCAGAAGATGGGGGAAGAATTCTCCCGGCAAAGACCGTCCTCCTGGAAGGGTGATCAGGTCCTGAATCCGGCCTTCCACCACGGCCATGCCCGGCAGGCCCCTGCCGCAGACGCAGGACCCTGTTGCCGGGGAACCGGCGTCCTCCACCCGGTAGCGAAGCAGCGGCATCCCGAACAGGTCCAGCGGGGTAACCACGATCTCTCCCGGCTCTCCTGGGGCCACCGGGCGCCCATCCCGCAGGAACTCCACGTAGTAGTTCTCCGCGTTGAGGTGCATTGTGCCGGCCGGGCACTCGTGGGCGATGTCGCCCGCCTCCCTCCCACCGTACCGATTGAACACCTTGCATCCGAAAACCCGCTGGATCAGGTCACGTTGATGGTCGAACAGCATTTCGGCGGAGCAGATGATCCCCCGGGGCTCGATCCCACGGATCCCCCGGGCATCGAGGAACCGGGCAAAGTGATACATCGGAGTCACATACGCCTCGATCACGTCGGGACGGAACCGGCGAAGCCGGCCTGCGTACTCCGTCATGGTCGTTTCGCTCATGTCCCAGCACGGGAGCACCATCACGCGGGTCAGCCCGTCCCAAACCTGCTGCTTCAACTGCTGGTGCGGAGCGACATCGAACTGGGCGCCCCACAGCCGGGCCCAGGCATCACCGGGGCGCCACCCGGCCCAGCCAAAGTTGCGGAGTTTCACCGCCCGGTACGCCGCCACGAAACCGGGATCGTGATAGAGGCTGACCGGAACGCCGGTGGAGCCGCCACTGGCAGTCTTGATAAGCCGGTCGCGTGGGAACTGCTGCGCCACCATCGTCTCGCGCTGGCCATTGATGGTCTGCTTGTCGACGATGGGGAGACGGGCGAAGTCTTCGGGGGACCGGATGTCGTGGGGCGTCATGCCTAGGTCCTCCATGGCGAGACGGTAGAAGGGCGATTGGTTGAAGGCGTGGAGCACCAGCCGTTGCAGCTTCGTCCATTGCTCAACGCGCAACGCTTCGGCGGACCACCATTGGCTCGCCTCCAAGGCGGCCCAATTGCGTCCGAGGGCCGAGTTGCGATTGGCTAGGCGAAAGCCCTGCCGCACCACCAACCGGTGGAGCGGACGCCCCGCGCCCTGAAGCAGCAGCACTACGGCCCGGCTCCGCTCAACCACAACGCCTCCGGCCCCAGATTGCGGACCAGGCCCCCTGAGGGGTCGTGCCCGAGTACGCCGAAATACAGGTCGCCCTCCTGGGCCAGGCCGTCCTGCCACCACCGGCCATCGGGATAATAGTCCATCGCGGCGTTCACCCATGCCGTAACCGACACTTCGTTGGGGCCAGGGCGCGACACCAACTCCAGATAGTATTGCTGCCCCCGAACCATGTGGAGCCTGCCAACGTCGAAGGAGTACCACTTGTTCTGCACGATGTCCCGCCCAGATATCTCAGCCTGCGACAACATCCGCCCGCGCGATGGCGTGTCGTAGATGCGCAGCCACACTGCGGCGTTATTCGTCCGGCCCTCTCCGGCCAGCAACACCCGCACTTCGGTGATCATAGAGTAAGGCGCCACGAAGGCCTGGCCGGCCTGCCCTGCACCGAGCGCCGGCGAGGGAGAGGCCCCGGTGGCGTTCCACAACCATCCCGGCAGCGGTGCGGCGTCGGGATGCCGTTGGAACACCCGGTATGCCCCCGCACGGAACCGCTCCACGAAGCGGCCGTTCTGCTCCAGCGCCTTGTCAGCTCCCAGGAAATGCCCAATAAGCCCCGTCACCACCCAGTCTGTTGTGCCCCAGGCCCAGTCATAGCTGTCCCGCACCGTTTCATTCGAGACGGTAGCGACAAAGGTCGGGGGATACGTGAACCTTACGCCGGAAACGAACCCGACCTCGTTCTCCGTGGTCCCTGCGGCATCGTCGGGATGCACATGCTGCTTCACGAAACCCACGGTGTTGGCCAACGATTCATCACTGCGAGCGGCGCTGCTGAGCGACCAGCCGGCCTGGGGGAGCAACAGCATTGCCCAAACGGCGAGAGGCGCTGCCCACGCCCAGCGAGCCTGTGCGGTGGCGGCCGGAATATGGCGCCGCAACTCCCTGAGAAACAGCGGCGCCAGCGACCCGACGGCCAACGCGCAGAACAAGACGAACCAGTAAGCGTAGCGCGACCATCCCACCGACAGCAAAAAGTAGCACAGCGATGCCGCCATCAGACCACCCAACAGGATGATTTCGGGCCGGCGCGACCCTGCCCGGAACACCTGGACTACGAGGAACAACGCTGCGGGCGCCACCCAGGGGAGCAGGCCGGAGGGCACAAAGCCCGCCAGCGCCTCCCAGTTGCCGCCCACCCGTCCCAGGTCCGCCATCTGGCCCTGATAGCTTGTGAGCGTCGTGAGCCGCTGCCAGAACGCCACCGGCCCCAGGAAAACGAATTGGACCGCATACCACGTTGCCACCGGAACCATGCCTGCGAGCAAGGGCGCCAGCCCCGCCCTGAGACGCAGCGGACGCCCCAAAGCCACCGTGCCGAGAAGGGTGGCGCCAAACCCAACAAGGATGATCGGGCCCAACGCCAGCTTGGTCAGCACCGCCAAGCCCAGCGCGATTCCCGACAGGAGCAGCCGCGGGATGCTGTTGCGGCGAATTCCATGGCACCAGAGCAAGGAACCCAGCAACAGCCAGAAGAAGCCGGGAGTCTCCCCCAGCACCGACCGCGAATAGGGGTAGAGCGCGCCGGCCAGCAGCAGCGCCGCTGCGAGCCCACCCAACCGGCCGGCATACGACCGCACGAACCAGTACCCGGCGGCAACCACAAGAGCGCCGTACAGGATCGGAATCGCCCGCGCTTTGGCCACCCCTTCGCCGAAGAGGACAAACATCGCCCAGACGGGCAAGAGGACGGTGGGACCGGTGCTGAGGTGGGTGTCGAAGAGTTCGTTGCGGTGTCCGATACGGACGCCGTACCAACCCTCCTGGAGCAGGTTGTGGGGCGCCCCCAGCCCATAGCCCTCGTCGTAGGACAGCGGAGGGTTGCTCTCGAGGTTCGGCAACGCCAGCAACACCGCCACCGCCACCGCCAGAGCCACCAACGCCGCCTCTGGAATGCGTGCCAAGCGCCGCACCAGACCCTGGCGAAGGGTTGGGGGCGCGGCCTTCAATTGCTCCAACTTATTCAACGGCAGAAACGCTGTTTGGGGAGGGCAATCATAGGCCCAGGCTTCCCGGTCAAGCTTTCGGGCGCAATCACTCGTGACCTCAATTCCCTCGGAGGGGGACCAGCCGGTCGACTGGAAACCCCCGGTACCGCACCACCCGGCCGTTCTCCACAGTAAACTCGAAGGCCGGGAAGCTGTCAAACACCTCTCCCTGTTTGAGGTATAGGAACGCGCGGAACCTCCCGTCGGATACCGGCCAGGTCTGGAATGAGAATGGCAGCGGCGAATCCGCACGGTCTTCGATCCGCCCGAGCTGGCGTGTCATGTCCAGCACCGCTTGGAATCGCGGCGGCAGTTGGTTTGTCGCCGCCGCCCACCAGCCAAAATGCTCAAGCCCGCACGAGCGTTCGCCGTACACGTCCAACCCAATTAGCGTGTTTTCACGTTGTGGCCCGCTCAACTCGACACGGACGGTCGCAACGGTCCCGGCGTCCCGCTCCGAGGATGCCCGCAGCCGCCACCCGGCCCAACCGCGATCGGCGCCGGCGCCCAACCGGATGCCCGCCGGCGCCCGGTACAGGACGGCCTGGGAGTTCCGCCACACCACAGCAGCCCCGCCCAGTCCCCAGTCGCCGGGGCTCTCGCGGCGCGGCAGCAACACGAGAGGGGCATCGAGGGCCGTTTGGTCCCGAGCGACCAGTCTGTCCTTCAATTTCCATCGCGCCACTGCGATGAAGGCGCTGTCGGGGTCGGTCACCGCCGGAGCCACCACGTTCAGTCCATCTGGGATGTGCGACGCCAGCCTCGCAACATCGGTGGGGAGCGGGATGGGCAACAGGTGATATTGCTCCATCGGCCTCAACTGCAAACGGACTTCCTGCCCCTGCCTGCTGATAGCAACCCACGGCCACCGCGCCACCTCCAGTCCGAGGTAGTACACCGCAACATGGGCCTCATACTCCCCATCCGGCGGGGGCGCCCCTCCTTGGTTCAATTGGGCGGAAGCCTCACCGCAGCGCCAGCCGGAAGCGTCGAGCACAAAGCGCGCCTCGCCATCTCCATCGCCCTGCTCCTTCACGATCTGCCATGCGTCGATAGGACGCAGGTCCTGCTGGTCTCGTCCCCGCCGGTACACCTCGACTCCCACCGCGAGGTCCCCGCCCTTGGGGTCCGACAGCAGATAGTCGAGCGTCAATCGGGCCTCAGACCCCACCACCTGAGCCGAGGGATGCAGCAAGAGCAGGTCTTCTCTGCGCCAGACCTCCGGCACGCCCACGGATTCGCTGACTACCCTCAGTCCCAGGAGCCAGGCAGGGCGGTCCGTGCGATCGATCCGAAGGGTCATGACCCCAGGCGCGGTCACGGGTTCCGATCGGTAGTTCAGCAGCCCGGCTTCGATCCCCAGTGAGTCGACTGCGTCGCCCCGCCGGACGGTGGCGCGCCCTTCGCCCATGCTCAGCAGCGATAATTCGATACGAGGCCGGTTTGCTGCAGCATGCAGAGAACCCTCGAAGGAACGCTGACCGTCGGAAATGGACCAGGAGTTGTAGGTGAGTTCCACCCGGTATTCGCCGTCCTGCCGGACCACCATCGGCTGCGCCACACTCTCGAAGTCCACGGCGGACAGCCACCCCGGAGGCCGCCGGTATAGGACCGCGAGATCGTTTCGCCAGATGGCATCAGCGCCGGTCAACCCCCGCTTTTCCGGCCTGTCCCCGGCCCGCAACAACAGGTAGGCGAAGTACTCGTCCGGACGCCGGCTCTGGAGTTCGCCATACGCCGTCTTGACGCTCCCCACCAGCGGATTTGCCCGCAGATAATACGCCACCATCGCCGTGGTACGGGGATCAAAGGACGAGCGGCCACCCACATACACCGGGACCCCGGGTGGGATCAGCGAACGCAGGGCCCCCAGTTCCCAGACCGCCTGCGGCAGCTCGTTCTCATCCGCCGACCAGAAGAACCGCAGGCTTTGAACGGCGTTCGCCACGAACAGCGGCAGGAACGCGATGACGAAGGCGGATGCGAGCAGACGGCGGACCCCCAACCGGCCGCCGCCAAAGGCGCCCGACGCCCCACGCTGCCAGACGGTCCATAACCCCTGGGCCACCAGGCACGCCGGGATGAACGAGGTTAGTGACAGCAGCTTGAAGTAGCCATAGTGGTACTGGGCGCCAAACCGCAGCACCACCGCGAATCCCAAGGCCGCGGCCGCCAGCCCCACCATGCTGCGGCGGTCCCACCCACCGGAGAGCAGCGCCACCAGCCCAAGCCCTCCGCTCACCAGCGTCAACCCGGTGGCCAACGCCGCTAACTCGGGGGCAGGGTCTGGCCCCCAGAATGCGGTGCCGTCGAGCCGGTTCACAATCAGGGAGAATGTGGTAAGCCCCAGCGCCTCGCTGGCGGGGGAGAAGCGGACGACGTGCCATCCTTCGGTGAACCCCTGGCCGAAGTAGAGCGGCAACAGTTCCAGGAACCTGAAATGAGCCACTATACCAAGACTCGCGACGCCGAGGAGCGTCATCCCTCCGGCGGCGAGCACCCGCCGCTTTTCTGGCGCTGTCAGCAGATGCGCCAGGCCAACGCCGGCCGCAACCACTCCAAACACGGCCACAGCGCCCGTGTAGAAGCACAACAGCATCGCAGCGATGGAGAGCGACGCCAAGGCGGCTTCCCGCCAATTGACGGTCCGCAGGACCAGCAACACGCCCAGCAATGCCAGCGGCAACAACCCCAGCGCCACGGTATGCCCGGCAAGGCCAATGGCACCCAGCCATTGGTTGAGCCCGTTGCATGCCGTCAATCCCGCGGCGGCCAACGCTGGGGCGGCGGCGAGCTTGAGGCCAAGCCGGGCAAACAGATACACCGATGGCGCCGTCAGGCCGAGCAGCGCGTGGAGCGACGGCCGGAACGTCTGGTCCGAGGGCCAGTTGAGCAACGTCCCCATCGCTGCATCGAAATAGGAGAAACCTAGCCCCGATCCACCGCGGACGGCTAAGCTGTTGGCGCTGTCCAACAGGGGGCTGGCCGGGGCCGGGAAAGGCCCGTTCGCCACGTACTGCTTGAGGTATTCGGTGAGGGGCAGGTAGATTTCCAGGTCCCATTGCACACCGATGAACGTGGTCGCCCCGGCCTGCACCAACGGCGCCACCCCCACCGCGAATGCCAGCACCGCCACCGCCGCCACCGCACCCTCGACCCGCCCCGGGCGGGGAAGGCCCGTGGACCCGGTGAAGCGGCGGCTGAGACCCGCCCCAATCGCCCCGGCGAGCAGCAGGAGCCAGGTCAATTGGCTCATCGGCAAGAACCCGGTATTGAGAAACGACGAGAGCACCACCAAAGTGCAGAACCCGAGGGGGGCCAAAAAGAGCCACCGAAGCCTGGCCGCGTCTCCCCGCACCAGCACGCGCGCGGGCAGGTACCCCAGAATACCCAGGTAGAGTGCGGCGACCGCGAAAAAGAGCGCCAGCTTGAAGGCAGTTTCCAATAAAGCCCTATCCGAGGGGAGCGGTCATTCGCCCGACTGCGGGGTCAACCGGGCGGGCGCCCGCAGCGGAATAAGCTCGCAGACCCCGCCAGCCGCGGCCTGCGCCAGCATCAACAGCAGCACCACCAGGGCAACCGCGAGGCCGCTGGTGAGCGGGACCCCATACAGGCCCAAGAGGAAGGTGTAGGCCCCCTCCCGCACCCCCAGTCCGGCGAACGCAATGGGCATCAGGTTGATCAGAGAAACGAACGCCACAATCCATCCGATCTCAGGCAGCGTGACTTCGACTCCGAGGCTCAGGGCCACCAGGTAGTTCGACGTCACCACCAACGCCTGGCACACGACCGAACAACCCAGCGCCAGCGCCAGATCATGCTTGCCGGCGCGATAGCGTTGCAGGTCAGCCAAGAAGCCTCGGGCTGCCAGCGGGAGGAAGTTCGGACCTGCTCTGCCGGGGAGTTCCCCCGAGCGGCGGCGTAACAGGGGCAGCAGCACCACGCCGCCCAGCGCCATGGCGACGCCCAGTCCCAGAAACTGCGCCCGGAACGGCGTCGCGGGCGCCAACAGCAACGCGCCCGTCCCCAGCACACCGAGCCCCACCAGTCCGGTGAGCCGGTCCATCGCAATTGAGATCGTCGACTGGGCCGGCTGTACCCCATCGCGCGTCAACCGGATGGCCTTCACCACTTCGCCACCGACCTGCCCGGGCAATACCATACCGTAGAACATCCCCACGTAGTTCAACTGCAACAGCCTGAGGAAAGGGGGAGTCACACCCAAGGTCGTCAACAGCCACCGCCATTTGAACGTGTTCACGACAAAGGCGGCGACCGTCGCCAAGCCAGCCAACCCGACCCAAACCGGTTCGACCCTCATGAGTTCTTGCCCAGCCTGTCCCGCATCAACTTTGGTCGCCAACAGGGCTAGCAGTGCGGCACTGACCAGCGCCTTCGCCAACATCCACCATTTCCCGGCGGTCATCATCGCACCATCGCGGTTGCGCCGGCCCCGGATCGAGTGATCATCCGGCTCAACTCCAGATACGATGCTGCGGTGTGTTGCCAGCCGAACTCGGCGGCACGCGCCCGAGCCCGGTCCCCAACAGTACGTCGCAACGCTGGCTCGACCACCAAACGGCGGAGCACCGCAGCGATGCTGGCCGCATCGGCGGTCGGCACCAGGAACCCCTGCCCTTCTGAGGTGAAGAGGTCACGGTTGCCGTAAATATCGGTGGTGATGATGGGCAGGCCGGACGCCATCGCCTCTAACACGGCGTTGGACATCCCTTCTTCAAACGACGGGAACACAAAGCAGTCCGCATTGCGGTAGTGGGCCGGCATGTCGCTGCGGCTTGCCCAACCCGCAAACCGGACGGCCTCGGCGAGCCCCAGTGCTGAGGCGAGACGCCGCAGCACCGGCTCTTCCGGACCGGCCCCGACCAGCACCACCTCGATCGGCCGGTCGACCTCGGTACGGAGTCGCGCCGCCGCCTCCAACAGGTAGCGGGCGCCCTTCTGCTCAACCAGCCGTCCCACGAACAACGCCCTGAACACGCCATCATCGAGCCTTGGTTCCGGGTGGTAGGTTTTCAGATCGACCCCGTTCGGCGCCATATGGACCCGATGCGCTCCCGCCACGCGCTGCGCGAGTTGCTGCAGCCCCTCGCTGTTCGCCACCACCGCACCAGCCTCCCGCCAGACCAGCCCGTTGATGGGCGCGGTCAGACGGTGCAGGCGCCCCAGGGTGTCCGGCAGGAAACCCGGCACATCGCCACCCCGGAGCGACAGCAGGTAGGGCGTTCCCACGAGGCGTTTTATCAAAACGCCCAACGGGCCGGTGGGCACCGCAAAATACACGTGGACGACATCCGGCCGAAACCGGCGCGCCAGTTGCAGGGCCGGTACCGCGGCACTGAGCACGAAGCTGGCCATTTCCAAGGGCGTGCTCTGGTCGAGGCGTTTACGCAGCACCGGAACCCGCTGCAGTTCATAGCCATCCACCGAGTCCTGGGCAGGCAACCCGCGGTAACCCGAGGTGAGGACCGCCACCTCGCAGCCCAATCCCACCAACTCCCGGCAGATGTAGGCCGTGGCGTTGCCCGCGCCTCCGCCGAGGGGAGGGTACTCGTAGTTAAGCGCGAGAATCCGCATGTTCGAGGACGGCCCAGCCCCGCCAACTGTTCTGATTCCGCCAAGAGATGCGCGGCTCGGAAAGCGAAGCCTTGTTGAACCAGGCCCTGAACTCGTCCCGAGTTATATAGAACGCGGTGGGGGCCACCAGGTGGTCGAATATCACGTGGTGGTTGTGCCGGAACCCGAATTGGGCCAGCCAACTGAGATACCCGTTGTAAGGCAGCATCTTGGACAGCGGACGCAGCGACGAGAAGCGGTTGGCCGGGAGATACAGGAGTTTCAACACGGGGTGCACTAGCACCGTGGCGGCCAGGGAGAGCGCATACAACGCTTTCCTTGGCAGCCTCGAAAAGATGCGCTCACGCATGGGATTGACCAGGTGGACGATCCAAGCATTGTTCTCCCGTCCGTAGACCCAGGCAAACACGGACCCGCCGGGTTTGAGGTGCGTGACCAGACTCTGGAACCCGCCTTCGGGGTCCGGCAGGTGGTGCAGCACCCCAATGCTGAAGGCAAAGTCTACGGGACGCCCGAAGGGCAGCCGGTAGATGTCGGCCTGAATCACGTGAACGTTGGGGAGGTGCCTGGTGTTGCGGTAGGCTGCCTCCACGGCGTCGCTGAGATCGATGGCCAGCACATCCCTCGCTCCGAATTCGGCGGCGGCGGCGGCAAACCGTCCCATGCCGCAACCCCCGTCCAGCACCACCTTCCCCCGAAAGAAATCCGGTTCAATGGGGTGCACCCAGTCCAGGAACTGTTGGTGGTAGGTCTCCTTGTCGTCGTGGAGCGAGTCGAACTCCTGCCATTCCCAGCCGAAGGCCGAGGCAGTCCGCAGCTTCTCCAACGTCAGTTCATCCGGCAGCAGCCTGGGGATGCCCCGCACCACCGGGTAACGGCGGCCGCACCCGCCGCAAACGAGTTCACCCGACTCCACCTCCGGTCCTGCCGTTCCCTCCCCCAAGTTCAGGATACCGCCGCAATCTAGGCAGCACAGATAGTCCAAAACGCGGGTGTTCATGTCAACGCTGCTTTGGCCGGACGGGCCGAAGGCGCGAGCCAACGGTCGTGCCAGAGTTGGAACACCAACAACGTCCAGAGGTGCTTGCGATTGTCCCGCCGCCCGGAGAAATGCTCCTCCAGCATCGTGCTCACCGCGGCCGGCTCGAACAACCCCTGGCCCACGATCTTGGACTCCGAAAGGGAGTCCTGAAGCAGCGGCTTCAACTCGTTGCGGAACCACTTCGCCACCGGAATGTTGAACCCCTTCTTGGGACGGCTGAGGATCCGATCCGGCAGGACGCCTTTCATGATCCGGCGCAGGACGTGCTTGCGGGTGAACCCGCGCAGCTTCATGTCCAGCGGCATCTGCGCCGCCACCTCCAGCACCACCTGATTGAGAAAAGGCACGCGGGCTTCCAACGAATTGGCCATGCTGGACCGGTCCACCTTGGTCAGGATATCGGTATCCATGTACAACTTGAGATCCGTGTAGAGAATCCGGTTGAGCGGGTCGTCAGCGCCGCAATGTTCGAAGTGGCCCCGCGCGACCGCAAAGGTGTCGCCGTCCACTTCAGACCGGACCTCAGGGCGCAGCAGCGCCACCTTTTCCTGCGGCGAAAACGACCCCAGCCAGAGGTGGTGACGCTCGACCGGCGGCAGCGCGGCACTGGCGACGAACCGCTTGGCCCGGAAGTCCAGGCTCAGGTTGTCATGCGACACCGGCAGGCGCCGCACCAACGGCCCAATCAGGCCGTCGCGCAACCCCGCCGGGGCTCGGTTGTAGAGCCCGGCGAGGCGGTGCGCCTGCATGGTGGAGTACCCCGCCAGCAACTCATCCCCACCGTCGCCCCCCAGCGCCACCGTCACCCGTTCCCGCGCAAACCGCGCCAGCAGGTAGCAGGGGATGAACGAAGAGTCCCCCATGGGCTCATCGAGGAAATCGGCGATGCGGGGCACGAGGTCCCACATCATCGCCTCGCTCAGCGTCTGCTCGTGATGTTCGGTGCCCAGATGCTCGGCCACCAACCGGGCATGCTGCGATTCATCGAATGAGGGGTCGTCGAACGCAATGGAAAAGCTCTGGACGCGAGGCCCTTTATGTTGGGACATCAACGCGGCGATGGCGCTGGAATCGATCCCTCCGCTCAGGAACACCCCCAGCGGGACGTCGCTGATCAACTCCATCTCGACCGCTTCCCACAGCGCCGAGCGGAACCGTTCCTCCCAAGCAGCCGCTGAGAGCACCGGCCCGGATTCGCTCTGGGCGAGATCGAAATCCCAGTATTGCCGGAGCTCCACCCCGCGCCGATCGAGGATCAGCGTGTGGCCCGGGGCCAGTTTCTTGATAGCTCGAAAGATGGTGCGCGGGACCGGGATATGTTCGTAGGTCAGGTATTGGTCCAGCGCGTCCAGGTCCAGCGACCGGGGAATCCACGGGCAGCACAACAACGCTTTGAGTTCCGAGCCAAAAACCACGCCGCCCTGGTGCTCGGAGTAGTACAGCGGCTTGATGCCGACCCGGTCGCGGGCCAACAGCAACCGCTCCTTCCCCTTGTCCCACAGCGCAAAGGCAAACTGCCCGTTGAGCCGCTCGACCACCGCGTCGCCCCACTCCTCGTAACCGTGGACGATGACTTCGGTGTCGGACTGGGTGGCGAACCGGTGGCCGCGATCGGCGAGTTGGGCCCGCAACGACGGAAAGTTGAAGATCTCGCCGTTCAGGGCCACCCACACCGAGCCATCCTCGTTCCCGATGGGTTGGTGACCGCCCTGGACATCGATGATCGACAGGCGCCGCGTTCCCAGGGCCACATGGGCGTCGATGAACTGGCCCTCGTCGTCGGGACCGCGGTGCCGCAAGGTGCCCAGCATTGCACTCAGAAGCGGCCCATCGACGGGCCGCTCCTGAGTGAGGTTGGCGCCACCGGCAATACCACACATGAATCTACGAGATCAGGTAGGAGATGCTGACGGAAGAGGTGAGCGTGAGTTGCCCGGGTTCAACGGGAACGGCCGGGGAGGAGCCGTCGCCCCCCTTGCCAAAGAAGGGCCCAACCTGAGTGAAGGGGCCGGGATACCCGCCCCCTTCACTCAGGTTTTGAACCCCCACGATGGAGACTCCAGCCTCCTGCGCCAGCACGTTGGCCTTGGCCGCCTGGACGGCCTTGCGCATGGCGTCTTCCCGCATCGCCTCGGGATTCGATAGCCCGAAACTGACCCCGCTCACCAGGTTCGCCCCGGACTGGACGCCGGCATCGATGACCCACACCGCCTTGCTCAGGTCCCGAACGGTCACCGTCAGGTTGGTCACGGCCCGGTAGGCGACCACAACCGGAACGAAGGGGGCCCCTGGAGGGCGCGCCGGTGCCGGTGTCGGCATCGGTGTCACACTTACCGGCGGCGGCGAAGGCTGGTCGCCCGGCTCGGCAGTCACAGCGCCCTCTCCCATGATCCCCGGATGGTTATACACTGGAAACAGGCTCAACCCGGTGGTCTGGAGATCCTTTTCCTCGATCCCCAAGGCCCTGATCCGGCCGACCATTGCATTCGTCCGTTCGCCGTTGGCCTGCATGGCGGCCGCGGCGGTCGGCCCATCGGCCTGCACCCCCAGGTGAACCGTGGCCATGTCCGGCTTGGCCATCACCTGGCCAAAGGCCGAAACGCTCAGCAGTTTGGGCATCGGTGTCTCGGCGCTAGCCGGAAACGGATGCGGCTGCACCGCGAAGGCCCCGCCGGTCAGAATGGAGAGGGCGCACACGGCCTGCAATACACGAATTGGCGACATGGGAACCTCCTATGCAGAATGGACTACCTTCATTCTACCCGGCCCGGCGATGACGGATCGCGGGGCCGTCCCCTGGGTAACTACTCAGTCTTGGGGGGCTGCGTCCCGGCCGTTTGCCCCATCCACCGAGAAAAAAGAGAAGTTTTTGTTTCTGGGGGAACACCCCCAGTCCCCCGGCAGGATGGCTTTGCCCCCTGCACCCCCGTGTCCGACCCCGAGTCTGAAATCGTACTCCCCTGGACGGCAACGCGCTGCCGAACGGCCTCAGACGGCGCCCGGCTAGCGAGGGGGATCGCCGGTATCGCCGCCGTTGAGCACCCGTCTGACCGTATAGGTCGGCTTCTGTTGCGATTCATGATAGGTACGGATGGCGACCTCGGCGTTCAGCCCCTGCAGGATGGCGATGAACCCGGTGGCGCCCAGGATGGCGGAGAGCATGGTCAGCGGGGTCTGGATCAGCGAGACCCCCATCGTGACCTTCTGCACCAGCGCTATCAGCAGACTGGCCACCGCCAGGGCCAGCAGCGTTAAGCCTACGCCGCCGAAGACATAGATCGGCTTGGTGGCGTAGCTCGCCAGAAATTTCGCGGTCAGCAGGTCCAGGATAACCTTCACCGTGCGGGAGAGGCCGTACTTGGACTTACCTCTCACCCGGGCGTGGTGCTGCACGGGGATCTCCGTGATCGCAGCGCCGACCCAGGAGGCGTACGCCGGGATGAACCGGTGCATCTCCCCATAGAGGTTGACGTGGACCAGCACCTCACGCCGGTACGCCTTGAGACTGCACCCGTAGTCGCGCAGTTTTACCCCGGTGATGGTGGAGATCAGCCAATTCGCCGCCCAAGAAGGCACCTTCCGGGTCACCAGGGTGTCGTGGCGGTCCTTGCGCCAACCGCTGACAACGTCGTATCCCTCGGCCAGTGCATCCACCAACCGGGGGATGTCGGTGGGGTCGTTCTGGAGGTCGGCATCCAGGAAGATCAGCACTTCCCCGCGGGAGTAGTCGATTCCTGCGGCGATGGCGGGCGTCTGCCCGAAATTGCGGCGGAACTGCACGACGCGGACGCGGGAATCGCGCGCGGCGACGGTGGCCAACTCCGCGAAACTGTCGTCCCGGCTGCCGTCGTCCACAAAAACGACTTCAAAACTGTCTCCCAACTGCTCCATGACGGGAACGATGGCGTCGTACAGCGGGATGACATTCCCCGCCTCGTTGTAGACCGGGATGATCAGAGAGTACGCAAGGAGCGCCGGCGCAGCCTCGGTATCGGACCGCATCCGGCGCAACGGTCTGGTGGTCATGCAGGCCTCCTCATCCGGACCACGGTCCAATTCATCCCGTCACCTCGATCCCCGTCTGAGCGATGCCGCCCGC
The DNA here is from genome assembly GCA_009692945.1 of Dehalococcoidia bacterium. Taxonomy (GTDB): domain Bacteria; phylum Chloroflexota; class Dehalococcoidia; order SHYD01; family SHYD01; genus SHYD01. Next base: position 35,348 of record SHYD01000003.1, on the reverse strand, counting down.
AAATTCGGTCAGGTATGGGAGGTCGTCAGCGCGGAACCCGAGGCCGTGAAGCTCCCGCGCCAGATCACGCACGTATTGTACATCGGGCTCATGAGCCATCGGCTCGATCTCGACCGGCGGACGCCATGGCGTATGGAGCACATCTTGAATGAAGTTGATATAGGCCGCGGCAGCGCCCTCGAGGGTATGGCGCCGCGCCACGAATGCCCGCGCATTCTGACCGAGCGCAGACCGGGTTTCAGGATGGTCCTTCAGCCACCCCAGGGCGGCCGCCAGAAGCGGGACCTCGTCGCCCCCCACCGGCAGCTTGATGCAGCAGGCTTCCGGCAACTCCTGGTTGGCTCCGATATCAGAAACGATCACCGCCAGGCCCGCGGCCATGCTGCGCAGCGCCGACGCCGAGGTCTCCCCGGCGGTGGGATAACGCAGGTTGATGCAGACGTCGGCTGCTTGAAGGTAACCCTCGAACGTTGCCCGATCCACCCGTCCAGTCATCCGCACCCGGTCGGTCAGTCCGGCGCCGGCAATGTCAGGGCGGATGTCGAAGTCCGCAGTGTTACCGATGACCACATACTGGAAATCCGCCCCTGCGGCGGCCAATTGCCGCAGGGCCGCCAGCACTTCAGCGAATCGCTTGTGCTGGGTCACCTCGCCCAGCGAGGCTACGACGAACCGATCTGGGTGCAGGCCGAGGCCCCGCCGTACCGAGGTCTTGGCAGCGGACCACTGGGGCAGCGGTATCCCCATCGGCACGTAGCCCACCGCGGCGCGGGGCTGAAGGGCGGTCACCGCTCGTTCAACGAACCTGCTGTGCACCAGCACCCCCAGGCTGACGTCGACCACGCTCTGGCAGAAAGGGGACTCGGTGAAGGGAATGCTGCGCTGTCCGGTCATGACCTCCCATCCCATGCGCAGTCCGCCCCCCGGATGGGCGTAGGCCATTGCTCTTAGGTACTCTCCGGGCCGCCTATGATCGATGGCCATACCCGCCACCAGGTGCTGCAGCACTAGGTCGTGCAGTACCACGAAACCGGGGATCCGGTGAATCAGCGGCCACTGGTACCGATGCACCAGGCTGTTTCCCAGTTGGTACAGCACGGCATCATACCGGCCCTCAGCGTGCCGCCAAGGGAGGTCCCGATAGTTTCGAATGGGGAAGCTCCACTTGAGCAGGGGATCGGACGGCTCGTAATCGTCAACGAACAGGTCGATCTCGGCGTACGGGGCGAGAAACGGCAATAGCTCGTGACAGTAATCCGCAATGCCCGTGGGCTGGGGCGGCAGAGGGCTCACCACAGCGAGCCTAAGTGGCCGTCGCAAGGAGACCTTCGAGCACCCTATCCCACGAGATATCGGCCACCTCGTTCCGGCCTCGCTCCCCCATCCGGGCTCCTCCCTGCGGGTCCTGGGCGAGCCGGTCCAGCGCGGCGGCGACCGCCTCCGGGCGGGGGGCGGCCACGAGCCCTGTTTCCCCATGACGGATGAACTCCAACACTCCCCCGGAGTCGTCGGCGGTTACCACCGGCTTGCTGGAGCGGAGTGCCTCCAGCGTCACGAACCCGTAGTCCTCATCGTAGGGCGCGTAGTACACCATGCCGCAGCGGGCATAGAGTTCCAGCAACCGTTCGGTTGAAACGAAACCGGCGAACTCGACCCGCCGGTCAACACCCAACTCCTTCGCCAGCGCTCGGAGACGCGCCTCCTCTGGCCCGGTCCCTGCCACCACGCACCGAAGCCCCCCGCTGCTGACCGCCAGCGCGCGGAGCAGCAGGTCCACGCGTTTGATCGCATCCAGCCGCCCGACCGACAATACAAAGGGCTCGTAATCGCTGCAATGGTACCGTTCGGCCAGCGGCGGCGGGGGATACAGGGTGGTGCTGGCCACCCCGTTGTATCGTTGCAGCCGCCGGCTCACATTTTGGGCAATGGTGTGGATGGCGCGGCTCTCGGGCAAAGCCTTGGCGTCCATTGCGCGGACCTTCCGTTTCACCCATTCATCTTCGGGGGTTCCCGAGAGCTCTTTGAAGGCACTCTCATCGAGGTCGTACGCCTGCCGGAACTGATGAAACAGCCACGTCACTTTGTTGGGGTGCCGGGCCAAGTAGGCCGGGAACTTGGTGGGGATGAACAGATCGATGGGCCGGCCCTGAGCCTCGGTGACATCCAGCAACCGCCATGCCAGGGCGTGGGACACCACCTGCCGGCTGGGATACCACTTGAAGGGCAACGCCACCACCTCCACGGTATGGCCCCGTTCCACCAACGCGTCTCGCAATGATTCCACCAGCATCTCGGCGCCGCCCCGCACGAAGGGGACCTGCACCGCCCCAATGCAGATTCGCATCCCCATCAGAACGATCCGCGGTCGAGCGCGGGCGCCTTGCGGGCGATGAGGGCGTAGTCCTGGTATCCGAACAGCACGTCATTGAGCCGTTGGACATTGGCATTCAGCATGGAGCGCCACGGTTCCGACCCAGGCAACTGGTCGATTGGCGCAAAGACCTGAAGCCGAAGGTGATCCGGGACCGGGGAGAGATAGCGGACTTCGACTTCAAGAAAGCCGGCCGACCTCGCTAGAAACGCCGCCGTGTCTGGATGTACCGGCTGGCGATGGGTCAGATCGAGCGTGTAGGTGGTGGCCAGGGCAGTGAGGCAGATGGGGTTGATGGTCTCGAGGACCATCAACCCGCCCGGCGCCAGCTTCTGGAACGAGAGCGAGACGAGCCGTGCAATATCACCGGGGGCCAGGTGTTCGATGGTCTGAGCCGAGAATATCCCCGCCAGACCGGCATCGGCATGCCCCTCCAGCGCGGCCAACAGGTCGTTCCGTGTCACATTCAGACCCCGCTCGATGCAGTACGCCACCATCCCAGGGTCGGCATCGACTCCTGATGCCGGGATACCCTGCTCGCCCAACAATTCGACGAACTCGCCCCTTCCACACCCCAGATCCAGCACCGGACCGGACGGGAAATACTCAAGGTAGAGCCGTTGCCGCTCCTTGAGCGCGGCGGGCTCTCCCCGGAATTGGAGTTCAAAGCCGAAGTAATCAAAGGGGGCAGCAGGTGGCGCGCCGGAGGGTGGCTGGCGCTGCCCAACCCGAGGCGGCGCCCCGGATGTGGACTGGAAGCCTTCCAACAACGCAATGCGTGCAGTCAGTCCTGCAATCTCCGCACGGGCGCCGGGCGCTTCCGTCCGCTGGACGCCATCCTGAAGGCGGCCGAGCAACAGTTCGAGCTGCGCCAGGCTTTTGGTCAGCGAAACTTCCTGACGATCCCGCCGGGCGCTCGCTTCTTGGTCCTCGTCCGGCTGAAGCAGCCGCAACATCTGCGACACCAGGTGCCCGAAACGGACCACACTGGCGTTGAACTCGGACTGCTGCTGCAACAGGGGCTGGAGGTACCAGCGCGTCGCAACCTCGTTCCACAACGTCCGGAACTTGGCAACGGCCAGCCCCACCAATGGCAGGTCCGATCCGAAGGGCAGTGGAGTGAGTGCCGAACGCCGGTCCAAGTCCTGAACCGAGTTTGACAGCACAAATGTGCCGAGGGCGTCGGTCGCTTGCAACTCCACGAAGGTCCCCGCCAGCGACGGGGACGATGCTTCCTGGAGCACGCACAGTTCCCGCCTCAGTTCCTGGAGGATCGCACCGGTTTGGAGATCGGGATGTGGCAGGTCGGCCCGGCTGGTCATTGCTAACCCGCTGGGGTTTCCCCATAACGAAGGCGCGCCAGCACCGTGCGGTAGAAGTCGTCGGCCGCCGTGGCCCGCAGGAAGCGCGTGGCGTATTTGCTGGGAGCGATATCGACGATCTCTTGGTCTTCCAGGGGGATGTCGACCTGTCCATCAATACTGAGCATGGCTCCGTGGTCGGAGCGGACGACCAGTTGGACCGAGAACGACGGTTCGAGGACCAGCGCGTTGCGCATCGCGGCGTGAGCAGCCACCGCCGTGAGCACATGACACCCGGAAGCCGGGTGGAGAATCGGACCCCCAGCGGAAAGAGAATAGCCGGTGGAGCCGGTGGCGGTGGAGAGGATGACCGCATCGGCCCGGTAGGTGAAATAATCCTGCCCGTTCACCACCACCTTCACATAGATGGGCCGGCCCAAACTGCCGCGTGACACCACCACGTCGTTCAACGCGTGAAACTCGGGGGCGCCGTTCATCAGGGGGTGGTGAGCCTCTGCCAGGGAGGGTTCGACCGGATGCGTGGTCAGACGGGCGCGCAGCATGCCCCTGATATCCAGGTGCCAGGGGGCATCAATCATGGAGGGCACGCTTTTCACGGCATCGGCCGGTGCAATTTCCGCAATGAACCCCAATCGCCCGTAGCGGATGCCCAGGATCGGTGCGGGAGCCGGTATGATTGCCCGCGCCGCGCGGAGGATCGTCCCATCACCACCGACGCTCACCACCACGTCGGTGCCGCTCATCAGGTCCTTAACCTCTTGTTCCTTCCACGCCGAAGCCACCCATACGTTGTGACCTCGGATCTTGAGCGCAGCGGCCAACTCACGGGCGAGGTCCTGGGCCTCATCGACTCGGGGATGGAACAGTATCCCGATCAGCTTATTGGTCATTGCCGCTTGAGGCCCAATAGGAACTCACGGTTTCCCGCATCTCCCAGCAGCGGCGATGGAGTGAGCCCCAGGATCCTCAACTGGTGATCGACCGACCAATTGACGATGCGCGAGAGTACCTCGGCGTGAAGCGCAGCGTCTCGAACAACGCCGCCCTTCCCCACCTTGCCGCGTCCCACTTCGAACTGGGGTTTTACCAGGGCCACGATCCGGCCTCCCGGCCTGAGTTCCGCCGTGATGCTGGGAAGCACCATCTCAAGCGAAATAAACGAGACATCGACGGTTGCAAGGTCCACCGGCTCCGGCAGCTGCAGCGGATAACGGGCATTGACCCGCTCCCGGACCACAACTCGAGGATCTGTCCTGAGCCGGTAATCAAGCTGCCCGTATCCCACGTCCACGGCGTACACGCGGACCGCGCCACGTTGCAGCAGGCAATCGGTGAAGCCGCCGGTGGAAGCGCCGACGTCTAGCGCGGCGCAACCGGAAACCTCGATGCCGAATGCGTCCAACGCCCGTTCCAGTTTGAGGCCGCCCCGCCCCACAAAACGAGGCGTAGCGGCGACCTCGATTCCCGACTGTTCATGAACCAGGAGACCCGGTTTGGACGCCGGCCGCCCCTCCACCCGGACCGCCCCGCCCATGATCAGCCCGCGAGCCTGCTCACGGGTCGACGCCAACCCCCGGCCTACCAACACCACGTCCAATCGTTGCCGTGCCATGGAGCAGCCTCAGCATAGGAGGTGGTTTTCGTGCTGTCAAACATTGACGCTGTATCTGGCAGACCGTATGTTGAATCCAAGGAAACAGGTGTTCGATCGATGCAAACCGAGTCTGTTATGGCCCAACCCGCGCTGGGCAGGGACCTGCTGGTATCGCTGCGGCCCAAGCAGTGGGCCAAGAACAGCCTTGTGTTCCTCGCCCTGTTGTTTTCGGCCAATGAACGTTGGTCCTTTTCGGACGTGGCCGGCGCTTCGCTCCTTATCTGGCAGTCCCTCGCCGCGTTCGTCCTGTTTTCCATAGTCGCAAGTGCGCAATACCTCGCGAACGATGTGATTGATGCTGACCGTGACAGCCACCATCCGCGCAAACGGCACCGCCCCATCGCATCGGGCAGGGTTTCCCGTTCGCTGGCGCTGACGGTCGCGGCGGTTCTGGCGGTGGGCGGTCTCGCCGGTTCCTTTGCGCTGGCTCCCCTGTTTGCCTTGCTCCTGGCGGGCTACCTGTCGCTCATGGTCGCCTACAGCCTATCCCTCAAGCACGTCGTGATCGTCGACGTCTTCGTGATCGCCGCCGGATTCGTGTTGAGGGCCACCGGTGGAGCCCTGGCCATAGCTGTGCCCATCTCCCCGTGGCTCTACCTGTGCACCATGCTCGGCGCGTTGTTCCTCGGGTTTGCCAAACGGCGCAACGAACTAGCCGTGCTCCGGAGCGGAGCCGCAGAGCACCGCCGCATCCTGGACGAGTACACCGACGGCTTTCTAGACCAGATGATCAACGTTGTCGCGGCCAGCACCCTCATCGCCTACAGTTTCTACACATTCAGCGCGCCGAACCTCCCCTCCAACCACGCCATGATGCTCACCATTCCCTTCGTGCTCTACGGGATCTTCCGCTATCTGTACCTCATCCATGTCAAGGGCCTGGGCGGTAGTCCCGAGGAGGTGCTGTTCAGCGACCGGCCGTTGGTGGCGGGAATCGTGGGGTGGGTAGCCGTGTCCGCCGCCGTGCTGCTGGTGTTCCGAGGAACCTGATTCCAGCCCGGCAATTACGAAACCCTGGTGTTGGTTGCGCCACGGCAACCCCATACGTACAATGGGGGTTCAAGCCGTTCGGAACTACTTCGCCTTCAAACGGTATCGATAATTGAACAGATCTACGGCTCCTCGGATGGTGGGAAAGGAGCGCGTTTTGGAAGCTGGGGCCAACAGCGTAGTCGACAAGATTGTGGGGAACGTGGAGCAGGTCATCGTCGGCAAGCGTGCCGAGGTCGAACTTGCGGTAGTCGCTTTGCTGTGCCAAGGCCACCTGCTCATCGAGGACGTGCCGGGTGTCGGCAAGACGACCCTCGCCAAGAGCATCGCGCGCTCGGTGGGTTGCAGCTTCCGGCGTCTCCAGTTCACCCCGGACCTGCTTCCCAGTGATGTCACGGGCGTGTCGGTCTTCAATCAAAAAACAGCCGATTTCGAATTCCGGCCCGGCCCCATCTTTGCGCAGATAGTGCTGGTTGACGAGATCAACCGCGCCACGCCTAAGACACAGTCGTCGCTGTTGGAGGCGATGGAAGAGCGCCAAGTCACCATCGACGGTGAACTGCACACCCTGCCGCGGCCGTTCTTGGTGCTGGCCACCCAGAACCCCATCGAGTACGAGGGCACCTTCCCGCTGCCCGAGGCCCAACTCGACCGCTTTCTCATGCGCCTGAACCTTGGCTACCCGTCCCTCACCGACGAGGTCACCATTCTGGACCGTCAGCAGCACGTTCATCCCATCGAATCGCTCCAGGAAGTGGTGGCGGTCGAGGACCTCCTCAAGATGAACGAATCTGTCAAGGCGATCCATGTCGACGCGCTGGTCAAGCAGTATATCGTCGCGATCGCCGACGCGACCCGCCACCACGAGGGCGTTTACCTGGGCGCGTCGCCCCGCGGCTCCCTTGCCCTGTTCCGGACATCCCAGGCGTTGGCGCTGTTGCGGGGCCGGGATTTCGTCTTGCCGGACGACATCAAGTTCCTGGCGCCCTACGCGCTGGCCCACCGGATCATTGTGAGCCCCACCGCGCGGGTGAAGGACATCACGGCCGACAAGATTGTGATGGACGTGCTGGAACAGGTGCCGGTTCCGGGGGCCCGGGCCGGACGATGGATCGGCTCAGCGAACTCCTAGGCGATTCGGCGCCCTCACGGAGCGTCACCTCATGCGCGTGTTGCTGGTCAGCCTGGTGGCGGTTTTCTTCGGTGTGCTCGGGCTCTCCACCGGGGTAGACCACTACTTCCGCCTGAGTTACCTGCTGGTGCTGGTGTTGCTGGCGGGCTGGGTCTGGACCCATTTCAGCGTATCCGGCATTACCGTCAACCTCAGGGGAAGCACCACCTCGGCGACGGTGGGCCAAAAGGCTTGGGTCCAGTTCACCGTGTTCAACGACAACCTGCTCCCGAGCGTCTGGGCTGAGGTGCGCCAGGAAGCCGACCTCCCCAACCCGTGGCCGCCTCATGTGCTGCAGATCCCCTCCGATGCCTCTCGCACCATCAGGGTCGATTTCGAGTGCCAGCGCCGCGGCCGTTTCACGGTCGGCCCCACCCATGTAGCGAGCGGCGATCCGTTCGGGCTCTTCCGCAGACAGATCACGTTGAGCGGCACCCACTCGCTGGTGGTCTACCCCCGCACCGTCGATCTCACCGGGTTCACTCTGCCGCCCGCCGACCTCCCCGGCGAGGGCCGCCACCGCCGCCGCACCCACTTCGTTACCCCCAATGCCTCCGGGGTCCGGGATTACGTTTACGGCGACAGCTTCAACCGTATCCACTGGCCGAGCACGGTCCGCACCGGCAGGCTGATGGTCAAAGAATTCGAACTCGATCCAGCCAGCGAAACCTGGATCGCGCTGGACTTGCACCGGGACGTACAGGTTGGCGAGGACCTGGAAAGCACCGAAGAATACGGTGCCACCGTCGCGGCGTCCATCGCACATCAATATATCGAATCGAACCGGCCCATCGGGTTCATGAGCTTCGGCCACTACCTGGATATTCATCAGCCCGAACGGAGCGGGCACCAACTGGTGGAGATCATGGAGTCGCTGGCGCTGGCGAAAGCGGAGGGAACCGTTCCCATCGCCGAGTTGCTCGCCGGAGAAGCCAGGCGGTTCGGGCGGTACTCGACCCTGTTAGTGGTGACCTCATCCACCGATGAGGCCTGGGTCTATCAGTTGCAGCATTTGATACGGCGCGGCGCCAGAGTGGCGGCTGTGGTGATCGAGGGCAGCACCTTCGGTCAGGCGAAGGACTCGCTTCAGGTGGTGAGCGCGCTGCTCGCGACCGGCGTGCAGACGTTTCTCGTCAAGCAGGGTGGCTCCATCAGCGAGTCCTTGGGGGTGAGTGAGACCGCCCGCTCCGGGGCCAGACAGGAAAGGGGAACTGCTGCACCTTGACCACAACCACCTGGCAGAGCCAACGGGGTCGCCCGTCGGCTGCCCCTAACCCTCCGGCGCCTCGATCAGGTTGGAGTGCTCTGGCCCGGCCCGACGAAACGTGGCTACCCTTCGGGCTGCTGTTTCTGATGTCCTTGGCCACCGTTTGGGCGGTGGAGGGGGCCAAGTGGGTGCCGGACATGCCGGGCCTCACTGGAATCACCGTCGCCTCTCTTGCCGTCGGGTACGTCATGGCCAAGCTCAGGGTGCCCTCGTTCATGCTGCACCCCCTCGCCCTGATCATCGGGTTCCTGGTGGTCGCCCGGGCCTCGGTCGACGCCGCCAAGGGCGCCACCCTCGACGGCCGCCTGGCCGATGCCATCAGCCGCCTCAACAGTTTCGCGGTGGTCATCAGGGACGGCGGTATCAACGTCGATACCCTCCCTTTCATCGTTCAGGTGTTGATCTTCACCTGGCTGACCGGGTACCTGTCCGCCTGGTTCTTCTACCGGCTGCACAACGCCTGGCTGGCCATGTTACCCCCAGGTATCGCGTTGCTGGTGAACCTCACCTATCTGCCCAACAACTTCACCTACAATTTTGTGCTGTTCGTCGTCACGGCAATGGCGCTGACGATGTTTTCGCACACGATGCAATTGCAATTGCGTTGGAAGCGCACCAACGTTTCGCGGCAGGAACTGGCCGACCTCTCCCTGGGAGGACCGTTGCTGGCGCTCTCAGGCGGTCTGCTGGCCGTCACCTTCTTCCTGCCGCTCTTCCAGCAGTCGCTGCCGATCATGGTGCTGTTCGAACAGGCCACGGGCCCATGGCGCGGTATGGAACGGGAGTTCGACCGGTTGTTCGCTTCGGTGAGCTCGGGCAAGGTCGCCCCGCTCCATTCCTTCGGCCGCTCCATGCCCTTCCGGGGCGCCGTGAACTTTGGCGACCAGCAGTCGCTCGCCGGGCGGCTGGGTCTGGCCCGTGACGTCATTATGAACATCAAGACGGAGGAGTCCGGCTACTGGCACGCGGAGAGCTATGATACGTTCACCGGTCAGGGTTGGATCGCGTCGGATCGCAAGTTCGCCGAGTTGCCCCAGGACACCGTTCGTGGCGCCGTGGATGAGTACAGAGAGCGCCGGGCCCTGCAACAAACCATCGAAACCAACATCCCCATCGATCTCTTCTTCTATCGGGGCATGCCCATTTTTGGAAACACACCCGCCGTGGGTGAGATGCCTCCTTCTGGCCGCTTCACCCTGCAGTTGGCGGACCTCACCGCGAACCGCGGCCTCCGCCCCGACATGCAGGACCTGGCCCGGACCCTCAGCGTTAACCTGCGCAACACCAACCGGCTGGTTACGCCCGACGAACTGCAGCGGATGATTCCATCAGATATGGCCCTGGAGCGCCCGATCCGGCGGCAGGGCCAGATCGATGCGGTTATTCTCCGCCGGACCGACCCGTTTCCTCCGGACTACACCAGCCTACGGACCAGGACGCCCATGAACCGGGGCGTCACCTATTCCCTCACGTCCTCGGTGACCAAAGCCTCGATCGAAGCGCTGGAAGGGTCAGGAACGGCGTATCCCGGCTGGGCGCTCGACCAGTACCTCCAACTGCCCGATACCACCACCGAGCGGGTCCGCCAACGCGCCAGGGAGTGGAGCAAGGACTCTCGGAACCCCTACGACATGGCCTGGGCCATCGAGTCCCGGCTGCGGGAAATCCCCTACAGCACCAACATCCCCGCCCCGCCGCGGGACCAGGATGGGGTCGACTACTTCCTGTTCACCCTGAACCGGGGATACGCCGATTACTATGCTTCCGCTTTGGCGGTGATGCTTCGGTCGTTAGGGATCCCCGCCCGGGTTTCCGTGGGATATGTTTCGGGGGATTGGGACCAAGACAAGGAGCAGTACGTCGTAAGGGAGGCCCACGCCCACGCGTGGACCGAGGTGTTCTTCCCAAACTACGGATGGATCGAGTTCAACCCAAGCCCCAACTGGCCCACCGTGCCCCGGACGTTTGAAAACCTGGGGTCCGGAACCATCGAAGACGACTTCCCTGAGGATATCCCGGGAAGCTCCACAGAGGAACCCGAACAGACCCCAGAGGAAATGGCGGCCGCCGCTGCGGCCTTGGAGGCTCAGGCCTCCTCTCGCCTGGTCGAGTTCTTCGGCTTTGTGGCCGCCGCATTGCTCGCGGCGTGGGTCGCCTTCAGGCTCGCATGGATGTGGGACCTGCGGTCCCTTGGCTTTCCCGCCCAGACCTACGAGAAGATGTGCCGGCTCGCCCGGTTGGCAAGGCTCCAGCCCCGGACGGTCCAGACCCCGTACGAGTACGCTCAAACGCTTTCCCGCATGTTGCCGAACGCCCAGATCAGCGTTCAGATGGTGGCGCGGGAGTACGCCCGGGCGCGCTATAGCCCGCAACAGCAGACGGCCGAGGAGCTCACGCGCCTCCGGATGGCGTGGGCTGAGATCCGCTGGGAACTTACCCGCAAGCTGCTCCGCTTCTGGGAGCCCCGGCGCAACCGCTGACCCCGAATATCGGCTCGGACTCGTTCGGGCCCCCTCTCCCTCGAAGGGCTATTCGTTACCCACATCTTGTGGATGCGGCGACCTCGGTTCGCGGTCACATGGGGAGTGCAGGGGGGGGGAAGCCTCCTGCCGGGGGCTTGGGGGTGTCCCCCAAGAACAAAAACTCTCTCTTTTTCGGGGGGGGGGGCAACGGAACGAAAAACCGACACAACCCCCCACGGCCTCCCCGGTTTTCGAGACGGCCTGACCGGACCGGCTCACCTGCCCCGCTACCAGTCCTTGTCTGGCCGCTGCGCCGGACCACGGCCTGGCGGCTGGCGGTTGAACCGGTCTTGCATCTGCTGTTCCTTCAACCGCAACGCATCGAGGATACGCAGCGCGTCCTCGATGTCCACCTCTTGCCCTGCATCCCGTAGTGCCCGGCGCAACTCCGCCGACGGGTCGGGCTGAGCTGGGCCCGGCTGGGTGTTATCCGAGGGTTGCCCCGGCGGACCGGGAGGGTTGTTGCCGGGGGGTTGCGGTTGGGGAGGGCTCTGCCCGCCCGGCGGCGGGGAGTCCTGCCCCGGGGTTTGCCCGGGGGGTGACTGCTGCTGTTGGCGCTCCTCCAACCGCCGCAGTGTCAACTCAAGGTTGATCTTGGCGTCGAGATCCAACGGGTTGTCCTTCAGCGCCCGCTTGTACGCGTCGAAGGCGTCCTGATACTGCTCTTTCTTGAAGTACGCATTGCCCATGTTGAAATTGGCGCGGGCTCTCAATCCGGCATCATCGCTATCCAGCACCCGCTGGGTCTCTCGAAGCGCCCGGTCGAACTCCTGAGTCTTGTACAGCGCGCCGCCCACGTTGAAGGTCAGTGGCGGCAGGTCCGGACGGCGCACCTGCGCCTGCCGGAACCGGTCGAGAGCGGCGGGGAAATTGCCCTCTTTGAAGAACTTGGCCCCTTCTTCGTTCATCTTGAAAATCGGACCCGAGTCCCCGGTACAGGCTCCGGCGAACAAAACGGCCACCAGCGGCAACACCGCGGCGGTATTGGGGCGCCGCCGGGCGCCCCGCCGCTCCGGCAGCAGCATCTCGACCATGAGCAGCAGCACCCCCCCCACTACGAACCAAGAACCCAGGTCCTCAGCAACGCTCTGTTGCTCCGAGACCCGGCTGTTTAGTTGTTGCTGCACTCGTTGGTACAGCGCCACAAGTTCTCTGCCGTTGTCCGTCGCCAGCGCGTAGCGGCCACCTGTCTTCTCCGCCAGCGACTCCAACGCCCCGGCATCGAGCCGCGTCTGAACGATCTGCCCGCTGCGGTCTCGCTTGAGGGTCATCGTCCCGCCCGGACCCCGCACCGGTATCGTCCCGCCCTGGGACGTGCCTGCGCCGAGGGTCGACACCGCCACGCCCTCGGCAACCGCCTCCTGGACCGCCATGGTGATCTGGCTGCCCAGGTCTTCGCCATCGCTCAACAAGAAGACCGCCCGCACCGGCGCATCGCTCTGGCGTAGCGCCCGGACGGCGGTCAGAATGCCGTCGGCCAGCGCGCTGCCGGGCGACGGCGCAGAATCGGGCTCCACCGCCCGGATCAGCGACCGGGCCGCGCCGTAATCGTACGTCAGCGGGAACCGCAAGGAGGGGGCGCCGGCGAACACCACCAGGCCGATGCGGTCGCCTTGGAGACGATCGACGAGCGCCAACGCCTGGGCCTTGGCCTGTTCGAGGCGGGAAGGACGGACGTCGGTGGCCGCCATGCTCAGCGAAACATCCATAACCAGCAGGATGTCCGCCTGTTGAGGCGCCGCCCCCCTGGTGGTTTCGCCCCAAAACGGTTTGGCCAGCCCCACCACCAACAGCACCAGCGCCATCAGGCCGAGGACCACCTTGGCCCGCTGCCGGCCCCGGCTCACCGAGGCCACCAACGACGGCATGGTTTCCCCACGAGCAAACAATGCCAGGGTGCGGTCCTTCCATCGGAAGGTGAACCAGCACAGCGCTGCTGCTGCTGCCACCGCCGGCAGCAGCAGCAGCGCCTGGGGCTCTTCGAACCGCATCAGCAACACCTCATGGCGCCCGCCGCAGCCACGAGTTGCGCAGCAACGATTCCAACAAAAGCGCGACCACGCCCCCAAGGAACAGATAAAAGCCCAGGTCGATCACCTCGACGAACTTCTGCTGGCCGGTCTCCGTCTTTTCCAGCCGCCCGATGCTCTCATAGATCTGGCGCAGCGTCTCTTCATCGGTGGCCCGGAAGAACGCCGCCCCTGTCGCATCGCTGATCTGTTGCAACGTTTCCTCACCCGGGGAGGCGGGGGCCGGACGGTTGCTGCCCGGGCGCGGGCGGTTGCCGGAAGCGCCCACCAGGATGGTGTAGGCCTTGATATTGAGCGCCTGCGCCATCTTCGCCGCGGTGCCGGGCGCAATTTCACCGGCGTTATTCTCGCCATCGGTGAGCAGGATCACCACCCGGCTCTTCCCCTTGGCGTCCCGCAGCAGGTTCACGGCGGTGGCCAGTCCGTGCCCGATAGCCGTGCCATCGGGCAGTCGGCCGAAGTTAACGTCATCCAGCAGCCCCAACAGGATCGGATAGTCGAGGGAAAGAGGACTCACCGTCACCGCTTCCGAGGCGAACCCCACCAGACCGACGCGGTCCCCAGTGCGGTTCGCCAGAAACTCCCGCATGACGTTCTTCGCGGTTTCCAGCCGGTTACGGACGCCCAGATCGGTGGCGGACATGCTGGAAGAGATGTCCAGGGCCAGCACGATGTCGATCCCGGCGCCGGGGCTGGCTTCCACCGGCCGGCTTACGGTGGGCCGGGCCAAGCCCACCACCAACAGCACGAGGGCGATGGCCCGCAGGATGCCCGGGAGGGGCCGCAGGCGCTGGCGGAACGACCGGACCATGAGACCGGCTACCCGCAAGGACGAGAAGCGCAGCGGCGGCTCGCCGGCCCGCCCGAAGCGGAGCTGCCAATAGAAGATGGCGGTTGCCGCCAGCAGCAGCAGCAGGAACCCCGGAGCAGCGAAACGCAACAGCATCGCTTAGAACGCATCCTTGCGGGCCGTCCCGCCGCCCACCGGCTCGCTCAACTCGGCACGGCCGCCGCCCGCCAGGTCGACTATCTCGAACGCGATGGTGACGGCCCGCCGTGCCCTCGGTATGTCGGGCTGGTAGTGCGCCCATCTTGCCGCATCGCACTCGTCGAGCAGGTCGCTGATGATACGTGCCTGCCAGGGATGGAGCCCGCGGCTCTCCATCGCCACCCGGACCTCCCGCGAGGTTGAGGTGGCGGCGGACAGTTCATAGCGCCGGTCCAGGTAGCGCCTCACGCACCTCGAAACGCCCCCATAATACTCCTGGAACTCCTCCGGGGTGGTCAGCGCCATGGCGCCAAGGCGGGCTAACTGCGCGCCCGCCTCATCTTCGGCATTCAAGGTGATGGCTGCGGCGGGTACAAATCTGCGCCGCAGCAACCGCCGGCCCGCCAGCACCAACAGCAGGGAAACTGCCAGCACCAACGCGGCGGCCGCGGCATTCCGAGACCACGCGACCGGTTCACGCTCGATGGGGAGCGGTGGCTTGATGTCTCGAAACGGCTCGTTGCCGTTCCCCAGGACGCTTTGAACTTCCACCACAACCCCCCCGGAGGTTGCGGCTGTTCCCGGCTGTCCATCCGCCATCGAAAATGAGACGCTGATGGGGGGTAGTTGGTACTGTCCGGGAATATAACCGCTCACGCTGTAAACCAGAGTGAGGGTCTGCGTCCCGTCCAACTGCCAGCCGGCGGTCCGCTCCTTCAATTGGAGCAATTCCAATCCTCCCAGCTTGCCGGCCGGATCGAGGGAGTCGATCGTGACCCCGCGCTGGTAGGAGATGACGAGGCGCAGCTCAATCGGGTCGCCCAAACGAAACGTCGTCTGATTCAGCACCGCCTCGACGGTTACCGGCCCTTCGGCAGATGTCGGGCCTGGGAGCAACAATGCAGCCAGCGTCACCAACATCACCGTCATCAGAACTCTGGCGGTCATCGACGTCAGTTCCGTTTCGCGCGCGACCGGAAGAACCCAGCGAGGGGTTCCACGTAGGAGCGCCCGTTGACGATGTCGACCCGGTCGATTCCCACCGAGTTCAACACGCCGATCCGTTTTGCCTCAGCTTCGACGGCCAAGCGGCGATAGGCATCCCGCACACCGGGATCACCGGCGTCCACCACGGTCACCGCGCCGGTTTCAGCATCTTCCAATGTCACCAGACCCGCCGCGGGTAGCTCCCGCTCCCTGGGGTCGGTCAGGGATACCGCGATGACGTCGTGCCTCCTTCCGGCCACCCGGAGGGTCGACTCGTAGCCTGAGGTCAGGAAGTCGGAGATGAGGAACACCACGCACTTGCGGCGCTGCACCCGGCTGACATAGGCCAGAGCCGGACCAAGGTCGGTGCCGCGGCCCTTGGGCCGCAGGTACAGCAATTCACGGATAACCCGCAGCACGTGTTGCCTCCCCTTGCGGGGTGGCACGAACTTTTCGACCCGGTCGGTGAAGGCCAGCAGTCCCACCTTGTCGTTGTTGCGGATGGCCGAAAAGGCCAGCAATGCGGCAATCTCGGTGGCTACCTCCAGCTTGGACTGGCCGGTGCTGCCGTACTGGCCCGACGCCGAGACATCGACCGCCAGAATGACGGTCAACTCGCGCTCCTCAACGAACTGCTTGATATAGGGGTAGCCCATGCGGGCGGTGACGTTCCAGTCGATGGAGCGGATGTCATCACCCGGGAAGTACTCCCGCACCTCGGAGAACTCGATGCCGCGGCCACGGAATACCGAGTGGTAGTCGCCGAGGAAGGTGGTGTTCAGCAGGCGGCGCACCCGGATCTCGATGCGGCGGATCTTCCGCAGCAGGTCCGGGGGGATGACGCCCAACTTCGTGGCGCCGGCCGGTTCGGCCGGCGCCGGACGCCGCCCGAACCCCAACCAACGGCCCCAGCCGCCAACGCCGGCCGGTGAAGAAGACCGCGAGAGGTTGTGCCCGCCGGCCGGGCCGGTCAAGGGACCTCCACCTCCTGCAGCACCCGCCGGATGATCGTCTCGGAAGTGACGTCCTCGGCCTCGGCTTCATAGGTCACGATGATCCGGTGGCGCAGCACATCGTAGATCACGTCCTTGATGTCTTCCGGAACGACAAACCCGCGGCCCCGCAGGAACGCATGCGCCTTCGCGGCCAGCGCCAAATAGATCGACGCCCGGGGCGACGCGCCGAAGGCGATCAGTGGCTTCAATTCCGCCAGCCGGTGCGCTTCGGGCTCCCGTGTGGCGAAGATCACGCTGATGATGTACTCCTTCAGCGAGTCCTCCATATGGACCGACCGGGCGACGCGCCGTGCCTGGTTGAGCACTTGGGTGTTTACCACCGGCCGCACCGCGGGCGGTTCCTCCGCCATCATGCGGTCTATGATGACGCGCTCCTCCTGTCGAGTCGGGTACCCCACGTTTACCTTGAGCATGAAGCGGTCCACCTGCGCCTCGGGAAGGTGGTAGGTGCCCTCCTGCTCAATGGGGTTTTGGGTTGCGAGCACCAGGAATGGTTCGTCCAACGGGAAGGTGGTGTCGCCGATGGTCACCTGCCGTTCCTGCATTGCCTCGAGCAAAGCGCTCTGGACCTTGGCGGGGGCGCGGTTGATCTCGTCGGCCAGCACGATGTTGGCGAAAATAGGGCCCTTGCGGGTGGTGAAATTGCCGGATTGAGGGTTGTACACCAGCGTACCGACCAGATCGGCGGGGAGCAGGTCCGGGGTGAACTGCACCCGCTGGAACCGGGCGTCGATGGCATCGGCAAGGGTCCGGACGGTCAGCGTCTTCGCCAGCCCTGGCACGCCTTCGATGAGAATATGCCCGTGGCACAGCAGGGCGATCAGCAGACGGTCCAGTAGCGCCTTCTGGCCGACGATGACCTTCCCCACCTCGGCCAGCAGCGGTTCCACGAACCCGCTGGCTGCTTTCACCTGATCGTTGATGCGGGCGATATCTTGAGCAACCACGAATGGACCCTCTTCCCGCCCGGGTAACCGGAATGGGCCAATGGATTAACACCGGCTGTGTGGGGTATTGTAGCGTGGAACGGCGCACCGCTGAAACAACGGCGCCAACGCACCGCCGCCGAGTGGAGTTCAGATTCGAATCGATCGCAGTCCGGCGACGCAGATTCTCGCTTCGCTCGAACAATAACGAGCCGCTGCGCGATCGCATCGATACGCTTCGAGCCCGGCGAGAAGTTTCCTTAGCTTCCCCGTCCGTCTTGGCACCTTGGCTTGCCTCTCCTCAAATGTGAACTCTTACCGCCGACCGGTGGTTTGGCCGGCGGCCACACCGCCATGCAATAATCTAACTAGATACCAGCATGGGTTACGAAAGTTGCTCGCCGGCCCGCCGTCGGCGAGTCGAGTTAGGACGTGCGCCATGGCGACTCAGGCGATCTCAACCGCGACGCCGGTCAGGAAGAAGGCAGCCCGCTTCAAGATCCAGCGGGCCGCCCTGGCCGACATGCCCAAGATCCACGCGCTGATCACCCCCTTCGCCGACCGCAACGATATGCTGCACCGGCCCTTGAGTGAACTGTACGAGAACGCCCGGGACTACCTGGTCATCAAGCAGGGAGACGAGGTTATCGCCTGCGCCTCCCTCCACATCGTCTGGTCGGACCTGGCGGAGATTAAGGCGGTGGCGGTCGACGAGGACTACCAGTCGCACGGCCTCGGCAAGATGCTGATGAACCACTGCTTCAACGAAGCGCGGGCCCTCAGCCTGGCCACGGTGTTCGTGCTCACCCACAAGGTGGACTATTACGCCCAGTTCGGCTTCGAACAGGTGGATGTGATGAGCCTGCCCCGCAAGGTGTGGGGCGAGTGCCTGCGCTGCCCCAAGTTCCCGAGCTGCAACGAGTACGCGATGGTCTACCATCTACGGCCGGGCGGCGCCGAGAGCCTGCAGCAGGATCCCGAAGACATCCCCACCGTACTGTTCCCGATGTGGACCAACGTCGGCCGGTCGGTCTGAACCTTCCATCACCCACCGAGGGCACCCACCGGCGGCATACCCAGCGGTTAATCACCTCACGGAGAAAGAGGCCCGTGCCCGATCCCGCCCCCTTCCCCACCAACGAGCCCACCCTCGCGAGCCGGTCGATCTTCAAGGGCAGGGTGGTGGGCCTCCGAGTCGACGACGTGCGTCTGCCCGACGGCAAGACCGGCACCAGGGAGATCATCGAGCACGCGGACGCGGTGGTCGTCGCCCCGCTCGACGCCAAAGGACGCGTCCTGCTGGTGCGCCAGTACCGCAAGCCCATCGAACAGGCGCTGCTGGAGCTGCCGGCCGGCGGCCTTGACGGGAACGAATCGCCCGCCGACGGAGCGATCCGCGAGCTCCAGGAGGAAATCGGGCACTATCCGGGCACGCTCACACCCCTGGGCGGGTTCTACGCCGCACCGGGCTACTGCCAGGAGTTCCTGCACCTTTTCCTCGCAACGGACCTGCGCCCCAGCAAGCTGGCCCACGACGACGACGAACACATCGAGGTGGAGACGGTGCCGCTGGACGAGGCCCTAGCGATGGTCGAGTCTGGCGCGATCCGGGACGCCAAAAGCGTGGCGGGGTTGCTGCGGGTCTGGCGCCACCTGATGCGGGCGGAGCGGCCCGACGGCGGCTCCTGAGCCGGGCCCTCCCGGTCAACTCTTCGGCGGATAGATCAGCCAGCCCCGGTGGCCGGTGTTGCTCACCTTGAATAGGTGCCCTTTGAGCGTGGTGACGTACAGGTCCTCCAGGTTCGGCCCGCCGAAGGTGCAGTTGGTCGGGTCGTCCACCGGTGTTGGGTGAGTCGAGAGCACCCGCCCGGTGGGTGAGAACACGTAGATCATCGGGCCGGCGCCACTCCGGTTCGCCCCTGCGCAGGCGATGATGTTCCCCGCTTCGTCCAAGCACATGCCGTCGATGCCCCGCTGCGCCCCGCGGTGATCGTGGCCCCAGGTGTGCAGCACCGTATAGGCGCCGAGGTTACCATCGTCCCGAATGGGGTAGGCCCGCAACTCGGCCAGGCGGGTCACGGGGCTGCTGTCGGCCACGTACAGCGTCTTCTGGTCTTCGGACACCAGCAGACCGTTGGGCGAACTGGTATCGAAGGTCATCCGCCGCAGGATCCATGAGCGGTCGAACCGCTGCTCCAGCCGCAGCACCGACTGATGCTCGAAGTGGGGCTGCGGTGAACTCATCAACGACAGCCGGTGGATGGGGTCGCTGAACCAGATGCGGTCCTGCTTGTCGATGGCCAGGTCGTTGGGGTTGTTGTGGTACTGGCCGTCCAGCAGATACGGCATCGGGGCGCTGGACCCGTCCGGATTGAACCGGATGATGCGGCGGGAGAACTGCTGGCATGCAAATAGTTCGCCCCGGGCCGAGAACGCCAAGCCGTTGGTGCGGTTGGTGTGCTTCCGGAACTCGGTGGTCTGGCCGGTGGTGGGGTTGTAGCGCAGCACCAGGTTGCCGTGGGTGAAGCTGAACAGCAGCGCCGACCCGTCCCAGGCCGGGCCTTCCGTGGTGCCGCCGTAGGGCCCAGCCACCAGTTCAAAATTCCATTCCATACCTGTTGCTCCTTGAGTGTCAGTGCGATCGGGGTTCGGGGTTCGGGGTTAACGGGCTCCCGGCCACGACCCGTGGGGGATGCCGGGAATGCTGAGCCGGACCAGGTAGACGGTGGTCCGAGCGGTGATGTACAGCCCGCGCCAGTCGGCGTCGCCCCAAGCATGGTTGGCCACCGACTCGGGGACCTTGATGCGGCCCAGCAGCCTGCCCGCGGGGTCGATGACATGGACCCCGGCGCTGCCGGTGCAGTAGATGTTCCCCTCGACGTCCACCTTCATTCCGTCTGGGACGCCACGCTCCGGGAACTTGTCTTCGTAGAACACCCGCCCGTTGGTCACGCTGCCGTCCGGTTGCATGTCGAACACCCGGATATGGCGCCGCAGCGTGTCGTTCACGTACAGCAACGACTCATCAGGCGAGAAGCAGAGCCCGTTGGGGCCTTCGAAATCATCGACCACCAGGCTCACGGTGGCCCCGTCCGGCGAAAGACGATACACGCCCTGGAAATCGTGGTACTTCTGAACGTCCTGGTCGCACATGCCGGGGTTGTAACACCCGCCATTGGGGTCGGTCCAGTACACCGCGCCGTCGGATTGCACGATGATGTCGTTGGGGCTGTTGAACTTCTTCCCATCGAAATGGGTGGCCAGCACCGTGGCCGAGCCGTCCGGCTCCAGGCGCCAAACAGTCCGAGCGCCCCAACCGGCCACCACCAACCGGCCCTCCCGGTCCAGCGTCAGGCCATCGGGGTGGCCTGCGGGGTCCATCACAACGTGAGTCCCCTCGGCAGGGCTCCAGCGTTTGATCTTGTTCCCGATGATATCGGTGAAGTACAGGGCCCCCTCAGCCTTGTTCCACACCGGCCCCTCGGTAAAGATGTTGTCGGAAGAAATCCGCTCCAGCACCGCATTGGGCGGCACGATCCGCTCAAACCCGGACGCAACGGCGTCAACATCCAGTGCGTACATACGACCTCCGGTAGAACCGATGATGGGGGGAGCCCCCGGGTGGTCTCGCGCCGCGGGCTCGAAACGCCCCTATGATAGCGCTTCTGGGAAGCTGTGGTTGCCGGGGGAGCCGGCATCGAGGGTCGTCACGTTTGACATGCCCCTCAAGCCCGCTATAGTTGGGGCGGATTGAACTGCGAGCGTAGCCGCGTCCGGAACGGCTACTCCGATCACCGCAACGAAAGGATCCACCATGCCTCCCTACCACGTACCCGACGAAGCCACCGTCCTCAGCTACTTCGACACCCTCAGCAACTGGGGCCGTTGGGACGACGACGATCAGTTGGGTACGCTGAACCTCGTCACCCCCGAGAAAACGCGCCGGGCGGTGGCGCTGGTGAAGGAGGGGGTCACCGTCTCCTGCGCCCGGCCCATCACCAACGAGGCAGCGGCCGATGTGCGGTCGACGCCGCTGCATCTGATGGCGTACGCCGGCGAGGGCTACTCGATCCACGAGCAGGCCCACGGCGAACTCCAGGCTGCGGCCGACTTCATCGGGATGATCTTCCACGGCTTCACCATCACCCACATCGACACCCTGGCCCACATCTTCTGGAAGGGCAAGATGTACAACGGCCGTCCCTCCCACCTCATCACCTCCCGGGAGGGCGCCACTGTCGAATCCATCGAACTGATGGCCAACGGCGTCATCACCCGCGGCGTGCTGCTGGACATCGCCCGGCTGCGGGGGGTCGATTGGATGAAGATGGGCGAGGGGATCATGCGGGAAGAACTCGAGGAGGCCGAACGGACTCAGGGAGTGAGGGTGGAGCCGGGCGACGTGCTGCTGCTGCGCACCGGCAACTGGAAACGCCGCGAGACGGAGGGGCCGCACGCCGGGGCCGAGCGCAGCGGGCCCCACGCCGCCTGCATCCCCTTTTTCCGGGAGCGGGATATCGCCATGCTCGGCTCCGACACGCCGAACGACGTGATCCCCACCGGCTACCCCAGCCTGGCGCGGCCGGTGCACCAGGTGGGCATCGTCGGCATGGGCCTCTGGCTGATCGACAATTGCAACCTGGAGGAGCTGGCGGACGCCTGCGCCGCCCGCAACCGGTGGGAGTTCATGCTTACGCTGGCCCCGCTGCGGATTAAGTACGGCACCGGATCGCCGGCGAATCCGATTGCGGTGTTTTAGGGACGGCTTTGCTATCACCGCTGACTTTGCGGGCCGTAGTATACTAGTCGTAGACTAGTCCAAGGAGCCGCCATGGAGTCAGAGACTGTCGGATTGTACGAAGCCAAGACCCACCTTTCCCATCTCGTCGATGAGGTGGTGCAGGGGAAAACGTTCACCATCACCCGCCATGGCGTGCCCGTAGCCGTCTTGTGCCCTCCTGGACGGGTGCGTCGGACCTCGTCCGAGGCGGTTGCCGCCCTCCTAAAGTTTCGCGAAGCCCATCCCCTCAATGGGATCACTATCCAGGAACTCATCGATGAGAGCAGGTCCGGGCATTGAGCCTGGTGGTGGACGCCTCCGTGTCCATCAGTTGGTGTCTGCAGGATGAGTTCGCACCGGCTACACGGGACCTGCTGATCAGCGTGAACGACGAAGGCGGCGTCGCCCCGGCCCTATGGCCCTACGAAGTTGTGAATGCCCTCATTCTGGCCGAGCGGCGGGATCGCATTTCGGGCGAAGGGTTGTTGTCGTGCATCGACCTTTTGTCGAGTCTCCCCATCACGCTCGACACCGATCAATGGAGCACGCATTTCCCAGGAGTCGCTGAAATCGCACAGCGGTTCCGGCTGACGATATACGATGCCAGCTATCTTGAGTTGGCCGCCCGCCGTGAGATGCCGCTCGCGACGCTTGACCAGCGCCTTCGAGTGGCGGCGGAACGATTGGGTGTCCCGTTGGCGTGAGCCCAAAGCGTACAATGACACCAGTTTTACGACCGGTCGGAGGCGCCGATGAAAACCGTCACGTCCAATGCGGCCAAGACGCACTTGGCGCAATTACTCGACGAGGTTGAACAGGGCGAAACTGTCACCATTGCCCGCCATGGGGTCCCGGTAGCTGAACTTCGTCCCCCTGAACCCCCCGTCAGCCACCCCCGATTCACCCCTTCCGAAGCTGTTGCTGCCCTTCGGGCGTTCCGTGACGCCCATCCCCTCGGCGACGGCATGACGGTTCAGCAGTTGATGGACGAGAGCCGGTACGGTACTCCCCCCGACGACAACGGGAGTGCCGACGCACAGGCCGCCATGGAAGAGTGGCGTGAAATCCGCAAGGGCATCCGCTTGGACGGCCTCTCGACTCGCGAGTTGATCGACGAAGGCCGGTTGGGCTCCGAAACTCCCTCCCCAGGAGACCACGCCAATGACCACCGGTGACCCCAAACAGATCGTGCACGCGGCGGACCACCCGCCCTTCCTGTGGTGGCGGGGCGAGGTGATCCCCTGGGACTCGGCCACCGTGCACCTCACGATGGTGGGCTGGTCGGCCATCTCGGCGGTGTTCGAGGGGATCCGGGCCTATTGGAACCCGGACGACGAGGAACTCTACGTGTTCCGGCTGGAGGACCACCTCAAGCGGTTCGCCCAGTCCCAGCGCTTCATGCGCATGAAACAGACCTACTCCCAGCCCCAGCTCGCCGAGGCCATCACCGGGCTGTTCCGGGCCAACGGCCATCGCACCGACGCCTACTGCCAGCCGCTGGCGTATATGGCCCGCACCGTGCCCGGCTACCTGGCGGCCGAGGGCGTTCCCTCCGAGGTATTCATCACCAACCGGTCCGCCCCCAGCAACCTGGGCTCCGGCAAGGCCAGCCGCTGCTGCGTCTCCTCCTGGACCCGCATCTCCGACAACTCGTTGCCGCCGCGCGCCAAGGCAATCACCAACTACCAGAACAGCCGCTACGTCTCCACCGAGGCGCAACTCAACGGTTTCGACTCCGGCATCATCCTCAACGACCAGGGCAAGGTGGCCGAGGGCGCCTACGCCTGCATCTTCATCATGCGCGACGGCGTCGCCTCCACTCCCACCCGCACCACTGGGATCCTCGAAAGCATCACCCGGGAGTGCCTCATCGAACTGCTGGGCGATATGGGCATCCGGGTCCAAGAACGGGACGTCGACCGCACCGAACTCTACGTCGCTGACGAGGCCTTCCTGTGCGGCACCCTCATCGAACTCGAAGCCATCGCGTCGGTCGACCACTTCACGCTGGGCGACGGCGGGCCCGGACCGGTCACGAAAGCGCTCCAGGCCCGCTTCGAGCAGGTGGTGCGGGGCCGGGACCCGAAGCGCACCCACTGGCTTACGCCGGTGCACGCGAAGGCAGGCGCCCCGGCGTAAGGGCGAACGAAGAACGGCGGTCGCCAGTTGAGCGAACCCCGCTTGCCGAGCATAACCGTGAGCCGGTGCGGGCTAGCCATTCCAGTTCTAGCGTAAATCCTACCTGTTCCGATACGATCGGTTGGTGAATACGGCCGCGTGACACCATCAACCTCGGGCGGTATGATGCCTCCAACGCCGCGGCCGCGACCCTGAACCCCAACAAGGGAGCACGATTATGACCACCCTCGACCACCTCGCGCTGCGCCAGGCCGTTATCGACGGCGCGAACTTTCTGGTCCGCACCGGCGCCATTTCGATGAGCCACCACGGCAACTTCAGCGTGCGCATCCCCGGCACCGACCACATGCTGCTCACCGCCACCAGCTCCTTCGACAGTCTGAAACCTGATAGCCTGGCCGTGCTGGACCTGGACGGGCACCTCGTGAGCGGGACCATCAACCCCAGCAACGCCGAGATCGTCCACATGCACGCGGTGGTGTACAAGCACCGGCCCGAGGTGGGCGCGGTGGTGCACACCCACTCCACCTACGCCACCAGCTTCGCCATCGCGAGCCGCGGGATCGGCTGTGCCTACGAGGCGCTGGTCCGCAACGACATGGCCGACGGGGTGCCGCTGGCCCACTACGGTCCCCGGGGTTCGTCGCTGGCCATCGCCAACATCGCGGCGGCGCTGGCCAGCATGCCGAGCACCAAGGCGGTGCTGCTGGAGAACCACGGCGTACTGGCCTTCGGCGCCGACCCCGCGGCCGCCGCCCGCGCCAACCTCATTGTTGAAGAAACCGCCCAGATGACGATCCTCGCCGAGGTGCTGGGCGGCGCCAAGCCCATCCCGCCGGAGCTGCTCAAAGCCTCGCTGGAACGGCGCGACGAGTTCGCCCAGGCGGGCTCCCAACGCGCCTGATCGGGCCCAATCGAGACCAACGCCACCGAAGGAGCAACCCCATGCGCGCAGTCCAGGTGATGGCCCCCGGCAAGACCGAGATCATCGATATCCCCACCCCGCAGATGGCGGCCGGCAAGGTGTTCACCCGGACCCTGCTGGCGTCGATCTGCGGCAGCGACTGGCCGGTGGTGACCCACGACCGCGGCGACGTGAAGTACCCGATGCCGCCCGGCATGCCCGGCCACGAGGTGGTGGGGGTGGTGGAACAGTCCGACGCTGCGGGCTTCGAGCAGGGCGATATCGTGCTGGATGTGGGGTACGACGGCTCCTTCCGGGAGTTCCAGGTGCGGGGCCCGGAGCACCTGCTGAAACTGCCGAGCGACAAGCCGATGGACGAGATGTTGATGACCCAACCTCTGGGCGCCGTCGTTCACGGACTCCGGAAGTGGCACGCCACCGCGATGGGAAAGACGGTGGTGGTCATCGGCCAGGGGACCATTGGCCAATTTTGGACTGCGCTCATCAAATTGCAGGGCGCCACCAAGCTCATCGGTATCGACCTGGAGGACAACCGCCTCACCCTCGGTCGCAAGATGGGAACGACCCACCAGGTCAATTCAGCCAAAACCGACGCAGTCCAGGCCGTGCTGGACCTCACCGGCGGCGAGGGCGCCGACATGGTCGTGGAGGCCGTGGGCTCCGAGAAGACCTACGGCTGGACCGCGCCGATGGTGCGCCAAGGCGGATCCATCACTTTTTACGGCCTTCCCAAAAAAGCGGTAACCCCCCTGGACTTCGTAACGCTGATGCGCAAGGACCCCATCCTCTATACTTCGATCCGGGGCGACAAGGACGCCGACTTCGCCGCAGCACGGGAACTGATCGCTTCGGGACAGGTCTACGTCAAGCCGCTGCTGACCCACCGCATGCCCATCGCCCAGGTGTACCAGGCCCACGAACTGGCCGAGAGCCGGGCCGACAACGTGATGAAAGTGATCCTGGAGTTCTGACCCTCGAGTTCGGGACCGCTGGGGCTGGTATACCCGTGGCTCAGGTGCGCAATCCGGCCGTTGTTTCGCGCCCGCGGGGCCACGGGTTCCTCAGGGCGAGACCTGCGGTGACGGCAGACCTTCTGACGCGGCTGGAGCCGTTCCCTGCGGCAGCGACCCATCCGAAGCTGATCCTTCTCACCGGCCCGCCGGGGGTGGGCAAAACCACCTTCGCGCGGCAACTCGCTGCTGCTGCGCCGCTCGCGGTCGTTTCGTCGGATGCGGTCCGCAAGTGGCTGTACCCCACTCCCACCTACGAAGACCGCGAACACATCCGCGTGTTCGTCTACGCCTTCGCCTTGCTGGGAGAGTTGCTGCGCCGGGG
The DNA here is from genome assembly GCA_009692945.1 of Dehalococcoidia bacterium. GTDB lineage: Bacteria > Chloroflexota > Dehalococcoidia > SHYD01 > SHYD01 > SHYD01. Next base: position 8,925 of record SHYD01000003.1, on the reverse strand, counting down.
CGTCTCGGTGGTCTTCGACGCCACCAACCTCCACGAGTCGGGACGCCGCCGCGCGTATCGCATTGCCGTCGCGCCCGGGGACGGCCTCGCCATCGTTCGCCTCACCGCACCCGAGGCGGTGGTCCGGCGGCGCATGGAGGGGCGGGCCGTTTCGCCCGAGCCCTGGGACCGGTCCGACGCCACCTACAAGGTGTACCAGGCGCTGGCGGCGACCGAGGAGCCGATCGGCCGGCCCCATCTGACGGTGGACACCAGCCAGGACTACACCGCGTGGCTGGAGCAACTGGCCGCGTTCGTGAACCACCCTGAGCCATCCGGCATCGAGCCGCCTTGCAACGTCATGCCGCCTCCCCGGCGGCGGCAGAGCGGGGTCATTCCGGCGGGAGTGTAGCGCGCCGAACTCCGATGGGACGGGGTGTCCGTCGGGGTTGCCCCTCTGGACTCTCCCCCGGAACAACTCGTCCCTGCAAGGCTGAGCAAAGCGGGTGTGATGAACGACGAGATCATGGCACTATAGCGCGACTGAGCAGGAGAGGACCGCATCCAACTCCTGAGCGTGGGAGTTGATATCGGCTCGTCGACCTCGCACCTGATCTTCTCCCGGCTGACGTTGGATCGAGTGCTGGGACGCTACGTCACCACCAACCGCACCTCGGTCTTCGAGTCCGAGACCCTGCTGACCCCGTACACCGGCCACGCCGCCATCGACGGCGATGCCCTGGGACGGTTCGTCGCCGAGCAATACCGCCGCTCCGGTATCGAGCGGCCGTCGGTCGATACCGGAGCGCTGATCCTCACCGGGGTTGCGCTGCTGCGAGACAACGCCCGGGCCATCGCCGACGTGTTCGCCCAGGAGGGGGGCCGGTTCGTGGCGGTCAGTGCGGGCGACAACATCGAGGCGCTGATGGCGGCTCACAGCTCGGGCGCCATCGCCCTGTCGGAGCGCACCGGCCAGACCGCGCTCAACGTCGCCATCGGCGGCGGCACCACCAAGCTGGTGCGGTGCGAAGCGGGGCGCGCCACGGCGGTGGCGGCGCTGGACGTGGGCGCTCGCCTGGTGGTCACCACCCCCAATGGCGTTATCACCCGCTTGGAACCGGCGGGCCGCGCCATGGAGCGTTCGCTGGGCCTGAAGCTGGAACTCGGTGCAACGGTGGGACTCCCAGACCTGGACCGGCTGGCGGACCACATGGCGCAGCGGGTGCTGGAAGCAATGGGAACAGTACCCATGTCTGAGGCAACCCGGACGCTGTTGCGAACGCCGCCGCTGCCACAACCTGTACCCATCGATGCGGTCACCTTCTCAGGTGGGGTCTCGGAGTACGTCTACGGGAACGAGGCGGCCACTTTCGGCGACCTCGGACCGCAGCTCGCCGCGGCAGTGCTGAGCGGAGTCCAAGCACGGGATCTCACCGTGATCCAGCCCACCGCACGCATCCGGGCCACCGTCACCGGCGCATCGCAGTACACCGTCCAGGTCAGCGGCAGCACTATCTACCTTTCGCCGCCCGACGTGACACCGCTCCGCGACGTCCCGGTGGTTGCGCCGCCCTTCGACTTTGGCGACGGCGAGACCGGCATCGATGCCGCAGCGGTGGCCGGCGCACTTGCCGGTGAGTTGCGGCGTTTCGATCTGGACCCGGCGGCCGCCCCGGTAGCGGTGGCCGTGCGCTGGCGGGGCTCCGCCAGGTTCGACGATGACGTGGGCGGGCTGCTCGGCATCCACCTCAATGCGGAACTCGGCGTCACCACCCCCATCGCCTCCATCGACGGCATCGACCTGCGGGCCTTCGACTACATCGACATCGGCTCGCTGATCGCCACCTCGGGCGCGGTGCCGGTGGTCATAAAAGTCGCTGGTGTTCCCCAACGGGTGAGCCATCAGGGGTGTACGACGTTCAGACTTGACGGGGAATGCCGAATTATGGGACCGGATGACCGGGAGTGCACGAGGGCCGGAGCCCCTATGCCGGGGAACGGGGGTGTTCCAGGGTATTCCCCCACGCACAATATCTTCTTCCTGGGGGTGAGGTCTCGCGGGACCCACCCACGGGCGGGTTTCAAACCCGCCCCTACTCACCACCTCTAACCCAGCACTTCGCACCTTGAACCTTTCCGAATCTGCGCCAATCTGTGCCAACCTGTGGACGAACTCCCTCCGCTGGACACCCGCCCCCGGTCGTGACAGAATCGCCTCTGTAACAACCCGCTCGCACCGGAGGCGCTCATGCACACCGCCGCTCCCATGGACCACCCCGCCGCAACCCCCGCAGCCGGGGACGCCGATGAGTCGCCGATAAGCCCCGGCGAGCGCCGCTCGATGCTGTGGCTGACCAATGTCTCCCACGCGGTCAACCACTTCCAGGGCCAGATGGTGGGGCCGCTGTATCCCCTTATCATGCGGGAGTTCGGTTTCGGCTTCGCTCAACTGGGGCTGCTGGTGGCGCTTCGCAACGCCTTCACCAGTTGGACCCAACTGGGCTACGGCTTCGTCACACCGTTCATCGACCGCTGCCGCGTGTTGGGGATCGCCAATCTGGTGCTGGCGCTGGGCACCGCGGCCACCGGAATGACGGGCTCGTTCCTCACTTTTCTCGGCGCCCGCACCCTGGCCGCCGCGGGTTCCAGCGCTCAACACCCGGTGGGCGCCAGCATCCTATCGAGCTACTTCCCAAAGACGCGGGGCACGGTGCTGGCGCTGAACAACACCATCGCCAGTGTGGGGATGCTGCTCGCGCCGGCGGTCGCCGGTCTGCTCATCACCATCGTCGGCTGGCGGGAGGTGTTCTGGATCGTGGCGGCGGCCAGCGTGCTGGTGGGAGTGGCGTATTTCTTCTTCCCGGACCGGCTGCGGCAGCAGCGCCCGGCCGGAACCGCCAAACGGGCGGTGCTGGCGCAGAGCTTCACCAGCTATGTCCGGGTCTTCCGCAACAAGAACATGATGCTCATCGGGCTGGTGTTCATGGTGGGGGCGGCCGGGCGCGGCGGCGAAGACATCCAGAGCTACTTCGCCACCCATTTTGTGAACGACCTCGGCATGAACATCACCTACGCCGGGTTCGCATTAGCGTTGCTCAATGCGGGCGGTCTGGGGGGGCCGATGTTCTTCGGCTGGCTCTCGGACCGCTTCAACCGCAAGGCCGTGCTCCAGGTGTCGCTGCTGCTCTCGGCGCTTTCCACCGTGCTGCTGGCGCACCAGGGGGCCGCGTCGCTGGCGCTGGTGGCCAACCTGCTGTTCCAAGGCGCGGTCACCAGTTCCCGCGGGACACTGACCCAGGCGCTCATCGCCGACTCCGCCACCGAATCGGACCAGGACGCCGCGTTCAGCGTCTACTTCTTCCTCGGCTTCTTCTCGACGCCGCTGTGGGCGTTGGGCACCGGCTTCATGATGGACGCCATCGGCTTCACCGACACCTTCACGCTGCTCAGCGGCAGCTACATCGCCGCCATGCTGGTCACGTTTTTCGTCACCGACAAACGGGCGCCGCGGGTGGAGCGGTGAGGACAACATCATGAGCGAAGAGTTACCCTCCGAGTCTCTGGGCAGGATGATCGTGTTCGGGGCGAAGCAGATTCGTCGCGAGTGGGTTGACGACTAGTGGTACTTCTCCGTGGTTGACATCGTGGGCGCGCTGACCGACAGCGATGCTCCGACAAAATACTGGACAGCAATGAAACGTCGAGAGGAGAAAACCAGTGAGTTTCAGTTGTCTACAATCTGTAGACAACTGAAACTGCCCTCTACCGACGGCAAGAGTTACCAGACTGAGGCCGTCAACACCGAAGCCGCCTTTCGCATCATCCAGTCGATCCCCAGCCCCAGGGCTGAGCCGTTCAAACGCTGGCTGGCTGAGGTGGGTTACCAGCGCGTCCATGAGATCGAAAACTCCGAACTTGCCCAGCAGCGAATGCGGAAACTCTATCAGGACAAAGGCTACCCCGACGATTGCGTCGAAAAGCGCGTCCGCGGCATTGCCGTCCGGGACGAACTGACGGGTGAATGGCAGAAGCGCTCCATCCAGGATCAACGAGACTTCGCCATACTGACCGGCGAAATTTCCAAAGCGACCTGTGGCTTGACCCCTGCCGATTACAAGAAGCTGAAGGGCCTGAAGCGTGAAACCTCCGCGATCACATGACCGACCTGGAGTTAATCTTCACCATGCTCGGCGAAGCCTCCACCACTGAAATCGCCCTCAACAGAGATGCTCAGGGCTTTGTTCCGAACAAGCAGGCAGCTCAGGAAGGGGGGTCGGTCGTAGGCATCGCCCGCCGCCAGCTTGAAGCCCGATCGGGCCGCAAAGTCGTCACTACCGGCAACTACCTGACCGAAAAACCCAGGCCAAAACTTTCGCCCAAGCCGGATTGATCATCGTGATGGCTGACAAGAACACCACTCCCACGCAAGCTCCCGAAACCAAGGGCGGGCAGCGCTTGAGAGAATCCCTCGTCGGCCTACTCGCAGCGGCCCTCTTTATCTGGTCCGCCAACGACTATTCACCGTTGCGATTCAGCCGCTGGAGCCAGCTCGAAGGACTTTCAAGCCCATTCTTGTATGGACTCTGGGCCGTGTCTTTGGTTGTCCCCCCGGTAGCGCTCTGGCACGTCCTCGCATACGTGTGGCGTGTGTGGCAACCCGACGCGGCGGCAGAAGATCGACTGCAACGCACAGTTGCGGGAGCGGTCGCGGGAGCCCTCTTACTTGGTGCCATCCTCCTTGCGCAGAGTGCGAACCGGCACAACGGGACCTTGGGGTTCATCCTCCTCCTCTTCGCGCCCTTTGCGTTCTGGCACGGGCTCAGCGAGCCAGAGGAGTCCCGAAAGACTCGGGAGGCACTGAGCCAGGCTGAGTTCGACCGGAATTACTGGTTGAAGTACCCTCTACATGACCGAAAAAGCCAGGCACAGTTTGATCGTTTGATGGGGAAACCCGCAAGGTGGCCCAAGCTTGAGGCTCTTCACCTCGCCGACGAACGGGAAGGGACGGCGGAAACAGCACTGCTCTGGGCGGAGGACCTTGAAAGCCAGCGTAGTCCCACGCTGGGGCGACGCCTCCTTAGGTTGCTAAAATAGGTGGTGCGGCGGGCGGAACCTAGCGAGGAGGAACTATTACGGTGGAACGATTGGCTGCGCGGCCGGGCGCTGCATCACGCACCCAATGGGACCCCCCAATGGGCTGCAACGCGGATTGTTGCCGAGGCACGCCAGATGGTCCAGGAGGCCCAGGCCGCAAGGGAAGCAGCGCACGCAGAAGCCTTGCAAGAGATGGACTCCTTGGAAGCGGGCATCTCAAGTGGCAGAGTCCCGGAAAATGCTGACATGCAGGAAATCGTGCATAGCTATGGGAGAACCATAGCGCTAGTTTCGCCGAACATGCTGACGGTTTATCCGGCTGCTGTTTTCCCAGAATCGCTACTTGCTTACAACAAAGACGAGATCGCAACGGCATTGAGTAAGGCGATCACCTACTCTTCGGCACAAGGTGAAAAGGCAATGCAGAATCACTTGGAGGCGGTTTTTGCGATGCTGCCATGGTTTCTGCCTGATGAGGAAGCGCTCGCTCGCAACCAGGAAATTCGGAAACAGCGGGCGAGTGCGTCACAGGACCCAGCCTCGTGATCCGTTGAGAGCAGCAACCATCATTGCCCTCGATCGGGGTAGAGATCAATGCCTAAATTACGTCCGGCAACTTCCGCCACACTGACACCCGCCGCACGCATGAACACGGGGACGGTACATTTTTAGCGGAGGACATCGATCGGGGATGGGAGCACGGCGCTGAGTATGGCATTGCGCGACAACTTTTCAGCCAAAGTAAAAAGGACGCTCGCGCTGCGGGTTAACTCCGTGTGCTCGAAACCAGACTGCAGATCGCCCACGAGCGGCCCAGAAGTTGGTGAACAAGGTGCTATCAACTTAGGGGTCGCCGCCCACATCACGGCCGCTGCCAAGGGCGGCGAGAGCTACGACTCAGATCTGACCGTCGCCGAAAGAAGCGCAATCTCTAATGGCATCTGGCTCTGTCAGAATTGTGCGAAGCTCGTTGATAGCGACGTACTGCGATTCCCCCCACAACTGCTACGGAAGTGGAAGGCCGACACGGAGCTCCTCGCGTACGAACAGTTGGGCAATCCATTACCTTATGGCAGGACCGCAGCGCTCCTGCCATGGCCAAAGCGCGCTGGTGCACCCCGATTTCGCATGGAACCGAGATTAGACAGAGGTGAGAGACTGCTCTGCCAGTTCACTATTAGCGATGCTTCGCCGTCGCCTGGGGGGGTTGAGGCACGTTGGTTCGGAGCAGGCGTAGAAATGGAATGGCGTGAGCCGATGCCAGAAAATCGTCCTGGCTGCTTCCGAATGGAACCGGTCCCGATGGCACCTCAGCCACCCGTCGACCAGGTATCGTTTGAGGTGCGATTTAACCTCGAGGATGGGCAGCATTGGGGACGATGGACCTGGTCATTGCGTGAGCATGATAAGGGCCACTGGGAGATCGAGGCCCATCTAGGGAGCCAATTTCAACCGACAGAGTACGACGGTGGCGCTGGCCCCTAGCCACCAACTTTAGGAGGATCTGAAGACCGATTGTGGCTTTAGACCGGTAGAAGGCCGACGCGCTGTACATCCGCGTCTCAGAAGCCCAATTCGACCACACCACAATCCTGGACGACCACCGGTACCTCGATTTTGGGAAAGACGGAACCCTGATCGGGATCGAGATCCTCTACCCCAGTCTCGGGGTGAGCGTGGTTGGCCTGCCACCGTCTGAAGCCGCGATGGGCCGTCTTTTGAAGCAGCACGGCTTCAAACTCCTGGCCCCCAACCCGAAATAGGACGCCTCTCGCCCCTACACACTCCTCCCCGCATCCACGGCGATGACCTGGCCGGTGATGAAGCGGGCGCCCGGCGAGCAGAGGAACAGGAAGGGCTCGGTGATCTCGTGGGGCTGCGGCATCCGGCCGCCGGGTGAGAGCCGGGCCCAGGCGGCGGCGTCGAGCTTCCGGTACACTTGCAGGGCGTCGGTCATGCGGGTCTCGGCGACCGGTGAGATGCAGTTCACCCGGATATCGAAGGGCGCCAGTTCCTTCGACAGGTTCCTGGTCAGCGCAATGATGCCGCCCTTGGCGCTGGCGTAATCGGCCACGCCGTTGCTGGCCCGGAGGGCCGCCGGGGCGCTGACCGTGATCAGGCTGCCTCCGGTCTTCGTTTCCGCCATCACCCGGCCGGCGCCCTGCATCAGGAGGAAGGTCCCCTTCAGGTGCGTGCCCACCACGGTGTCCCACTGTTCCTCGGTGATGTCGAGGAACGGCGTGGGGTTGATCACTCCCGCGTTGGCGACCGCGCAATCGATCCGCCCCCACCGGCTCACCGTGGCGGCGAGCCAGCCGTCGACCTCCGCCTTGTTCTTGGCGTCAACCATCGCCCCCGAAGCGTCCGGCTGGACGCTGCGCAGCCGCCCAACAGCGTCATCCAGCGCCTGGCGGTCCCGGCCGCCGGTGATGCTGACGATATCGCCGTTGCGGGCGAAGGCTTCGGCCACCGCCAGCCCAATGCCGCGGCTGGCGCCGGTGATCAGGACGACGCGAGAAGATTGTTTGTCCGTCATTGAGTCGGCCTCATTATGTCTACATCCACCGCCCGCCGCTGGCGGAGATGACCTGACCGGTGATGTACCACGCCTCCTCCGAGGCGAGGAACGCCACCAGCGGCGCAACGTCGCGCGGATGGGCCCGCGGCATCACGGTGTCGGGCGCTGCCGAAAAGGTCTGAAGGTCGGGCCGGGTGGTCTGGTTGTGATGGGAGTAGAGGGCTCCGTAGGGGACCTCCTCCCCTTCCGCGGACCGCTCATCGGTTTGCACCAGGGGTGCGATGGCGTTCGCGGTCACGCCGTACTTGCCGTACTCCTTGGCGGTAGCCTTGGTGAACGCCAGGATGCCGCCCTTGGCGGCGGCGTAATGGCTGCGATGGGCGCTGCCCGCCATCGCGGCGTTGGCGCTCACGTTCACGATGCGGCCCCATTTCTTCTCCATCATGTGGGGCAGCGCTGCCTTGGTGGTGCGGAACTGCGCCGTGAGATCGGTGTTGAGGACGTCAAGCCATTCCTCGTCGGGCATCTCATGGATCAGGCGATAGGTGATGATTGCGGCGTTGTTGACCAGGATATCGACGGTCCCGAACCCCTCGACGGCATCGGCGATGACGCCCGCGCAACCCTCGGGCGTGGCCACCGAACGGTAGCTGGGGTGCGCCTGATAGCCCTTCGCCTTCAGTTCGGCCACCACCTCATCCACCTTGTCACGGCTGCGGGCGTTGATGACCACCCGCGCCCCGTTGGCCGCCAACTGCTCGGCGATGGCGCGGCCGAGGTTGCGCGCCGAGCCGGTTACCACGGCGACCCGTCCTTCGATACTCATATTTGGTCGATTCCTCCGGGGAAAGCTGTTTGGAGCGCCCTTAGGATAAGGCAGCCACCAGGGGGTGTCTACAAGAATGCTACAGCAGGGGCGGGCTTTGACACGCACAACGCCATGACAGCGATCCCGCCCCCACCCCCTGGGAAAAAAGAGAATGATGGTTCTTGGGGGACACCCATAGGAGTGGGCAGGTTTCTGGTCGGACAACCTCGACGGCTGTACTTCCACCCACCCACCCATTTCGTTTGTGTGTGGGGACACCCCACACCCCGGCAGAAGGGGCTTCGCCCCCTCTGCACTCCCCGGTTTGAACGAACACTCCCAGGCACAAATTGAGAAGGTGCCCACTCCATAGGACTTAGAAGTCCGGCCGGAAACCCCTCTTCCCGAGAGGTGGCTTGTTGCGTAGGATGGGAGCAGCAGTTCCTGGCCGGAGGTGCGTATGCTCGGTGAGCGGGGCCCCCAACGCTGCTTGTTCGAAGCGGACCACTTATACGGCGACTTCGTG
>SHYD01000099.1 GCA_009692945.1 Dehalococcoidia bacterium | reverse complement strand
GGCCTCCTCATCATTCGGCATGTCCACAAACCCAAAGCCGCGCGGGCGGTCGGTTTCCCGCTCGCGCACTAAATTCACCGAAGACACACTGCCATGATTCGAGAACAGAGTCTCAAGCTCCGCCTCAGTGGTCGCGTAGGGGATTCCGCCAACGAACAAACGCATCCTGCACCTTGCATGCATCCAACTGGGACACCCAGACTGCCCGCCCCGTCCTGGCCAACCAAGCGGCGAGGGAGGGATCGCCACCGGTACAAGCAACGCTGGGACGCTTGTGGCGCACAGCATAGCACAACTCTGCAAGGCTGCCGAACTCAGGGTTGTGCACGTAGAGAGTTCAGCGTTGCAGTGGCCTTGCAGACGTCTGCGGTCTTCGGATCAGCGTTGGCTCTTCCCGCCCGCCACCCTCAGGGGTCTCGAAGTGCGGTGGCACCCCCCCCCACACCTTCCTGTGGAGGCGCGCCGTCCCCTCAGGATTCCCCCGCCGAGGCGATGCTCCTCAGTGCAATGTGGTGGTGCTGGGTGGCTTTAGCCCGCAGGTCTCAAGGCCAACTCTCCGCCTCTGCACCGTACGGCACACGGTATTCGTTCAGTATCGAGTGGATAGGAGCGCGCATCTGGTGTCAGGCCGACGCCAGGAGGCATTTCTTCGTTTTGGGTAGGTCGCAACGCCCCGGGCCAAAAGGTTCCCGCCCGTCGGTCGGGACGACAACCTCCTTGAAGGCCAGCCGCTAAGGGGAGCATCCAACCCCTTCTCCCCTGGGAGAAGGCTAGGATGGGGGCCGCCCCAAACCCGAAGCCGGCATTGGCTAACCATTCCAGACCCGTTGCTCAATACAAAGACAGCGAGGGCGCAATTGCGCCCCCGCTGTTCGTAGCCTCTTAGGGCTTAGTAGCGCCGGGAGTTGTCGCCGCCGCCGTAGCCGCCGCGGTCGCCGCCGCCGCCACGGTTACCACCGCCGCCGCCGCCCGCCTCGCGAGCCTTGGCCTCGTTCACGGTGAGGGACCGGCCACCGAGCTGGGTGCCGTTCAGGCGGGTGATGGCCATCTTGGCCTCGGCCTCGTTCGGCATGTCGACGAAGGCGAATCCGCGGGACTGGTCAGTGTACCGATCCTTGACGATGCTCGCACTGTCCACAGCCCCGTGGCTAGCGAACAGGGTCTGCAACTCGGTGTCGGTGGTGGCGAAGGGGATGCCCCCTACAAAAATACGCCCGTGAACCTCGATCGCACCCTTACTGGGATGCTCCAGATGAACCTTAACCACGCGAATGAACCCGGCCGACGGTGGAAAAGGAGGAAGCATCGGGGGTTACGAACAAGTGTTCGTGGCGCAATCGTATCAGGTATGGAGTCGGGGCGCCACCCGACCTGGTCGGTGGTAGGTACTCAGTCCTGTGGGGGAGGGCGGTGAAGTTTGGGGTGGAGCCTATGTCACGCCGAGGTCACGAGGAATCCCTTCGTCCCCGTAGAGTCGCCACCGCCCGGCGCTAAGGGATTCCTCGCGCGGCTCTGCTACCTGGAAGTAAGTCGCCTAGATCGTGATGGCGCCCATGCGGCCGTTGCGATAGTCGTCCATCGCCTGCGCAATCTCTTCACGCGTGTTCATCACAAAGGGGCCGTAGCGGGCTACTGGCTCGCCAATGGGCCGGCCGGCGATGAGCAGCAGGCTCAGGGGTTCGACGCTGGTCACGGGCGCTTCCAGGTGTACGGCCTCACCCTGTGTACCGAACAGCACGACGTTGCCGCGTTCCACGGTGGTCTGCGCATCACCAAACCGGCCGGCGCCCTGGAAGACGTAGGCGAAGGCATTCGCGCCGTCCGGGAGCGGCTGCACCACGCTGCCACCGGGCTGGAGCGTGAAATGCAGGTACGAGATGGGTATGACGGTGTCGATGACGGCCCGAACCCCGAGGGCCCCGCCAGCGACCACCTGCACGCTCACCAGACCGTCCTCGCTGACCGCCGCGGGTATGCCGGCGGCGGCCACCTCCTGGTACCGTGGCGGCATCATCTTGTTTTTGGCAGGCAGGTTCACCCACAACTGGAAGCCGTGGAGCAGTCCGCCGCGTTCCGTGAACTCCTCTTCCGGCATTTCCGAGTGCACGATGCCGCTGCCGGCGGTCATCCACTGCACGTCGCCGGGGCCCAGCTTGCCGGCGTGGCCGCGCGAGTCTTTGTGCTGCATGCCGCCCTGGAGGACGTAGGTCACCGTTTCAAACCCCCGGTGCGGGTGATCGGGGAAGCCGGGCGCTTCCGCGGGTGCGAAGGCCTTGGGTCCGAGTTCATCGAGCAGCGGGAAGGGGTCAAACATGTCGAGGGCTGCGGTAGGGAACGAACGATGGACGAGCATGCCGGCGCCCTCCATCACAGTGGTGGCGCTGACCACTGCCTGAATGGAGCGAACCTTGAGGCTGGATGCGGATTGCGTCCTCATGATGCTCCCCCTTTGCTGAACTTGCTTACCTTTGTATAGTTAGTGTATGCGTACCCGCCCGCTCTTGGCAAGTAGCTTACGTTGCGTAAGAATAGGGTCATGGAGTCAATGAATCCGCATACACTCGATGACGTGTTCTGTCCCTACTACACCCATGCGGTGGAGCTGGTGGGCCGGCGCTGGAGTGGGGCCATCCTGCGGGCGGTGCTGTTGGGCAAGCACCGGTTCAACGAAATCGCGGCGGCCATCCCCGGCCTCAGCGACCGCATGCTTTCGGAGCGGCTGAAAGAGCTGGAGGCCGAGGACATTCTGGAACGCCTGGTTGCCGACGGCTCGCCAGCACGGGTCAGTTACTGCTTGACGGCCAAGGGCGAGGCGCTGCACGTCGTCATCATGTCGCTTACAGGTTGGGCCGAGCGTTGGGTCACGCCCGAGCAGACGGCGGGTCAGCAGACGGCGTAAGGCCAGCGGGTGCTGCATGAGAAGAGGCCTCGGCAAATGCGCCGAGGCCTCGTTGTTCCGTACAGCCGCCGCTTCGACGGCTGTAGGCTAGCCGCCGTAGTTCAAGTTGTGGTCGCGCATCAGGATGCAGGCGTCATCGGGGTTGCGGACGCCGGCCTCGATGACTTCACCGACGAACACCGTGTGGTCGCCGTGGGAGACCTCGCCCACCAACTTGCACTCCCACCAGGCCGGCAGGTTGGTCAGCAGGGCACAGCCGGTCTCTTTGCCCGCCTCGAAGGGCTGGCCCGAGATCAGGTTGCCTTCGACGGTGGCGGGCTTGAAGAAGGTGAACGCCAGGTCCTTGTGCTCTTTGCCCAGCACGTTCACGGCGAACACTCCGCTGTCCTTGATATGGGCGTGCAGGTGAGAGTCGCCCTTGACGCCCACCACCACCAGGGGCGGCGCGAAGGATGCCTGGGTGATCCAATTGATGGTACCGGTGCTCAGCTCTTTGCCGTCTTTCGAGCGGGAGGTGAGCACGAACATGCCATAGGGGATAAGCCTGAGCGCGTGTTTCTTTGCTGCGTCGTCCATAAAGATCCTCCGTGGGTGTTGGTGATGATTAGCGCAGGGTGACCGGCGGGCCATCAGATTGTAGCGGAATGTCGGATGGTTGCCTAAGTCATCGTCATCGCTGGCGCCCCACGCTCGGCCCTTCGGCAAGTGTCGGCATGACACGCCGGATGTGGGGGGCCCAGGCTCTGTTCGAGGCGCGGTCAAAGTGAGGGCGGCGCGATGCTGGGCGTGGGCGGTGGGCCCACCCCGCCGCCAGATGCTTCCTTGCGTCAGCATGACAACGGCGCCGGTGGATGTCATGCCGAGGGCGCGAAGCGTCCGGTGGGGCGGGGGGCCCAGGCTCTGTGTGTGGCGTGGTCAGGGTGAGGGCGGCGCGACGCTGGGCGGGCGGTGGGCCACCCCGCCGCCAGATGCTTCCTTGCGTCAGCATGACAGCGGCGCAGCCTGCGCTATCGACTGCGGCTAGCTGCAACAGCCACCAGCGGTAACGTTATCCATTAGCCGTTGCAACAACAAACCGGGCTAAATTGGCGTTAGATACTCGTCCACCTGTACCAATACGGAGCATGATCCACGATTGGCTTATTAGCTCGCGCGCGCAGCCGAACTTGGCTTTGCAACTTTCTAAGTCACGCCCGTAGTTCCAGCGCGTGGCGGCCGGAGGTTATGCCGAACGCTCAGGTTCAACACCGCCCGGGGTGTTCGCTTTCGCGCTCCATCAGCACTGCGCCACGCTCCAGCACCTTGTTCACGCGAATCATCACGGCGATGCCTTTGCGCTCGGGGTCGGCGTCGAGTTCGCGCTGGCGGGTGCGGGCCATCACCGCATCGCGGATGGCGCCGTCGGCGTGATGGGCCACCACGTCGCCGTAGAACCGCCACATGACGCGGGCCGCGGGGTCGCGGAACAGCGCGCTGACCTTCGGGTTCTCTTTGGTGCTGGCGATGGCGCCGTGCAGGGTCCGGTCCCAGTAGGCCAGGTGGTCGTTGTCGTACACCATCAGGCTGCCGCGGTAGCTCATGCTGGGGTAGCCGTCGGGCCCGACCACCGCGAACAGGCAGGGGTTGCCGTTCTCCAGGGCGTGGTCGAGCTTGTCCTTCATGTCATCGGTGAGGGCAACGGGCATGGGGTATCAGTGTCCTTCTCGGGGGGGTGTCCGGCGTTCGGGCCGGTGCACGCGAGTGTAGGAAGGGGGGCTGGGGGTGTCAAGGTGAAGAAGCCGACGTAAGTTCAGAGTTGATGTGGCCATCGCCGGTACGCTCTGACCTCCGCGGCATTCGGATGAGCGTTGGCTCTTCCCGCCCACCGATCCCAGGGGGATCGAATTGGGGGGCCTTTGACAGGCTTAAGGCAGGCACCGCCCATCAGTGCTGTGCGACGGTGCTGCGTGGCTTTAGCCCGCAGGCTTCAAGGCAACTCATCAACGCTGAGCTCTTACCGTCTTGGCTTGGTCAGCCTTCGGGGAGGCGCGTCTTTCCCACCCGCCCACCCCGTAACTTCTAAGAAATGGGGGACCCTTCGACGCTGCTCAGGACAGGCACCCCCAAACCCCCGGCAGGAAGGGGGTACACCCCCTTCCTGCACCATCCCCATCGGCATCACCCACTGTGCAACCCCTCCCCGGGAACTTCAAGCAAAGCCGTGCACCCGCTCATAGAGTCACAGGCTTCGTCCTGCCACCTGTGACTTCCCATTGCCTGGTCTATGCCCCACGGCCCGGCCGCTGCGGCGGGTCTCGGTGGCG